>JBAVTK010000545.1:0-19085 GCA_049696095.1 Aliidongia sp. | reverse complement strand
TGTCATCCGGGGCGCGCGCCAGCTCGATCTCGACGCCCAGCTGTAACGGAAGATCAGGCGCAGCGCCGCGCCGGGAACCGCTCGGGCGGTGCCGCCAGCGTGTCCTGCGCCGCGATCAACTGAATTTCGCGCTCGCCTGACGCCAACGTCTGGTTCAGCACGGCATGGATCGCCGAGGCTGCCGCCTCAAGTGCTGCCGCTATATCGCCCCGGCTGAGCCAATGGCCGAGAAACAGCGCCGCCACGGCATCGCCCGCCCCATTCGCGGTGAGCGGCAGGAGCGGCGTTTCGACCAGCCAAGCGCCGGCGGCCGACGAGGCCAGCAAGCCGATCCGCTCGCCTTCAGGACCGGTCCGGCACAGGCTGGTCAGCAGCACGAGACGTGGACCGCGGGCGCGCAAGGCGGCGCAGGCGGCCAGCGCGTCCTCCAGCGAGTCGATGCGCCGCCCGGTCAGAAATTCGGCCTCGAAGACATTCGGCGTCAGCAGATCGGCCGCTTCCAGCGCCCGGTCGCGAAAAAATTCGGCGATGCCCGGCCGGACATAGATGCCGGTGCCGACATCGCCGATCACCGGATCGCAACACCAGAGTGCCGCCGGATTGGCCGCCTTGACTTGCGCCACCGCATCGAGCACGACCGCACCCAAGGCCGGATCGCCCAGATAGCCGGACAGAACGGCCCGGCAGCCGGGTAGCACGCCGCGTTCGGCGATGCCTTGGATCACCGCGGCAACCTCGTCGGCCGGCGCCACCCGGCCGCGCCAGGCGCCATAGCCCGGATGGTTGGAAAATTGCACGGTATTCACGGCCCACGCCTCGAAGCCCAGGCGCTGCAACGCGAACACCGCCGCCGAGTTGCCGACATGACCATAGGCGACCGCGGATTGGATGGTCAAAATCGACATGCTTTCGTACCTCGCTTCGCCGCCGCAACGGCGCTAAAGTCACCGATATTATGACCATTGCACGAGGGTTTGCCATGCCGGCCGAGACCAGACCCCGCCGCAGCGTGCTTTATATGCCGGGCGCCAATCCGCGCGCGTTGGACAAGGCGCGCGGGCTTGCGGCCGACGGGCTGATCTTCGATCTCGAAGTTGCCGTCCTGCCCGAAGCCAAGCCCGAGGCGCGCCGAACCATCGCCGCCGCCCTGGTCCAAGGTGGCTATGGCCGGCGCGAAAAGCTGCTCCGGGTCAATGGCCTCGATACGCCGTGGGGGCATGACGATCTGGTCGCGGCGGCTGCGTTGGACATCGACGGCGTCGTGCTGCCCAAGATCGAGGCGGCGGCGACGATCCGCCAAGCGCTCGGCATTCTCGACCGGGCCGGCGCGCGCGCCGATCTGGCGATCTGGGTCATGATGGAGACGCCGCTCGCCATGTTGCACGCCGCGGAGATCGCCGCCGCCTCGCCGCGCCTCGCCGGCCTGATCATGGGCACCTCGGACCTGGCCAATGATCTGCACGCCACCCATACGCACGACCGGCTGCCTCTGATCACCGGCCTCGGCCTGTGCCTGCTGGCCGCGCGTGCTTATGGGCTGACGATTCTGGACGGGGTCTATCTCGACCTGGCCGACGATGAAGGCTTCGTCCAAAGCTGCCGCCAGGGCGTCGAACTCGGCTTCGACGGCAAGACGCTGATCCATCCCAAGACCATCGCGGCCGCCAATGCCGCCTTTGCGCCGGACGAAGCCGCGATCGCCGAAGCGCGCCGCATTGTCGCCGGCTTCGAGGCGGCCCAGGCGGCGGGCAAGGGCGTGGTGCTGGTCGATGGCAAGCTGGTCGAAAACCTGCATGTCGCCACTGCGCGCCGGTTGGTCGCCCTGGCCGACCGCATCGCGGCGTTGGAGCGGGCATCGTGAGCAAGGCCGATCCCGGCCGTTTCTTCGAGGATTTCAGCCTCGGCCAGATTCTGAAGCACGCCACACCGCGCACCATCACCGAGGGTGATGTGGCGCTCTATATCGCGCTGACCGGCTCGCGCTTCGCCTTGGGTTGTGCCGACAGTTTCGCGCTCGATCTGGGCTTTCCGCAGGCGCCGATCGATGATTTCCTGTTGTTCCATATGGTGTTCGGCAAGAGCGTCGCCGACATCTCGCTGAATGCGGTGGCCAATCTGGGCTATGCCGCCGGGCGGTTCCTGCGGCCGGCCTATCCGGGCGACACGGTATCGAGCGTCAGCGAGATTATCGGCCTCAAGGAAAACTCCAGCCGCGAGACCGGCACGGTCTATGTCCGCACGACCGGCTTCAATCAATTGGGCGAAGCGCTGCTGGATTATTGCCGCTGGGTCATGGTGCGCAAGTGCCACAAGGCCGCGCCGGCACCGGCCCCTTCGGTGCCGAGGCTGCCCGAGGCGGTCGCGATAGCCGACGTCGCGGTACCGCCCGACCTCGATCTCGGCGCCTATGATTTCACCGCCGCCGGCTCGCTTCATCGCTGGGGCGATTACGCGATCGGCGAACGGATCGATCATCTCGACGGCATGACCATCGAGGAGGCCGAGCACGCGCTGGCAACCCGGCTTTATCAGAACGGCGCCAAGGTGCATTTCAACCAGCACAGCGAAAGCCAGGGCCGCTTCGGCCGGCGGCTGATCTATGGCGGCCATATCATCAGCCTGGCCCGCGCACTGTCGTTCAACGGCCTGGCCAATGCCTTCAAGATCGCCGCCCTGAATGGCGGTCGGCATGTCGCCCCCTGCTTTGCCGGCGACACGATCTATGGCTGGAGCGAGGTGCTCGACCGGGCCGAACTGCCCGGCCGCAGCGATCTCGGCGCACTCCGCCTGCGCACCATCGCGACCAAGGACCGCGCCTGCGCCGATTTCCCCGGCCGGATCGACGCGGGTTATGATCCGGCCGTGGTGCTGGATCTGGATTACTGGGCGCTGCTGCCGCGCTGACCCGAAACCCCGATAAGGAGACACCAATGACCGACAAGATCGTCAAGACCGACGCCGAATGGCAGGCGCAGCTCTCGCCCACCGCCTATCAAGTCACCCGCAAAAAAGGCACGGAGCGGCCCTTCAGCGGCGAATATGAAACGACCTGGACGCCCGGCACCTATCGCTGCATCGGCTGTGACGCCGAACTCTTCGAATCCGATACGAAATTCGACGCCGGCTGCGGCTGGCCCAGCTTCTCGGCCCCCGCGGTCGCGGCCAATGTCGCGGAGCAGAGCGACCGGACCCACGGCATGATCCGCACCGAAGTGCTGTGCGCGCGCTGCGATGCGCATCTGGGCCACGTTTTCCCGGACGGGCCGGGGCCGACCGGGTTGCGGTACTGCATCAATTCGGTGGCGTTGAAGCTGGAGCCGAAATAGCGGCCGACGCCGCCAGATGCCGCACCAGATCGCGGGCATAGAGCGGCAGGTCGGCCGCGCGCCGGACCACGATGCGCAATTCGCGCAAGGCCCACTCGTCGCTGAGCGCGATGCGGTGCAGCGCCATGGCGCGGGCACTGCGCTCGGCGGTGGTTTCCGGCACCACGCCGATGCCGACATTGCAGGCGACCAGCCGGCAGATCGCATCGAAGCTGCGCAACTGCACGCGCAGCTTGATGCGCCGGCCGATCCGGTCAGCCTTTTCCGACAGGAAGCGCTGCAAGGCGCTCGACCGGTCGAGGCCGACGAAATCATGGTCGAGCACATCGGCGAAGGCGACGCGCTCCAGAGTCGCCAGCGCATGACCGGGCGCCACGACCAGCACGAAGCGGTCGATCCGGAACGGGAACACCTCCAGCCCGGCGACCGCGACCGTGCCGGCGACAATGCCGATATCGGCCGTGCCGTCGGCGATCGCGGCGACGATCTCGTCGCTCAAGCGCTCCTCCAGATCGATATTCACCTGGGGATGCGCGGTCAGGAACGCGCTCAACGGCTCCGGCAGGAATTCCATCAGGGCATTGGTGTTGGAGAGGAGCCGCACCTGACCGCGCAGGCCGTTGGCATATTCACCAAGCTCGCCGCGCATCCGCTCGGCCTGTTGCAGCATCAGCCGGGCATGGCGCAACAGCGTGCGCCCGGCCGGCGTCGGCTCAACACCCTGGCGCGTGCGGTCGAGCAGGCGCGTGCCCAACACCGCCTCCATATTGCGGATGCGCGTGCTCGCCGCCGCCAGCGCCAGATGCATGCGCTCGGCCCCATGCGTGATGCTGCCGGCTTCGACGACATGCTGGAACAGCCGCAGATCGATCAGATCGAAGCTCATCGTCCCTTCGGTTCTCGATTGCCGATACCGCCATCAGACCGGAAAGGCCGGCGGAAAGCGATCGGATTCATCGCGCGACCCACCGTCGCCCTGCGGCTTCGGATGCGGCAGCGCCCGACATATGTCGGTCTCGTTCTGAGTCGGCGCGAGGATGCTTGCACCGAGGCGCGCGTCGAACATAACATCGGTTGCACGGAACCTTTTCTCCAGGCAGGCAAGATTGTGTGTGCCCTCGTATTGTTTCGTCCAAGATTCACCGGCCAGCGCGTGTTGCGCTATCAGTGCATGGGGCTGCCGATAACTGAGCCTTATTCCGACTTTCTCATACATCTCCGTCTGCCGCCGCTTGGCCGCGGCAGACCAAGTCGTCTTCTGTCCTGCCCACGCAAGACGTTATGAAACATGCACATGGATACGCCGCGCCGGGTGGCGAAGGGTTTCCTGTCGCGCTCGCCTCGGGCCTTGGTGCTGCTGGGGTTCTGAAGTTTGCAGAGGGAAGAGAGTCTTTTGCCCGCTGGCGGCGGCGGTGCCCATTTGCCTTCGGATCATCTGAAGCGTCGCTTCGAATATTCTCTATTGAGAAACCGCCTCACATGATTGTACGTTGAAATTCTATAACGATAGCTACCGTGGCTGACCGGAATACCTGGGCATTGCCAAGATAAGGTGAGGCATCAGATCACAGGGAGATGCGTCCGATCCAAACGCCCAGTCGGGTAATCAACCAACGCCAGTCACTCTATCTCGCACATGGCGAGTCTTCTCGCAGACTGAGCGTCCTGGGGTCCCGCAGTCCTTTCCGATCTCGGTGCGACTGCCTTTGGCGGCACACGAGAAAGTCATGCCCTTGAGGGCTGCGCAACACGAAATTACTGAGGGACTAAGAGATGGGACATCCCATTCCTTCATCAAGGACGTCGATTTTCATCGATATCGATAGTGACGACGGATTTCCCGAATCAGCGACCGCGGATGTTGCGATCCGCCGCATTGAGAGCGATGCCGAAGCCATCACCGTTGCGCAAGAACTGGCCGGCGATTTCGCTTCGGGCGCCGCTGCGCGAGATCGCGACCGGATACTGCCTTATGACGAGATTGCACGATTCTCCGCGAGCGGCTTGTGGGGCATTACTGTGCCGAAGGCCTGGGGCGGCGCCGGCGTGTCGAACGCTACGCTGGGCGAAGTGCTGGCGATCATCGCCGAAGCCGATCCGAACATCGCGCAAATCCCCAAGAATCACTACCTGATCGTCGATATCCTCGCGCTCAACGGCTCGGATGCGCAGAAGCAGTTCTTCTTCGAGAAAATTCTCAATGGAAGGCGTATCGGCCATGCCGCGTCCGAACGCGGGACACAGACCGTTCTCGAAATCAAGACGCGGCTCACGAATGGCCGGAACGGGCTGGTGCTGAATGGCGAGAAGTTCTATTCGACCGGTTCGCTTTTCGCCGACTGGATCGCAGTGAGTGCGATCGACGACGGCGGCGAATTCGTCCAGGCCTTGGTGCCGCGCGACGCGTGCGGCGTCGCTGTGCTGGACGATTGGACCGGATTTGGCCAGCGAACGACGGCAAGCGGCACGGTCAAGCTGGAGAATGTCCCGGTCGACCCTGCGCATGTCCTGTCGTTGCAACGTGCCTATGCGCGACCAACCCTGGCCGGACCCGCCTCGCAATTCCAGCACGCCTGCATTGATTTGGGCATCGCGCGCGCGGCGATCCGCGAGACCATGCGTTTCGTTGAGACGAAAACCAGGCCCTGGGCCGATAGCGGCGTGAAATACGCGACGGAAGACCCGTACATCATCAGTGCTATCGGCGATCTGCAGATCCGCCTGTTCGCGGCGGAGGCCTCTATCGAGAAGGCGGCAAAACGGCTCGACCGGACTCCGTCCGAGCCGAGCGAGGACGAGGTGGCGCGCGCCTCGATAGAGGTCGCGGCGGCCAAAGTCCTGACAACCGAACTGGCCGTGTTCGCAACCAGCAAATTATTCGAACTGGCAGGCGCCAGCGCGACGCTCGAATCCTATAATCTCGACCGGCATTGGCGCAATGCCCGGACCCATACGCTGCACGATCCTGTGAGGTGGAAATATGTCGCCATCGGTGATTACTACCTGAATTCGGTAAATCCACGACGGCATAATTACATCTGAGAAATGGTTTCGATTGGCTGAGGCCCGAGGTAATACTGAATCCAATCAGCGTCAACGAAAGAATACCATGACTTACCAATGCGTTGGAATCGGCGTGGGACCTTCGAACTTGAGTCTTGCCTCACTTCTCTATCCATATAAAAGTTTACGTAATGCATTTTTTGACCGGAAACCGGAGTTCTTCTGGCATGACGGTATGTATTTTTCCGGCGCCACGTTACAAGTCTCATTGTTCAAAGATTTGGTAACTTTGTCAGATCCGACGAATCCCTTTTCTTTTATTTCCTATCTGCATGCCACGGGCAGGATTTATCATTTTCTTAATGCCCAGTTCGAATCGGTGCCAAGGCAAGAATTCCGCCACTATCTAAAGTGGGTGAGCGATTCGAACGAAAACATTCATTTCGATGAGACGGTTACCCGAGTCCAATTCGACGGGCATTTCATCATCGAGACCGAAAAGCGCCGGGTCACAGCGGAAAATATTGCCATCGGTGTCGGCAGTGAGCCGTATATTCCGGCCTTCGCTCAGGCGCATATCGGCGCATCGCAATTCCACGTCAGCGAATTCGGATTCAAGGCAAAGTCTCTTGAGAGAAAGCGCGTCGTCATCATCGGTGGCGGCCAGTCCGGGGCCGAGGCCTTCCTGGAGCTGATCTCGCTGCGCCGGGAGTTCCTCCCGCAGCAAGTCATCTGGATATCACGTCGAGACAATTTTTCGCCGCTGGATAATTCGTCCTTTACCAACGACTATTTTATGCCGTGCCACTCGGATTATTTCTTCGAGCAGAGCCCCGAGTTCCGGAAACTATTTCTCGAACGCAATATTCTGGCGAGCGACGGCATTTCGGAAAAGACCATCCGGGAAATCTATCAGCGGCTCTACGTGCTCCACTTCATCGAGGATGTCCCTGACGTGGCCGCGCTCATGCCTGGTCGGACCGTCGAGCGGGTAGGATATGACGGGCGGCAATGGGTTTTGAGCATGACGCATCACGCCGCGAATATCGAGGAGCCGGTCTATGCCGATGTCGTCATCTGGGCGACCGGCTTCCACGGCGCCCGCATGCCGTTTCTCGAACCGATCGCGTCTCGGCTCGACTATGACGAGAATGAGATCCGCATCGATGCTAATTTCGCCGCGGTCTGGGACGGCCCGCCCGATCGCCGTATCTTCTTGCTGAACGCCGCGCGGCGCCAACGGGGTTTGGCCGAACCCAATCTGAGTTTGGTCGCTTGGCGCAGTCAGCGCGTGATCGAGGCGCTGCTGAGCGGAGCGGGCAGCACGCGTCCGGCACAGATCCCGTCTTTCGTGACGTGGCCCCCGATCGATCCGTGGTGCGAGCGTCGGCAGCGCGTGGTGTGAGAGATCCGGCTATGCGGGAGCGGATCGCCGTCATCGGTGCCGGGATCGTCGGCTGCGTCATCATCCGCGAGATTCTGGCCGCCTTCCCTGGCGCGGAGATCACCGTGGTCGAGCGCGATCTGGTGGGGCTTGGTGCGTCGCAGCGTTCCGCCGGACTGCACTTCCCGACTGGCCGGACCGAGCGCGTGCGCGCCATGGCCAAGGCGAGCGAGGATTACTACCGTGATTTGGCCGCCGATGATCCGAGCCTGCCGATCTATCCCGTCGCACTCTATGCCGTCGCGTTTGGCGCCGCGGCTCGAACCGTACGGGGCAACTTCATCGAGCCGGGGGCGATTGAGACGGCGCCACCCGATCGGCACGGGCCGATGCCTTGGCCCGCCGGTGCATCGCTCTGGTCGGTTCCGAACTGCCATTATGCCGATGTCGGGGCGCTGGCCGGTCGCCTCGCCCATGATTTCCGGCCCGCCATCACGCTGCTCGAAGGCGTCGCGGTTGTCGGAATCGAGGAGCGGCTAGGTGGCGTCGCCGTGACGCTCGCGACCGGTGATAGTCTGGCGGTCGACCGGGTAATTCTCGCACCCGGCCCGTGGATGAACGAGCCGGCTTGGCGCGAACTGCTGAGTCCGCTCGGCATTCGGGTCAAGAAAATCGTCGCCTTCCATCTGGACCACCCGACAACCGACACAGATACCGCGATCATGTTCCCGGAGGAGGACGCCTTCCTGCTGCCGCTGCGGCATCGCGGGCACTGGCTCTACAGCTACACCTGCCTCGAATGGGATCTCGATCCAGACGCACCGCGCCTTGGCGTGAGTCGGCAAAATATCGAGGAGGGGCGGGCCGTGCTCGATCGCTATGCGCCGGAGTTGGCTGGGAAGCTGCGCTCGGGGCGGGTGTTCTGCGACGCCTATGGCCCGGCGCGGGAACCGATCATCACCAGGGTTGGCACGAACGGCCAAATCCTCTTTGCCGGCGCCGCAAACGGGTCCGGTTACCGGCTGGCGCCGGCCATTGCGGCCGAGACGCTGCTGCTTCTCGATTAGCAATCAGTATGCCCAGGGAGCTTTCGTTATGCGGATCGTGACTCTTAATGAGAGCACATTCTCTGCTGCCTTTGGCATCGAAATGGCGCCGATTGTCAGCCTTGCCGGACCAGCCGGTGCCGCGAGTTTCGGGCGGGTTCCGCCGGGCGGCGAAACGACACCGCACCAACATGACGAAACCGAGGCTTTCGTCCTGCTCAGCGGCACGGGGGAGTTGGTGGTCGACAATATCGCCCATGCCGTTGGCCCCGGCACTGTCGCCGTATTCGAACCCTTCGAAACCCATGTGCTGCGCAACCGAGGCACCGAGCCGCTGACGTTTCTGGATCTTTACGGACGCGACCCCGCCCGCGCCACTCAGGCGGCCGAGAACACCGGGAAAGAACGCTTTGCCGGCCGGCCGGTGTTCGTCTTTTCGACGCCGCCCACACCTAATGGCGACCTGCATCTGGGGCATCTCTCCGGCCCGTATCTCGGCGCCGATATCTTCGTCCGCTTCCAGCGGATGAACGGGGTCGCGGCATACCACCTGACCGGCAGCGACGATTTCCAGAGCTACGTGGTTGGCCGGGCGCGGCAGGAAAACGCCGAGCCCCAGGCCGTCGCCATGCGCTACGCAGCGGAAATACAGGCGACGCTTGCGTTGATGGACATCTCCGTCGATCAGTTCACCATTACCGGCACCGACCCAACCTATCGTCGGGGGCTGAAGAATTTTTTCTCTCGGCTTGTCGCCTCCGGCGCGGTGCAGCGGCGCAAGGACGCGGCACTGTTCGACGGGAAGACGGGAGACTATCTCTACGAAGTCGAAGTCGGCGGGCAATGCCCAAGTTGCTCGGCGCCGACCGGCGGCAATATCTGTGAGGAATGCGGCGAACCGAATCTCTGCGTCGATGTCGTCAATGCCAAATCGAGGCTGTCTGCGGCGGCGCCGGAGCAAGGTTTGGTCGAACGCTACTCGCTGCCACTGCATGAATACCGTGAGACGATACTGGCTCATCATCAACTGGGTAAGGTCTCGCCGCGGCTCCAGGATCTCGCCCAGCGGCTCTTCGCGCGCGGCGAATTCCATCTGCCGGTCACCCATCCTTCCGAATGGGGCGTGCCGCCCGCGGAGCCGGTCGACGGTCGCCAGGTCATCTGGGTCTGGCCCGAAATGGCCTATGGCTTCCTGCATGGCATCGCCGAACTGGGGCGTCGGCAGGGACAGGATTGGTCGGCCGACGCGCCGCAGCGCCAGTGGAAAATCGTCCATTTCTTCGGTTACGACAACAGCTTCTATCATACAATTCTATTTCCGGTACTTTACGCGCTCGCCTATCCGGACTGGACATGCGA
This sequence comes from Aliidongia sp., assembly GCA_049696095.1. Lineage (GTDB taxonomy): Bacteria > Pseudomonadota > Alphaproteobacteria > ATCC43930 > CGMCC-115725 > JAXDMU01. The sequence goes on along the minus strand of JBAVTK010000545.1, from coordinate 8,967 downwards.
TATTGAATACAATGTCAACGAATTTTATCTGCTCGATGGTCAGAAATTCTCGACAAGCCGACGGCATGCGATTTGGGGCAAGGACATTTTGTCGACCGAGACGGTCGATGCCGTCCGCTATTACCTCGCGCTGACGCGCGGCGAGACGGAGCGCACCAATTTTGAGCTGGGGTGCTTTCAGGCCACGGTGTCGGAGACGCTGATCCGCCAGTGGCAGGGCTGGCTGAACGGCCTGGGCGATCGGCTCGCCTCGCAATTCGACGGTCGGGCACCAGACGCCGGCGTCTGGTCGCCACTCCAGAGCGCGTTTCTGGCGCGGCTACAGCACCGGCTCGACGCGATCACCACGCATTACGGCGCCGACGGCTTCTCGCTCAACGGTGTGATGCGCGAGCTCAACGGGCTGGTCGAGGATGTGATCCGCTTTGCCACGACCCACAGGAGCTTGGCCGGCAATCCTGACGCCCATGCCGAATGGCGGACCACCATCGCGCTGGAGTTGGCGGCGGCCAAGCTGCTCGCCCAATGCACCGCCCCGGTCATGCCGCGCTTCGCCGGCAAGCTGGCCGAGGCGATCGGCGTCGTGACCTGCACGCAGCACTGGCCGGCGCATGTGACGCTGTTGTCGCCCGGCACCGAGATCGCGCTCGCTGCGGTGCGCTTCTTCACCGCGCCGGAGACGGCGGCGTACGCCGCCATCGCACAACGCCGATAGGGAGGCCGGCCATGTTGAAACAGTCCGAGCTTCGAGAAGCGCAGCGCTCCGATTTGCGAACCGAGATCGAGACGACGCTGCGGGCGATCCTGCGCCTCGCCCCCGATACCGTGATTGGGCCGCAGGGATCAGGCGCGCTCGGCCTCAACTCGCTCGGCGCGATTACGCTACAATACACGCTGATGACGAACTGGCGGGTGGAACTGGCGATTGGAGAGATCCTGGGCGCCGCGACGATCGATGAATTGGTCGCACTGGCGGAGGCCAAGCACGCTGCCTATCGACAAAGTGGAGTTCTGATATGACCGTCGAGAGCATTCTGAAGCGCATCGCCGACCGGGGCCTCGCCCTGTCGCTCGACGGCACCAATTTGCGCCTGGAGGGGCCGCAATCCGCGATCGATCCAGAGCTGGTCCGGCTGATTCGGAGCGCCAAATCGGCGCTGGTCGAGCATCTGTGTGCGCCGAAGGCCCCGCAACGGGACGGTGCCGATGGATCGGTCGAGTTGACACCAATGCAGGCGAGCTATTTCTACGGCCGCCAAGATCATTTCGCCATGGGCGGCGTGTCCTCCCATGTCTATCACGAGATCGAGGGTGTGTTCGATCTCACCCGTCTGGAAGCGGCCTTGGCCAAGGTGGTCGAACGGCACGGTATGCTGCGCACCTGGTTTGCCGAGGAAGCGATCCAGGCCGAATACGCCGCCGCGGCGTGTCCGCCGGTGCGGATCGCCGTGGCTGATCTTCGCAGCCTGCACACGGTCGAGCAGGAAGAGGCGCGGCGGGCCACGCGGGCGGCCATGGCCCATCAGGTGTTGCCGGCCGACCGCGCGCCGCTCATCGACGTTCGGTTGTCGATCCTCGGCGATGCCGCCATGATCCTCCATGTGAGCCATGACGGCCTCATTATGGATGGCATCAGCTCCCTGCTGTTCTTCGACGATTGGCACCGGGCCTATGCCGAGCCGGAGGGGCTGGGGGAACCGTTGCAGGTCTCGTTCTTCGACTATGTCCGATCGCTCGCCGCGTTGCGGACCGCGCCGGATCGCCAGCGTGCCCGCGACTATTTGCTGGGGCGGTTGGAGTCGATTCCGCCGCATCCGCAACTGCCGCTGCGCCGCAACCCTGCGGCAATGAAGGCGCCGGTGTCGGTGCGGCATGAAATCCGCCTCGCGGCGCAGCAATGGTCGGCGTTGAAGACGCAGGCCGCCGACAGGGCGTTGACCCCGAATGCAGTGCTGATCGCCGCCTATGCCGAAGTGCTCTCCCTTTGGGGGGCGGGCGAGCACTTCACGCTCAACATTACGTTGGCGAACCGGTTGCCCATCCATCCGGATATCGGACGCGTCATTGGAAATTTCACCGATTGCCTGCTGCTGCCGATCGAGATCGATGGCCAAGCCGATTTTACGCAGCGCGCCACTGCGACGCAGAGCCAACTCCGCGAGGCGCTGGATCACCGCCAATTCTCCGGTCTTGATGTCATGCGGGAACTCGGCCGGCGTGCCGGCTCCGCTCAGGCGGTGCCGATGCCCTTCACCTTCAACAGCGCGATCGGCGGCATCCGGGACGGTTCAGCGCTGGCCGCCTGGGGGCGCGAGACCTATTCGGTGAGCCAGACGCCGCAGGTCTGGCTGAACGTGTTTGTGCTGGAGAGCGAGGGCGCTCTCGTCATCCAGATCGATTCGGTCGACGCGATCTTCCCTGAGGGGCTGGTTGCGGCGCTGACCGGCGGCTTCGAACGACTTCTGGTAGCACTGGCGGCCGGGGCGGCGTGGCGCGACCGCGATCATGCATTGCTGCCGCAAGACCAACTGGCGCGGCGCCGGACAGCCAACGAGACGGGAAGCGTCATTCCCGCCGGCCAGGCCTATTGCGGTTTCCTGCGGCATGCCGAGGCCGCACCGGACGCCGTGGCGATTGACACCGGCGTCCGGTCCTTGAGCTATGGCGAATTGCGGGCCGGGGCTTGTGCGGTCGCGCGCTGGCTTGCGGAACGTGGAATCGAACGCAACGATCTGGTCGGCGTGGTTATGCAGAAAGGGTGGCAGCAGATCGTCGCCATCCTGGGGACCTGTCTTGCCGGTGCGGCCTATGTGCCGCTTGAGGCGGGGCTTCCTGCGCGTCGGATCGACGCGCTGCTGGCGAACGGGCCGATGTGCTGCACGCTGGTGCAGCAGGACCGGCCAGGCGCGGCGAGTCTGGTGATCGACGATGCCTTTCTGGAACGGGCGCTGCAGGCCGAGGCGCATACCCGGCCCGAGGATCTCGTGCCCGCCGGTGCCGAGCAGGGTGATCTTGCCTATGTCCTCTACACTTCCGGGTCGACCGGTGCCCCGAAGGGGGTGATGATCACCCATCGCAATCTGGCCAATCTGATTGCCGATGCGACCCGGCGCTTTGACATCGGTGCCGGTGACCGCCTTTTCGCGGTCAGCAGCTGTAGCTTCGACTTGTCCGTTTTCGACATTTTCGGCGCACTTTCGACCGGTGCGGCCCTGGTCATTCCCGAAGCAGCACGGGTGGCCGATCCAGAGCATTGGCTGGACCTTGCGGCGGCGGCCGGGGTCACGGTGTGGAATTCCGTCCCGGCGATCGTCGGGATGCTGATCGACCAAGCTGACACTTCGGGTCGAGCGCTGCCACCGAGGCTGCGCCTCGTCCTGATGAGTGGTGACCGTATCCCGGTGGCGCTGCCCGCGCGGATTTCGGCTCTGAAGCCGGATGTGCGGATCGTCAGCCTGGGCGGCCCGACCGAGACCACGGTGTGGAATATTCTATACCCGATCGACCATCCAGATCCGGCCGGCGACTCGATTCCCTATGGCAAGCCGAACAATAATAATCGCGCTTATATTCTCGATGCCCAGCGGCGCGAAAGCCCCGATTGGGTGCCGGGCGAACTCCATGCAGCGGGCGAGGGTCTTGCCAACGGCTATTGGCGCGATCCCGCTTTGACGGACGCCTGCTTCTTCGAGCATCCCGCGCTGCGCGAACGGCTCTACCGCACGGGCGACATCGCTCGCTACCGGCCGGACGGCAATATCGATTTGCTCGGCCGGGCAGATTTCCAGATCAAGCTGAACGGCTACCGCATCGAGCCGGCAGAGATCGAGGCCGTACTGGCAAATCGGCCGGGTATAGCCGCCGCCATTGTGGTCAGCGGCACCGGGGAGGACGGTCCGCGTTTGATCGCCTGCCTGGTCGCAGCCGGCAACAGAACCGACGAGACCGAACGGCACATAACCACGGCGCTCGAAGACGCTTTGCCCGGCTATATGGTGCCGCGCCAATTCGTCTGGTTCGATCGTTTCCCGCTCTCGGAAAACGGCAAAGTGGATCGGACGGCCCTCGCCGAGGCTGTCGCATCGACCGTCGCGCAAGATGCCGCCGAAGACCTTTCGGCCGCACCGAGCGAACTCGAAACGCAACTTGTCGGGATCTGGTCCGACATATTGCGCGACAAAACAATTGAGTCGACCAGCGAATTCTACTCGCAGGGTGGCACATCACTGTCCGCCGTGCGGCTGCTGGCCCGTATCCGCAAGGAATTCGGCCTGTCGGTGCCGCTGGCGGAGTTCCCGCGTCTCGACACGCCGCGCAAGATGGCGGCCCGTCTCGACCAGACGCGCCGCCGGGCCAAGGCTTCCTGACATGGACCGGATCATCGACCGGGTCGCCAATGGCCGGCCGACTGCCGCCAAGTCGATCACCATCTACCAGCCGGGCGGCCGTCTCGTATTGTCCTTGGGCGAATTCGACCGTCTCGCCCGCAAGACGGCACTCCATTTGCAGCGCCTCGGGATTTCCGCCGGCGACCGGATCGGCATCGTGGCCCGGAATCGGTTGGAATGGGTGCTGCTCGATCTGGCGGCGCTGAAGCTCAAAGCAGTCACCGCCGGCTTCGAGGCGGGCAAGTTCGCCGCGACGGTCGACCTCGCTGAGCGCTATGGGCTGCGCCTCATCTTTACTGATGGGGCGCACGACGCCCCCATGATCCGGCCGCTCGATCGGCTGCTCGCCGAACTGGAAGATTTACCGGACGATCCAACGCTTGCGCCCGTTTTCCATGCGCCGGACGAGGTGACGACGATCAAATTCACCTCGGGCAGCACCGGCGAACCCAAAGGCCTCGCGGCTACTGCGGGCAGCATCGACAGCTCGATCAGCGCCAGCCAGACGCTGTTCCATCATGCACCCGAGGATATGCTGTTCATTTTCCTGCCGCTTTCTCTGCTCCAGCAGCGCTATTGGATCTACTCCGCACTCGTCTACGGACATGATGTCGTGCTGACGGGCTACGAGTTCGCATTCCACGCGCTGAAGCGTGAGGCGCCGACCGTGGTGATGGGCGTGCCGGCCTTTTTTGAGGCGCTGCGCAAGGGGATCGCCGCGCGGGCCAAGAGCGACGATCCGGCGGGACTTCGGCAGGCCGCGATCGAGATGCTGGGGCCGCGGATTCGCTATCTTTGGACCGGCTCCGCGCCGGCCAGCGCGGAGATGCTGGGCTTCTTCGAGGATTGCGGCATGCCGATTTTCGAAGGCTACGGTATGAACGAGACATGCATCGTCACGAAAAACGGACCCGGCGCCCATCGGCGCGGCAGTGTCGGCAAACCGATCGATGGCAAATACGTCTCGATCGACAGTGAAGGCATCATCGTCGTTCACAGCGATTTTCCGGTGAATACACGCTATCTGTTCTGTGCTCCGGGCGAGTCTGAGCGCATTTTTCAACAGGATGGCTCTGTGCGCACCGGTGATCTCGGCCGCTTTGACGAGGATGGGTATCTCTACATACTGGGCCGTGCCGACGATGTCGTCGTGCTGAACAACGGCCGCAACGTCCTGGTCCGGCCGATTGAGGAGAAACTCAAAGCCTGCAACGCAATTATCGATTGCGTTGTCATCGGCTTCGGGCAACATAGCCTTTCTGCAATCGTCTGTCCGTCGCGCGATGCGGCGGCGCGGGACACGATTACACGCCATCTCGCGGATCACAACGAAAAGAGCCGGCCGGATGAGCGGATCGGCACGTTCCTGCTGGCGGATGAGCCCTTCAGCATCGAGAACGGGCTGCTGACTTCGCAGTACAAGCCCAAACGCAAGGCCATCCTGGCCCGCTATGCCGATGAAATCACCCGAGCCTCGAAGGATTTTTCATGAGCAATCTCCCATCCATTGTCAGCCGACACTTAGCGAAACTGCTCGCCATCGATGCTGACCGGATCGCACTTGATGGTGATCTCTTCGCTGATTACGGACTCACCTCGCTCAATATTCTGATGCTCATGACTGGGTTGTGCGAGGAGACAAATACACCATTATACAATTTCACCGATAAGGACATCGCCAAGCTGAAGACGCCGCTCCATGTCGTCACCCTGTTCGCCGACATCGAGCGCGAGGAGGCGTGAAATGGCCTGGAAAGATCTTGCTGCGACACAGCTCGAAAACGACCATGCGTTGCTGCGCCCGATCACGCATGCTGATCGGGCGGCACTCGCCGAAATCGCCTTCGACCCTGATATCTGGCGCTATTTTGTCCAGCGGATCGATGGCGACGAGGACCTCGACCGCTTCATCAGCCAGGCGGTCGAGGACAATGCTGCTTTTCGCCGCGTCGTCTTCGCGGTCATCGACAAGGCGACCGGGAAGCTGGCCGGCAGCATGGCTTATGGCAATATGGCCGAGGCTGACCGACGGCTTGAGATCGGCTGGTCCTGGCTGGGCCGCGCCCATCGCGGACAGGGGCTGAACCGATGGGCGAAATTCCTGTTGCTGCAGCATGCCTTCGACAGGCTCGACTCAGAGCGCGTCGAATTCAAGACCGACGTGCTCAACCTTCAGGCCCGCAAGGGTTTGAAGAATATCGGTGCAACCGAGGAAGGGGTGCTGCGCAGCTTCAATTACATGCCCGGAGGCCGCCGCCGCAACGCGATCTATTACAGTATCCTGCGCGCCGAATGGCCGATCGTGCGGTCCGGCCTGCTTGAACGGGCGAAGCTGGAAAAAGCCGCCAGCGAGATGGTCGGGGGTGGGATGTGACACCGCTGCGCCTTGAGGGCATGCCGCGGGAACTCGGCCGGGCCCATGGCCTGGCATTGCGCCCGCAGATTCGTGCCTATCTCGATGACGATCTGACCCGACTTAACCGCGTTCTGCCGCGTCCGACCAGCCTGGCCGAGCTGGCGCCGACCATCGCCGCATACCGCCGCGGCATTGCCGCGGCGGCACCGTCGCTTGCCGAGGAAATTGCCGGGCTGGCCGAAGGCGCCGAAATCACACCGGACGAGGCGATCCTGCTGCAGATCCGCCGGGAAGTCATGGGCTATTCCCGGTTTCGTACCGCCGGCGACTGCACGACTCTGTACCGCCTGGGCGACAGCGGTGCCGTGTTGGCCCAGACGATTGACCTCAACGGCGATCTGGACGACCAGATGGTCATTCTCGACATCACCCACCGGTCGAGTGGGCGCCGGGTTCTGATGTTGAGTTTCACGGGGTTGCTCGGCTATCTCGGCCTCAACAGCGACGGGCTGGCGATCGGGCTCAACCTCGTACTCGGCGGTACCTGGGGGCCGGGCCTGCCGCCCTATCTCGCCATCCGCCATTTGCTCGACACCTGTAGCGACGTCGATGGCTGTCTGGAGTGGTTGTCTCGGGTATCGCTTGCCAGCTCGCGGTCTCTGACGCTGTGCGATGCGCGCGGCGCTGCCGTGGTCGAGCTGTGCGACGGGAAACTATCGGTCGAACGCGGTGCCACGTTGGTGCATACCAATCACTTCCTCTCGCAAGATTTTGCCGTTGTCGACGAGATGAATCCGTTCTCGCGCAATTCCTCGATGCGCCGGCTGGAGGCCTGCCGCACGCGGCTGGACCGGTTGGCAGGCCGTGCTGGTCCGGAAGACTATATGGCGCTGCTCTGTGAGGAGCCGATCTGCGTACCGGATACCGGTGATATCCGTCGCGAAAAAACGGTGGGTGCCGCGGTGCTGTGGCCGACGGCTCGCACCTGCTATGTCCGGCGCGGCAATCCTGCGCTGGCCCGGACGGAAGCGTTCCGTCTGGAGATGTAAGATGGCTCGGCCGCTGCCCCTTCCGACTTGGCGCTGCCCGCAGTCAGCTTTTGCGCAGCAACGCGCCGAAGCGCGCGCCGGATACGCTCGATCCCAGCATCAGCAAACCGCCTGGCGCCACGCTGCCGCCGCGCGCCAGATCGATCAGATTTATCATGGGATCGCAGGCGAAGACGTGGCCGATGCGCGCGATATTGTCGAGATAGAGCTGGTCGCGACGAAACCCGGCCTGCTGCTCCTTCATGTCCACGATCGGCTTGAACAGGTTATTGTGTGCAAGGCGCTGGATGTCGCGAAAGCCGACACCCGCCTGCGCGAGCAACTGGGAACTCGCCTGTCGCGCCAAATCGGCCGAGATTTCGCCATTCGACCTCATGGTTCCGGCGTCGACCGCGGCGGCGGTACCGAGCAGTTCGTACTCCCCGTCTTCCCCCGCGCTCACGACACAACTTGCCGCCCCGTCGCTGAACACCGCAAAGGAGCGCAGCCTTTGATCGTCTGCGGCGATGGTGTCGCCGGCGGCCAGCAGGATCGCCCGATGCCGCCCGCTGCGGATCAGCGCCTCGGCCAAGCTGAAGCCGGCGAGAAGGGTGGCGCAGCGGTTAAGCGTGACGCCATAGGGAATGGCATGGCGCAGGCCGAGATTTTCGAGCAGCCGGCCGACGATATCGGCATGCCGGTCGACATCGGCCGGAACGCGTGTCGTGCACAGGATGACGGCGTCGACCGGCGGTCGCCGGTCGCCAAACTCCGCCAAGCTCCGGCGTGCCGTTTCGGCCACCAACTCGGCGGCCGACAGGGCGGAGACGCGATAGCGGCCCCAGCCCCACAGGGCAGGATCGTCGATCATCTGATTCTTGACGACGAATCCGGCCAGCCCTGGAATCTGGGCGACCTGCCGCTCGTCTTCACCGAGCACATAGTGGCAGCCGTGCAGATGTACCGGCAGAGTCCCCATGATTTACCACCTATAGGCCAATTGAGGCGAGAGAACTCGCCATAGCGAGGATTTAAATGACGGATTCTCCACAGTCAACTCGCGTGAGTCATCCTGCGGCCGCAACCTCACATGGCGTGCAGGACATACAGATGGCGCATTTTCCGGGCGGGATGATCGGTCAGTTCCATTTTGACCCGGCGGCACGGCCCGCAGCCGATGCGGTGCTCGCGAAGG
>JBAVTK010000544.1:0-9374 GCA_049696095.1 Aliidongia sp. | reverse complement strand
CATCGGCATTGCCGCGGCCGGCGCCATGGTCGGGACAGGGTGGCCCGTGCCGCTTGGCTTGGCCGGTTTGGCGCTGGTCTATGCCTTCGCCCGGTTCGATGCCCGGCAGCAGGATCGCCTGTTGCCGGATGGAGTGCTTGATCTCCAATGCTCGGTCGGCAGCGGACTGCTCATGGTCTTCGCCCTGTCCGCGGCGACCATGCCGTTCGGCGTCTATGGACCGCTGCTGCTCGGCCTGCTGTTCGGCATCGGTCCGCTGGTCGCGGGCTATCTCGTCGCCCTTGAGGCGATTGCCTGGACTGTCGCCTCGATTGTGACCTCGGGGGTTGGCGCACGGGCCGAAAGCGGGCTGATCCGCGCGGGCGCCGGGCTGATCGCGCTGGGCGCGCTGGGTTATGTCGCGGCGGTGCCGGCCGGCTCGATTCCGGGCATTCTCCTTTGTCTGATCGCGCAAGGCGCCGGGTTCGGCATGGCCAAGGCCTATATGGTCAAGCGTATCGTCGCTGCGGTGCCGGCGAGCGAGCGAGGCGGTGCGGCGAGCGCGGTCTCGACGGTTCAGATGATCGGCTATGCCGTCGGGTCATCGGCCAGCGGAATTGCCGCCAATGCCGCGGGGCTGGCGGCGGATGTCGGGCGCACGGCCGCCTATGATGCCGCCTTCTGGCTGTTCGCCGCCTTCGTGCCGCTGGGTGTAATCGGCGCGCTCGCGGCTCGGCGGTTAACCCGTGTCGAAACCGGCCGATCCGGCGGGAACAATACAACTTTTCATTGACGCTGAGATCGCGCGATGATAAAATAACTGTTGTCGGCCGGTGTAATTCGGCTCAGCCGTAAAAGTGCATGTCGAATCTGAGTGAAATCTATCGATCTTGGATAACGTTATAAATCACGAATCTTGGCTAAGGTATTGTTATCATGCCGTCAAGCGGTATGGTTATTAAATTAGAGCGCAATATTATTTTCTCCAAGCCTAATAAATCCGACTGGATAGGGGAATAATGATGGCCTCCGCGCGAGAGTTTTTACCGACTGGCGGACGCAGCATTTTATCGATCGCGAAACCATCCGGCGCAAACGGGTCGGATTCCCTGGATTATCCGGTCATTAAGGTCGGTATGGTCGGAAACGTTACGGTTTGCTACGATCCATCGCTTGGCGCGCCGGGGCTGGCATTGGCAAACCAGATGCTTGATGTCGTTGCCGAGCCGTATCGTGACATGCAGAGTTTCTTCGGCGTCCCTGGCGGCCCGGTGACGCTCATGATCGTTCCACGCAGCGGGGCCCATGACGGATCGGGCGGTGCATACCATTATGGTTGCGACTTCACGTCCGGCGGTGTGCTCTATTGCGACGCGACATTCGCCAGTAGGACGGTCGATCCGGTGCAACTGCAAATCGGCCTTTATGTCGCCGGATTGTCCGAGTGCTTCATGGGCGCGCAGGGCCGCGGCTGGGGCAAGAGCAACGGTGCGGGGCTGGCGCGATTCCTCGCGCAGTATGAAACCGCCGCCGGAACGCTCGATGCGTTCGCGACCGGACCGCATTGGGGCCGCGCGAGCTTTCCCGATTGGCTCAGCCAGACCGAACCGACCGATCAGAACCCGGTGTCAATCGGCTGTGCGATTGTCTATCTCCATTGGCTGCGCTCGATCGGCTTTACCATTCCGCAAATCGTGCGGGCCGGCGGTTCGACGCTCCAGGCGAATTATCAGATCCTGACCGACAAGACCTCAGCCTATCAGGATTTGTACGCGGCATTGAACGGCCTGCCGGTGACCGGCGACAACCCGTTCGGTACATGGCTCCAGCAACCTGGTATGGCGGTCATCGACAGTACGCTGCATGTCGCCTGGAAGGGAGGGGCCGGCGATGACGCGATCTACTGGGCCAGCACGAACGGCACGAATTGGACACCGCCAGAGCGCGTTGCCAATGTCGGCACCAGTACCGGCCCGGCCTTGGCCGCGATCAACAGCACTCTGTTCATGGCCTGGAAGGGGGCAGGGCGCGACGAGCGGATCTTCTGGTCCAGTTCCTGCGGCGCGAATTGGACACCCCGGCAAGCGGTGCCGAATGTCGCCAGCAATGTCGGGCCTAAGCTTGCTGTACTGAACGGCCACCTCTATATGGCGTGGAAGGGCAGCGACGGCGATCCCAGTATCTATTGGTCGAGTCTGACCGGGACGACCTGGGCACCGCGGCAGCGAATCGCCCATAGCAGCAGCGCCTTTGGCCCGGCATTGGGCGTATTCGAAAATCAGCTTCATGCGGTCTGGCGCGGGGGGTTCGACGACGAAACGCTTTGGTGGTCCAGCTTCCACGGCGCGGCTTGGACCCCTCAGCGCCAGATCCCGTCGGCGACCAGCAGCGAGGGGCCGACGTTCGCCATCTATCATGATGCGCTCTATGCGATCTGGAAGGGCGGGGTAGGCGACCGGCGACTTTGGTTGTCGAAATTCAACGGTTCGAGCTGGACCGCGCCACAGGCGATTCCCGGCTTGGTCAGCAGCAATGGTCCAGGCATTGCGGCCTTTGACAATGGAGTTTACGCGGTATGGCGCGGTGAACCGAATGATGATCGGCTGTGGTGGTCGAAGCTCAATGGCGCGAGTTGGACGCTTCAGCAGGTGATTCCCGGCTTTGGCAACAATGCATGACGCGAGGCGGTCGCGATGGTCCGCCGCCGGCCGATATGCACGATTGACAACGGCCGGCGAGCGGCTAGAGCGCGATGGTTTCGGGACGAAACCTGAATCGCGCTCCATCTTGTTCTAGTGCCCTATTTCAGGCGGTCGGCGATCTTGTCGGCCGCCGCCTTGGCGCAAACCTCATCCTTGTCGCCACCAGGCGCGCCACCGACACCGATGGCGCCGACGATCTCATCCCCCGATTTCAGCATGACGCCGCCCGGAACCAGGAACACGCCGGGCAGATGCAGAAGCGGGCCATATGCCGGGTTATTGACGACCCGGCCAACGATCGCGCTGGTCGTGGTTTCGCTGAAGGTATCGCCGAGCGAAACCGCGCTATAGGCCTTGCCGCGGCTGCTGTCGAGCGTGTGGGGCGGTGCCTTGTCGCCCTTGGCCACCACCTTGACGAGCCCCGATGCGTCGACCACGGTTGCCGTCACGCGGTAACCCGATTTTTCGCAGACCGCGACGGCCTCCAGGGCCGCTTCGGAGGCGAGCGCCAGCGGCAGTTGCCTGGCGGTCGGCAGGGCGCCGGCCGATGCTGCCGATGCCAGAGATAGGCAGCCACAGGCGAGGATGGTGGCGAGTAAGGGTTTCCGTGTAATTTTCATTGGTGTCTCCCGGTGCCGACGCGTCGCGGCTGTCGGTACCATAGCGACCGGGCGTGGCCGGCGCACTTCACAGACTAGCGAGCGTGTCGTTGCATCGCCGCGGCAAAAACGACGACGCCCCCGCCGGTTCCCCGGCGGGGGCGACCAATCAAAGCACGATCGACTCAGACCGAGTAGTACATCTGGAACTCGATCGGGTGCGGCGTGTGCTCGAAGGCGTAGACCTCTTCCCATTTCAGTTCGATATAGGATTCGATCTGGTCCTTGGTGAACACGTCGCCCTTGAGCAGGAAGTCGTGATCGGCGGCGAGTGCGCCCAGTGCCTCGCGCAGCGAGCCGCACACGGTCGGAACCTGCTTCAGTTCTTCCGGCGGCAGATCATAGAGGTTCTTGTCCATCGCATCGCCCGGATGGATCTTGTTCTGGATGCCGTCCAGGCCGGCCATCAGCATCGCGGCACAGGCCAGGTACGGGTTGGCGGCCGGGTCGGGGAACCGCACCTCGACGCGCTTGCCCTTGGGGCTCGACACATAGGGGATGCGGCACGAGGCCGAGCGGTTGCGCGAGGAATAGGCCAGCAGCACTGGCGCCTCGAAACCCGGAATCAGCCGCTTATAGCTGTTGGTCGTCGGGTTGGTGAAGGCGTTCAGCGCCTTGGCGTGGCGGATGATGCCGCCGATGTAATAGAGTGCGGTATCCGACAGATCGGCATAGCCCGAGCCGGCGAAGGTCGGCTTGCCTTCCTTCCAGATCGACTGATGGACATGCATGCCCGAACCATTGTCGCCCTTGATCGGCTTGGGCATGAAGGTCGCGGTCTTGCCATATTGATGGGCGACATTATGGACGACATATTTGTAGATCTGCATGTCGTCGGCGGTGCGGACCAGCGTGTCGAACACGAAGCCCAACTCGTGCTGGCTCGGCGCCACTTCGTGATGGTGCTTTTCGACCTTGAGGCCCATATCGAGCATGACCGACAGCATCTCGGCGCGCAGATCGGTCGCACTATCGACCGGCGGCACCGGGAAATAGCCGCCCTTGACCGGCGGGCGATGGCCGGTATTGCCGTCCGGATAGCTCTTGAAGGTGTTGTACGGGCCTTCGTCGCTGTCGATCTCATAGGCGCCGCTGTTCATGGTCTGCTTGTAGCGGACATCATCGAACACGAAGAACTCGGCTTCCGGGCCGAAATACGCCTTGTCGCCGATGCCGGTCGAGGCCAGATAGGCTTCGGCCTTCTTGGCGGTCGAGCGTGGATCGCGGCTATAGGCCTGACCGGTGCCGGGTTCGGCGATGTCGCAGAAAATGATCAGCTGGGTCTGCGCCGCGAACGGATCCAGCACCGCCGTCGACAGATCGGGCATCAGCGTCATGTCGGAATCATTGATCGCCTTCCAGCCGGCGATCGACGAGCCGTCGAACATCACGCCATCGGTCAACAGATCGCGATCGACCGTGCGCACATGATGGGCCAGATGCTGCCACTTGCCGCGCGGGTCGGTGAAGCGGAAATCGACATATTTGACTTCGTGCTCCGTAATCATCTCAAGAATTTTATCGACATCGGGCATCAGCGGGTTCCTTCATTGGCAGATCGTTCAAGGGCAGAAGCCGAATCAGGCGACGCGCGGCATTCCGCCCCGACCAACCTGTTCTGCCCTGATTTATAGCGCTTTTCCAGGCAAATCAGTGCCTGGATGCTCAAAAATCAATCAAATCGCGTCGGGCCCGCGCTCCCCGGTTCGAATGCGGATGACCTCCTCGACCGGTGTGACGAAGATCTTGCCGTCACCGATTCGGCCGGTATGGGCGGCATGCATGATCGCCTCGACCGCGCGCTCGACCAGATTATCCTCGATGATGACCTCGATCTTCACCTTCGGCAGGAAATCTACGACATATTCGGCACCGCGATAAAGCTCGGTATGCCCCTTTTGGCGGCCGAAACCCTTGGCTTCGGTCACGGTGATGCCTTTGATCCCAACCTCGTGGAGGGCTTCTTTGACCTCGTCGAGCTTGAAGGGCTTGATGACGGCTTCGACCTTTTTCATGGGAACTCCTCGGGCTTCTTGCGGGCGGTGGTCGCCGCCGCCGAGATTGAAGCATGCACCGTGCCAGCGCCGCGCACCCGGCCGACTTCCGAGGCGGTGGCGCGGATCGACGACCTTGCCGGCTTCCTCGACTTCTCTTTGCGCCGCCTCTATAATCCGACAAGCTTGCTTGGCGCAATCCCAGTGTCAGGGAAGCCATGCCTCGAACAGCGCTTGACCAGCGGCGCAGGGCTGGGGTAGGAACGCGCTCTCTCGGTGTGGCGGGTGTAGCTCAGTTGGTTAGAGCGCCAGATTGTGATTCTGGATGTCGCCGGTTCGAGCCCGGTCACTCGCCCCAGTTTTTTCAAGTGGTTATGGACGACCTGTCAGGGGCGGCTTCGGTTCCGGGTAGCACCGGGGTAGCACGGAGATGGGGAAATCTGCCTTGCAGTCGTTTCCCGCTGCCACTCAATTACGCGGTCTGGGGCACGGATGTTCGAATTGTTGCGTGGGTTGGGGCCACGGCCGACGATAGTGACATTGTGCCAACGCTATAGCCCTATTCGCCAAGGGAGCCTGGGCTTGAGTGGCGCGCTGAGGACCGCAAGGCGCTCTTCCTGAAGGCTTGACCGGGATAGACTCACAGAAAAGATTCGGGAGGCGTTCAGAGGTGGCCTATTGGCGTGGCATCTTCGCGCGGACGGCAAAGCGTGCGGCTGAGGCACTTCGCATAGGATCGGTCGGCGGTATCGTCACCCTGGTAATGATCCAGGCCGCCATTGGCGGTGGCCTGTTCTACACCACTTCCGAGAACGGCGCGGGCATCCCAACTCGGATCGCAAGCTTCATCACGCCATTTGCCCTGTTTCCGATCTACTTCGTCTGGTTCTTTTTCCCCACAATCCAACAGGCTGCTGCCGATCAAGCGGCCGAGATCGTGCGCCTGACAGACCGTATCGCGGGACTAGAAGCGGAAAGCGCGTCTGACATTTCGATCTATGTTGATCTCCATCAAACCCGTCATATCCATCCCGACCATCCGGCGATGACCTCCTACAGTGCGGTCATAGAAAACATTGGACCGAACTATCTGACCAACTGCATCCTGAAACTCTCGACCGCCAACAAGTTTAATCTGGCCCTGTATGACCGCTCGTGGCTGCAAGATGCTTCGGAGACTTTCGACCTTCGCCCTGGTCAGGTCAAAAAGCTGGATATTCTGTGGACAGTGACTTGCGATCCAATAGCGCCGGCATATCCGCAATATCACCGCCCCGATGAACCCGACGAACCGGATATTTGGCCTGGAACGGGCGGCGGGGAGATCATCCCGGCCGACCAGACTTATTTTCTGTTCTGCGAAGTGCTGTCGGCGAACACCGTTCCGGCGCGGCTAACCCTGCGCGTTTCGAATGACGGCGAGGGCTGGCAGATTGAGGCCCTGGCAACCGGCGAACGCCCCAGCTTCGACGCTTAACTCCGACTCTTTTTAGCTTGGATCACAGGCACGCTTCGACGACGGTTCGCTTGCACGGCCTGTGTGATTGCCGATCGATTCAATAGTAGTTCTCTTGTTTTAACACCGAGCCCAGGCCCGAAGTTATGAAGGCCGTTAAGAACCTCGAAGACTATACCCAGGGCGTCAGTAGCATTCCTTTCCGCCTCCTCTAGATCTCTCCTTTTCCAGACTTGTATTTTTGATACGTCAATACCATCTGGAATTACTATTTTACTTGTTTTATTCGTTTCAAGATACGCCTCAGCGGCATTGACGTCGACGCGCAAAAGTTCCTCCTGGTCAATAAGGAGCAAGGAATCCTCTATGTCAACTGAGTAACCCAAAATCTGGTGCGCAAATTGATTTCTTACTTTCCGGACCGGGCCGGTAGCCGAAATCGCCGCTTTGAAGATTAGGTAGTCATCACTCGATAATTGTACCCTGGCCGCCGCAGACAATGCCGCCCTCTTTGCTTCGGCGCTCTTCAAGGCTTGGTACATTGCTACACCCGTTCTACGGTCTGATTTCAGTAAATCGACCAATACCAAAGACCAATTGTGTTCAGAAATTGCGCTCATCCCTATAATTTCTAGAACGATAGCGCTTAGTTCTGGATGCCTCTGGTATGCCTCCCTCCCGAAGTGGAACTTCGCTTTAGGTTTTACTTTTGAAAGAGGCTGTGGCGGCATTTGTGATCACTCGAAAGTCAGGAATATGGGTAGATAACGGCATTATGCCAGATGAATTTGATTCATTGGCTATTGCCAGAATCCTCAAAAAGCGCCCGCGCAACCGCGCTCGCAGCCGCATCCCTGAGATCACCATACGTTCCAGCAATCGCGTCGCAATTCTTGCAGCTAACCAGAGTGGTATCGACGATATTGTCGTCCCATTCCAGTCGGGTGCCACATTGCTCGCATCTAAATGAGACATTGACCATATTTCGTTCCCGTCGCTCCATTGCGTCAGCGCGTTAGTGAAGTGCTTTAACAAGGCTTTCGCACGCGTTAAGGTAAGTTGGCTCATCCTTTCCCGGCAACTTCCTTGAAATATCCTTGGCACATTCATCGACAAGAGTAACTTGAGATGTGGAAGCTCTCTTTCCTGATAGGACGCTTGATTCTTCTATTATTGCTCCGCAAACAGCATTCGTCGTCCAAAATGATGACATATTGACGTTGCAGTGGACTGTCTTGTTTGGCTCCTTCTGCGCCGATGTTCGTATTTCGTCCATCGGATTTGGGCCAAGGTTGACTACATTCGGGGGATCATTAATTACTGGAGGCGGCTTATTTCCTGGGCAACCGTTCGGGAATTGATAGTACGGCTTACCTGCGCAGTCGGCGTGCCATACCACTTGAAGAGGCGCCGAATTTCCTGGGTCTCTTATCTGAAATTGACCGTCTTGTGTCGATGAGTCGTCGAAAATTAGAGTTCCGTGGCAAACTAGGCTGGAAGGGTCGCCTATATTTTGCCCTTGTTCTGGTGTCATCAGGTTTCTAATCGAGACAACATGCTTGTTAAGGTGAGCGCCGCTATTGATCCAGCTCACAACGCCCTCCAACCTTGGGCGTAGACACATATCTATCGGAACTGCCGTGCAGCTTCCCTGCGGGTAATAATATCCGGGTGGTGCAGGCTTTCCGCCAAAACCGCCGTGCTGTGCCCATTGCGCATAGGCTGCCGTTCCCGGTGGTGGGACCTGGCAGTTTTGGTCTGGAACCTGGGCATTGGCTTGTCGGACGAGTGCCGAGACGAATGCCAAAATATAGATACCTTTCATCACCGACTCCCGAACTCGATGTGCCGCGCGACGCGCTCCAATGTCACTCAAGTGTAGTTGATCTCAGCAGCGGTGGAAACGTCGGCAGAGCTCCAGGGTTGGCGGTCTTGGGGAGGGCGATGGCCGAACATGATTGTAAATGGCGACGATAAGAGATGGCGACGATAAGAGATGGCAAGATAAAGCGGGATTCCCCGCTGTCGGCCCTTCGGTCTTAAGTGCTTGTCTGCACATTGTTTTTTGAGCGGCGCTTGGGAAATTTCCTGAATCCGCCGTATGGCGCTTGAGCTACTTTTCCCTTTGTTTTCAACGATCCGACCGCTATCGGTCTTGAATTGCTGAAAATGGGATACCGCCGAGCCTACGCTGGCGCAAGTCTTCCTATCCTATTCTACGACGAGGATATTTTTGCTCTTGCCGTGGTTGGTTCGGCTTCCAATCATCGCTTCATGACACACGATGATGACCATTTCCGTATCCGTCCCGGCAAGATCCGCGACCGGGGCGGACGAATCGGCTCAGTGCGCCGCGCGCCGACCAGCCTCGTCGGCGAGGTCCATCAAGCGATTCGTCGAGCCGGCGGCAATCCGCATCGGTTGACCCAGACCGGGAAGGGCAGCGGCCGGTTCAATGCGCGCGGCCGGGGCGCCGGGGTGGCGTTGACGCTCAAGGATCGCGGCGCCTGGAGCCGGGACGGGAGCGGCGCGCGCACGCGGTCGCGGCGGAACTGGAGACCGAGTCGGATCGGTACGAATTCTC
>JBAVTK010000543.1:0-1753 GCA_049696095.1 Aliidongia sp. | reverse complement strand
GCACTGAACATCTCGAGTTCGCTCTCGAGCGCGTCGATTAAGCCCCGCCTGACGATCACATGGACGGCTGGAGTCCCCTGTGCTTGGCGACGAGCCGCCTGACGGCGGTCCTGCTCAAGGCTGGCCTCCAGGTCAGCCGCCAGCACCATCGCGTTCTGTGGCCTGCGATCTCGCTCACTGCTAAGGCACCGCTCGACAATCGCCGCCACGCCAATCGGGAGTCGCGCACTTGCAGCGTCGCACGCTGCCCGTAGCCGTTGATAGGGGTCCTCGGGGGGCACCGCGTAGGGATCGTGCCCCGAGATCGCGAACACCGTGAGCGCCGCCCACGCGTGCGTATCCCGAGTCATGCCTGGCGACTCGGCGACGGGCTCGGGCGGTGTGAACGGGGCTGACGCTGCGTCGACCGTGGCCTCCGGTGCTAGGCGCCGGTAGATCTTCGCGATCCCAAAGTCGATCACGCGTGGTCGCCCCTCGGGGTCGATCAACACGTTCGCCGGCTTTAGGTCGCGATGCTGGACATCGTCGCGATGGGCCACCTCCAGGGCCTGCAGAATCTCGCGCCCGAAGGAATGCCACCAGTCCTCCCACACCATCGCACCGCGCGCAGCGAGTTCGCGCTGAAGACGGCCCTCGATCCACGGAAACACGAGAAACGGATGGCCGTCTCCGTCGTCAACGCCGCTGTCCAGCAGAGGCACAATGGCCGGATGGCTGAGACGCCCGAGTGCCCGGCGCTCACGCTCGAAGCTCACCTGCAGCGTGTCCGTGGAGCCGGTAGCTCGGAGGATCTTTACCGCTACCTCGCCAAACTCGTTGGACAAGTCGAACGCCTTGTAGACGTCGGCCATACCGCCCGCTATAGGTCCCTCGAGCACGTGGTAGCGGCTGGCAACGATACGCCGCTGAGAACTTGGGGCTCCCATTCAAAGCCGTATTGTTGCGGTACGGACCAGTCTCAACCATCGCGGGGTCTGCAGCCTGCTGCCTGTTCAGAGCTGCGGGCGCTTGCGCGGAACGCCACCCGGGCCAGCTAGGAGACATCGATCTACAGCCGGAGGGAGGAGATTCTGGACCGCCGGGTTTCAAGACTGTTGGCCGCTCGGCCCATCCGGCGGCTTCCGCACCGGCCGAATCTCGATGCTCCGTAGCCGGTGCTGGGGAACCCGAGCGCCCGCGGGCAGCCCGACCGGCATGCTCTGGACGAGTGCCCCAAGGTTGACCGAGACGCCGTCCGCTGGTCCTTTCGCGTCGCTGCTCGTTGTCACAAGCAGCCCGCCATCTGGCTGAATCTTGCTGCGGTCTACTTTCATCTTCCAGGCGCGTAGCCCTTGCAGCGGCGGCGTGCCCGGCGTGAGTACTCGCTCGTCGACATCGCGCAGCGTGCCGACATGCACGTACTCGTTTGCGAACAGTGGCATTGGGACGGCGTAGCCCGCCCCGTTCAGACGCTCACGATGCTTGCGCGGGAGGCCGCTCGCCTCGATGATCGCTGCGCGAATGTGCTCGGCGGCTCGGGTGTGCACCGTTTGTGCCTGGTCTCTGGCGTCACTCAGGTCGGCGAACCCGTGCTCGAACCCGTTGCTGGTGTGCTCGACGCTACGGGCGAGCTGCTTGTCGCCACGGTAGATCTCCCTCAGGCGGATCGCGCTGAGCAGAGCTTTGCCGGGGTTCTGCGCTTTCGACGATACCTCGAGACGCCTCGCCAGCTCGGTTTCCTCGACGCCGAGCATCCGCTCGAGGCGGGCGTGCA
>JBAVTK010000542.1:0-1672 GCA_049696095.1 Aliidongia sp. | reverse complement strand
GCCATTGGCCGGATGCGCCGGCGCCGACGCATGATCCGGCTGCCGCGCGAACGCTCCTCGCCGAAGCCGGGCTGAGCGGCCTCACCGCCCGGCTGACGCTGCTCAACAAGCCGGCTTATCGGGTCGCCGGCGAGGTAATCCAGGCGCAGTTGCGCGAGATCGGCCTGACGATCGAGCTTCAGCCGCTCGACGATGCCAGCTATTGGAGCAGCGGTGCCGGGGCGGCCGGTGAAAAGCTCGAACTATTCCTCGGCCGCTTCGGCGGCAAGGCCGATCCCGCCTTCATCGCGCAATGGTTCCTGCCGGCGCAGATCGGCCGCTGGAACTGGCAGCGCTGGAACAGCCCGGATTATGCCAAGCTCTATGACGAGGCCGATGCCGCCGCGGATGAGGGCGCGCGGGCCACGCTTTATATCGAGATGCAGAAGCTGATGGACCGCTCGGACGCCGTCATCCCGCTGACCCATGAGACCAATCTCTATCTGTCGGCACCCCGGCTCGATCCGGCGATCCTGCCCAATGGCGACGATGTGCAATATGCCGATTTCGGGTTCGCGGCATGAGTCTCGGCGCGTTCGGCAGCCGCCTCGCGGCGATCCTCGCCGTCGCGGTCGGGGCGATGACACTGCTGTTCCTGTTGACCCTGGTGATCCCGGGCGACCCGGCGGTGGCGATGCTCGGCCCGCGCGCCACGCCTGAGGCGATCGCCGAGATCACCCGCCAGATGGGGCTGGATCAGCCGGTGCCGCTCCGGCTCTGGCGGTTTTTCGCGCTGCTCGCGACCGGCGATTTCGGCCGCGATATCGTCAGCGGGCGGCCGATCGGCGCGATGATCCTGGAGGTGCTGCCTTTCACCCTGGCGTTGGCCGGATCGGCGATCGGTCTGGCGCTGTTGCTCGGCGTCCCGGCCGGCATCCAGGCGGCGATGCATCCGGGCAGCAGGATCGACCGGCTGTTGACGCTGTGCAGCGTCGCCTTCGTCGCCGTGCCAAATTTCGTCATCGCGATCGGGCTGCTGATGCTGTTCTCGCTGACGCTGCGCTGGCTGCCGGTTCAGGGAGCCGGCGAGCCGGACGATCTGGGCGACCAGATCCGCCATCTGGTGCTGCCGACGCTGGCGGTCGGGCTCGGCTGGATCGGCTATCTCGCCCGGCTGGTGCGCGCCGCCCTCCTGGACACACTACACCAGCCCTATATCCGCACGGCACGCGCCTTCGGCATCGGCGAGTACCGGATTGTCGCGAAACTTGCGCTGCGCAACGCCGCGATTCCGACGCTGGCCGCCCTCGGCGTCGGGTTCGGCCGACTGCTCGGCGGGGCGGTCTTCGCCGAGATCATCTTCGCCCGGCCCGGCCTCGGCACGCTGATTTTCAATGCGATCCAGGCGCGCAATTACCCGGTCGTGCAGGCCGGCGTGTTCGTCACGGTGCTGCTGTTCGTCGCGGCCAATCTGCTGGTCGATGCGCTCTTCCTATGGCTCGATCCGCGGCTGCGGACCGCCGGGGCGGCATGAGCATTTTGCGCGCGATCTGGCGGGCGCCGGCGGGCCGGCTCGGCCTGCTGCTGGCGCTGGCCATAGTGGGTTTCGCGCTGCTCGGGCCGGTGGTGAGCCCGTATGATCCGGCCGGGATCAAGGTGGCGGAGCGTTTCGCCGGCCCATCCTGGGCGCATC
>JBAVTK010000541.1:0-2514 GCA_049696095.1 Aliidongia sp. | reverse complement strand
GATCAGCACCACATCACGGATCGTCAGGCTCAGCAGCATGGGCGGCGCGAACTCGGCGCTAGAGCAAGATGATTTTGGGCGAAGTCGCCCAAAATCTGAATCGGGACCGGATCGACCATAGCCTGTCCGGCGCCCAATCCGCTATCGCTTTGCTGCGGCGCGGCTTAGAACGGATTCAAATAACTGGCGACCGCGGCAATCCAGCCATGTTCGATATCCGGGCCGGCGCGATTGCCTTTGACCAGATCGAAACTATCCTGATACCACTCATTTTCCGGAAAATTATAGCCGAGCACCGCCGCGTTTTTCTGGGCCTCCTCGGGCAAGCCGACCGCGGTGTAGCATTCGGTCAACCGCGCCAGCGCCTCGGGCACATGGGTCGTGGTCTGATATTCCTTGACGACCGTCCGATAGCGGTTGATCGCGGCGACGAACAGGCCCTGGCGCTCGTAATAACGGCCGATCTCCATCTGCTTTCCGGCCAGATGGTCACGGGTCAGATCGATCTTGAGGCGCGAGTCGCGGGCATATTTGCTTTCAGGAAAGCGGGTCGCGACATCCTGGAGCGCCTTCAGTGCGTTTTCGGTGTTCTTCTGGTCGCGGCCGACATCGACGATCTGTTCATAGTACGAAATCGCCTTGATGTAATAGGCGTAGGCGGCATCGCGATTGCCCGGATGCAGCTGGATGAAGCGATCGGCCGCCGAGATTGCGTCATCATATTTATTGGCCTGGTAATTGACGTAGGCCTTCATCAATTGCGCCTTGGTCGCCCAGACGGAATAGGGGTGCTGACGCTCGACCTCGTCGAAGATCTTGCCGGCTTCGGCCCAGCTTTCCTTTTCCATCCGATCGACCGCGGCGTTGTAGAGCACCTCGACCGACTGGTCCTTGTACTTGTTGTCTTCCTTGTCGCTACAGCCGCCGAGGGACAGGCTTGCCGCCAGCGCCATGCCAGCCAGAAGGCGGCCGATCCGAAACTTCACCATGCCAGCGTACAATTCCGATAGCTCCCAGCCGGAAGAGAATGCGGCACCCCAACGGGCCGCAGATCGAGTCGGCCTTTTAGCATAAAGCTGCGGCGGGCGCGAGGAGGTGGCGCGGTCGTGTCGCGGCCTCGATCGAATGACGGGTGGAAATCAGGCGGAGAGCGCGCGTGCCGGCTCTCGCCAATGCCGGAACGGCGTATTGGCGAGAGAGGTCATCGTCCAGGCATCTTCATCGGCGAACAGCACCTCAAGCAGGCGCCGGTTGAGCGCGTGGCTCGACCGGGAGCCGCGGAAGCGCCCGAGCAGCGGGCCGCCGGCCAGATAGAGATCGCCCACCGCATCCAGAACCTTGTGCCGGACGAATTCGTCGGCGTAGCGCAAGCCGTCACTGTTCATCACGGTATCGCCATCGACCACGACGGCATTGTCGAGCGAGCCGCCGAGTGCCCGGCCGTTGGCGCGCAACGCGTCGAGATCCTTGAGGAAGCCGAAGGTTCGCGCTCGGCTGATTTCATGTTTGAAGCTGACCGGATCGACAACCACGCTTGCGGTCTGGCGCGCGATTGCCTTGCTCGGGAAATCGATTTCGAAGTCGATCGAAAACAGATCGTCCGGTTCGATGCTGGTCCAGGCGCGGTCATCGCCGACCGTGACCGGCTTCAGCACCTTGATGGCGCGACGCGGGATCTGTTGGTCGACCGCGCCGGCGCATTCGATCAAGAAGACGAAGGGCGCGGATGAGCCGTCCATGATCGGCACTTCCGGTCCGATGATCTCGACCAGGCAATTGTCGATGCCGCAACCAGCCAAGGCCGCCATCAGATGTTCGATCGTCAGGATTGTGGTGCGCCGGCCGTCGGTCAGCGTCGTGCAGAGCGGCGACTCAAGTGCATTCGACCAATGCGCCGCAATCTCGACCGGGCCGCCGACACCATCAAGCCGGCGAAACACGATGCCCGTATCGACCGGTGCGGGGCGCAGGGTCAGTGCCGCCTTGATCCCGCTATGCAGCCCGATCCCGGTGCAATGGATTGGCGCCTTCAAGGTCTTTTGCGAAGCGATGGCCGGCGTGAGCATGAAGAATCTATCCTGGGGCGTATCGAGGTGGTACGACAGCTGGATGGTTACCAATCTATTGCCATTGGCACAAATCACTCTTTATTACCGATTGTTGCAGCGCACAGCGGCACGAACGCCAAGCGCGGTAACAGGTTAGCGCACTGTGCCGCCGCGGATTGCGGCGGCACAGTGCGGCGGTCAATTGGCCTGGCGGCGCAGGAAAGCGGGGATGTCGAGATAATCTTCCTCGCTGCCCGCGGGATCGGCCGCGGTGGGGCGCGGCGGTGCCGCCGGGGCCGGGCGGTGGGTGTTCAAATTCGGCTGCGGGCGTTGCGGAGCTGGCTGCGGCTGATTGCGGCCGCCGCCGATGATCCGCTGAAACAGGCTCGGCGTCGAATTTCTCGGTTTCGCCATCGGCTCGCGTGCCTGGGTCGCCCGCGCTGACGAGAGCGGCTCGGCTTCACCA
>JBAVTK010000540.1:0-15617 GCA_049696095.1 Aliidongia sp. | reverse complement strand
CAGCACCCACCGTGCCGCCCTGAATGCGCTGATCGAAGAGCGGCTGGCTGAAGCCGAAAGCACGGTCTGGATCGAGCGACTGAACGCGGCCGGTGTGCCGTGCGGCCCGATCAACCGGATCGACGCGGTGTTCGAGGATCCGCAGGTTCAGGCTTTGGACGTGGTCGAAACCGTGCCGGCCACCGAACCTGGCCGGATGCTCCATCTGCTGCGCCAGCCGATGACCCTGTCGCGCACACCGAGCGCCATCACCAAACGGCCGCCCGAGCGAGGCGAACAGAGTGATGAGATCCTGGCCGAATTCGGCTATGATACGGACGAAATCGCCGGCTTCCGCTCGCGTGGGGTCGTGTAGGCAAAGCCGATCCGGCCTTGCCGATCCGCCCCATTGCCCTATCCTGCCGTCCAACCCCGCAACCTCGGACCTCCCCATGACCGTCACCGACAAGATCATCGCCGGGGTTTCCGGCGCCGTCGCGACCCTGACCTTCAACAACCCCGAACGGCACAATGCCATGTCGCTGGAGATGTGGCAGGCGGTGTGTACCGCGGTCGCGGGCTTTGCCGCCGATCCGGCCGTGCGCGTGCTGGTGCTGACCGGGGCCGGCGGTCGAGCCTTCGTTTCCGGCGCCGATATTTCGAAATTCGAGACCGAGCGGGCGAGCGAAAACGCGGTCGCCGAGTATGAGCGCGCGACCGAGCAGGCTTATGCCGCACTGCTCGGATTCGGCAAGCCCAGCATCGCCCTCATTCGCGGCTTCTGCCTGGGCGGTGGCGCCAATCTGGCCTTGTGCTGTGATCTGCGCATCTGCAACGACGCGGCACGCTTTGCTGTGCCGGCGGCGCGGCTTGGGCTCGGCTATGGGTTGGGGCAGGTGCGCCGTCTCGTCGATCTGGTCGGCCCGGGCTTTGCCAAGGAGATCCTGCTGACCGCTCGGCAATTCGACGCGGCCGAGGCGCTGGCGATGGGGCTGGTCAATCGCGTGCTGCCCGACGACCGGATCGAAGCCTTTGTGGCCGACTATGCCGAAACCATCGCTTGCAACGCACCGCTGACCCTGGCCGCGCTGAAACGCACGGTCGATGAGGCGATCAAGGACGCGGATACACGCGACGAGGCGCTGTGCGCACGAATGGTCAAAGCCTGCTTCGATAGCGCCGATTACCGCGAGGGCCGCCGCGCCTTCCTGGAAAAGCGCAAACCGCGCTTCACCGGCGCTTGAGCCGTCACATGGCAAAGCGCAGCATCGCGGGAACGACACCGGTTCCACTGTCCGACCAGACCGCTTCCCTCACCATCGCCGAACGGCGGGCGCTCGGCCGCCGGCTCCGGGCCGAGGTGCCGCGGGAAAGCCATGCCGGCTGGTCGGCACCCGCCAACCGTGCCGATCCGGTTGAAATCCTGATCGCCGCGGGTGCCAAGCGTGTGCAAAAACTCCTGCCGGTGCGTTATGCCCGCATGATGGAGTCGCCCTACGCCTTTCTGCGCGGTGCGGCGGCCGGGATGGCGGCGGATCTGGCCGGCACGTCCGCGACCGGCTTGCGCGTCCAGGCCTGCGGCGATTGTCATCTGCTGAATTTCGGCGTCTATGCCTCGCCGGAAGGCCGCGCGATCTTCGACATCAATGATTTCGACGAGACGCTACCGGCGCCGTTCGAATGGGATGTAAAACGCCTGGCCGCCAGCCTGGTGCTGGCCGGGCGCCATGCCGGGCTGGCCGAACGGATCAGCGCCAAGGCGGCGCGCGCGGCCGTGCGGTCCTATCGCGAGAAGCTGGCCGACCTCTGCCGCCTCGATCCGCTCGCTGCCTGGGCCATGCGTGTCGATGTCCTTGATGTCATCGCGTCTCAGGATGATGACAGGTTGCGCGATCGCGAGACGCGGCGGATCACCCAATCGGCCGCCACCTTGTCGCCCTATCAGGATTTTCCCAAGCTGGTCGGCATGGCGCGCGGCGGCTGGCGGATCAAGGATAACCCGCCGCTGATCTTTCATTTCGAAGCGTTGGGCAATGGCGAGCAGGGGATCACGGCGCATGAGGTGTTCGGCCGCTATCGCGAAACCCTGCCCGAGGAACGCCGCGTGCTGTTCGACCGCTATCGGCTGATCGATTGTGCCTTCAAGGCGGTCGGTGTCGGCAGCGTCGGCACTTTCTGCGCCGTCGGATTGTTCATGACCCCGGACGAGGCGCCGTTTTTCCTTCAGATCAAGGAGGCGCAAACCTCGGTGCTGGCACCTTATGCCGGCCCCAGCGCCTACGCCAATCAGGGACAGCGCGTCGCCGTGGGGCAACGGGTGATGCAGTCGGCC
Source organism: Aliidongia sp. (assembly GCA_049696095.1). Classification (GTDB taxonomy): domain Bacteria; phylum Pseudomonadota; class Alphaproteobacteria; order ATCC43930; family CGMCC-115725; genus JAXDMU01. Next base: position 13,306 of record JBAVTK010000540.1, on the reverse strand, counting down.
AGCGACATGTTCCTCGGCTGGACCGATGACGGGCCGAGCGGCCGGCAATTCTATATAAGGCAATTGAAGGACCGGAGGCTGGCCTCGATCGGCGAAATGATGGAGCGCGAGGCGCTGCGCTTCTATGCCGAACTGTGCGGCGCGACCCTCGCGCGCGCTCATGCCCGCTCGGGCGATGCCGCATTGATTTCGGGCTATCTGGGGTCGAGCGAGGCGTTCGACGCGGCCTTGCAGGAATTTGCCGTCGATTATGCCGACCAAAGCGAACGCGACCATCGCCGTTTGGCTCAGGCCGTGCAGTCCGGCCGGATCGAGGCCGATCTGGCGCTGCGAACCCCGCTCCTGCCGGCGACGCCGCATTAGAGCGCGCTGGAACATACCGCTATCCTGGTACGTTATCAGCATTCCCAGATTCGGAGGAACCGCCATGCTCAGACGCCAATTCTGCTTTTTCACCCTTGCCGCCGCTGCCCTTCCGATCGCGGCCGTGCTGCCCAAATCGTCTCGCGCTCAAGTTCCGGAGGGTGACGAGCATCGCTGGGAACAGCATCGCGAACGCTGCGAGCATCTGGAGCATGAGGAACACGAGGTCCGCGAACGGCTCGAACAGGAGCGCGATCACGAGGAGCGCGAGCATCTGGAGCACCGGCTGCACGAGATCAATGAAGAGCGCGAGCGGGAGTGCCGCCGCGACTGACGCGCAATGAGCAGGGCCGATCGTCCGCTCTGCTCCACCATCTTTCGCAGCCGATGAGCACCGCGTGATCCGGGCGTTGACGCCGCCGCCGCCACTCCCCTATGGTCGCCGCATGATGCGGCAATCGATCCTGTGCGCCTTCGGGGCGCGAATTAGTTACCCGGCCTCCTGAACGGAGGCCGGGACTCGTCGTTCGCACCGGCCGCAAACTTGGCCGGCCCCGTTCTTTTCGGCCTGATCGACTGTGCCGCCGCACGGCAGCGCTCCCGATGGGCCGCCGATTTCCGAGATGTTCCATGTCCGTCGATTACCGCGCGACCATCTTTTTGCCGCAGACCGATTTTCCGATGAAGGCCGAACTGCCCAAGCGCGAGCCCGCTTTGCTCGCCCGCTGGGCCGAGATCGGGCTGGAGGCCAGGCTGCGCGCGCAGGCCGCGGGGGCCGAGAAATTCGTGCTCCACGACGGCCCGCCCTATGCCAACGGCAATCTCCATGTCGGGCATGCGCTCAATAAGATCCTCAAGGATATGGTCGTGCGCACCCAGCAAATGCTGGGCAAGGATTCGGTCTATGTCCCCGGCTGGGATTGCCACGGTCTGCCGATCGAATGGGAGATCGAGAAGCAATATCGCGAGGCCAAGAAGAACAAGGACGACGTGCCGATCGACGAATTCCGGCGCGAATGCCGGGCCTTCGCCGCGCGCTGGGTCGATATCCATCGCGAGGAGTTCAAGCGCCTGGGCGTCGGCGGCGATTGGGAGCATCCCTATCTGACGATGGCCTACACCGCCGAGGCACAGATCGTGCGCGAGATCGGCAAATTCGCGATGAATGGCGGGCTCTATCGCGGCGCGCGGCCGGTCATGTGGTCGGTCGTCGAAAAGACCGCGCTGGCCGAGGCCGAAATCGAGTACCAGGACCACACCTCGACCACCGTCTGGGTGCGTTTTCCAGTGCTAACCTCACCGGTGCCGGCTTTGTCGGGTGCTGCGGTGGTGATCTGGACGACCACGCCCTGGACCCTGCCGGGCAACCGCGCGATCGCCTATGGCGCCGAGTTCGATTATGCCGTGGTCCGGGTCGATTCGGTCAGCGAAGGCAGCAAGGCGGTGCCGGGTGAGACTTTGGTGCTGGGCGCGGCCTTGGTCGAGAGCGTCGCGGCGGACGCCGGTATTGCCACCTGGACCGTGCTCGCCACCCTCAAGGGCGCCGAACTCGACGGCACGTTGGTCGCGCATCCGCTGCGTGGCCAAGGCTATGATTTCGACGATCGGCTGCTCGCCGGGGCGTTCGTCACGACCGATGCCGGCACCGGCTTCGTCCATATCGCGCCTGGTCATGGCGAGGACGATTTCGAACTCGGCAAGGCGCATGGTGTCGAGGTGCCGCAGACGGTCGATGCCGATGGCAGCTATTATCCCCATGTGCCGCTGTTCGCCGGCAAGCGGGTCTATACCGCCTATGGCAAGACCGGCGACGCCAATGCCGCGGTGATCGAAGCGGTCGAGGCGGCCGGCGGGTTGCTCGCCCAGGGCACACTGCTGCATTCCTACCCCTGTTCCTGGCGTTCGAAGGCGCCGTTGATCTTCCGCACCACGCCGCAATGGTTCATCTCGATGACCACGAACGATCTGCGGCAAAAGGCGCTTGATGGGATCGATGCGACGCGCTGGGTTCCGCCGCAGGGCCGCAATCGGATCCGTTCGATGATCGAGAACCGGCCGGATTGGTGCGTTTCGCGCCAGCGCGCCTGGGGCGTGCCGATTGCGGTTTTCGTCGAGAAGAAGACCGGCACGCTGCTACGCGATCAGGATGTCATCGACCGTATCGCCGATGCCGTGGCCGAAGAGGGTGCGGATGTCTGGTTCACCGCCCCCGCGACGCGGTTCCTCGGCGATGCTTACGACCCGGCGGATTACGAACAGGTCACCGACATTCTCGATGTCTGGTTCGATTCCGGCTCGACCCACGCCTTCGTGCTGGAGCAGCGGCCCGCGCTGAAATGGCCGGCCTCGCTCTATCTCGAAGGCTCGGACCAGCATCGCGGCTGGTTCCAATCGTCGCTGCTGGAGGCGTGCGGCACGCGCGGCACCGCACCCTATGAAGCGGTTCTGACCCACGGTTTTACGCTCGATGAGCATGGCCGCAAAATGTCGAAATCGGCGCGCAACCAATTGTTGCTGAGCGTCGTCGTCCCCGAATATGGCGCCGATATTCTACGGCTCTGGGTCGCGGCGACCGATTATGTCGAGGATCAGCGGATCGGCAAAGAGATCCTGAAATATCAGATGGATGTCTATCGCCGGCTGCGCAACACTCTGCGCTACCTGCTGGGGGCGCTCGGCGGCTTCACCGAGGCCGAGCGGCTGCCGGAAGCGGAAATGGAAGCACCCGAACGCTGGGTGCTGCATCGGCTGGCCGAGTTGGACGGCGTCATGCGCAAGGCGATCGGCGAATTCGATTTCCACACGATCTATACTGAGCTGCACGGGTTTTGCGCGGTCGATCTTTCGGCCTTCTATTTCGACATCCGCAAGGATTCGCTGTATTGTGATCGGCCGGATTCGGCAAGTCGGCGCGGCGCGCGCACGGTGCTCGACCGGGTGTTCGACTGCTTGGCGAAATGGCTGGCACCGATCCTGGTCTTCACCGCCGAGGAAGCTTGGCTGTTGCGGCATGGCGACTCGGCTGAAATCAGCGTGCATCTCGAAACCTTCCCGGTATTGCCGAAATCCTGGCTCGATCCGGCGCTGGGCGAGACCTGGCGCCAGATCCGCGATCTGCGCCGGGTCGTCACCGGCGCGCTCGAACTCGAACGCGCGGCCAAGCGCATCGGCGCCAGCCTGCAAGCGAATGTGACCGTGCATGCCGGTGCCGACTATGCCGAGGCGCTGGGCGATGTCGATCTGGCCACGCTGTCGATCGTTTCGGCCGCTAGATTGACCGACGCGCCGGACCCGGCGGGCGCCTTCACCCTGCCCGATCTGCCCGGAATCGCCGTGACGGTGAGCCTGGCCGAGGGCGAGAAATGTCAGCGCTGCTGGCGCATTCTGCCCGAAATCGGCACCATCGCGGCCCATCCAGATCTGTGCGGGCGCTGCGCCGATGCGGTCGAGCATCATCACGAGGCGTCGGCGTGACCGTGAAGCCGATGCTGCTGCGCGGGGTGGTGGCGGCGCTGATCGTCTTGATCCTCGATCAGGCCTCGAAGCTCGCGATCCTGCGGCTGTTCGAGGATCAGAGCGCGGCGCGTTACCCGGTGCTGCCGATCTTCGATCTACGCCTGACCTTCAACCATGGCATCACGTTCGGCCTGTTCAACAATAGCTCGGCCGCGAACGCGCTGATTTTCTCGGGTCTGGCTCTTGCCATCGTCGCAGCTCTGGTCGTGGCGCTGACGCGGGTGACGGCGTGGCACAATGCGCTGGCGCTCGGCGTGATCATCGGCGGCGCGCTGGGCAATCTCATCGACCGGCTGCGACTAGATGCCGTTGTCGATTTCCTGGATTTCCATCTCGGCAACTGGCATTTCTATATCTTTAATCTCGGCGATTCGGCGATTTGCCTCGGTGTCGGCCTGCTGCTGCTGGATAGCTTGCTGATCCGGGCGGAATCGCCTAAATAGAGCCGCCTCCCCTTTCGGGATCGGCTCAGGATCTAGGATCGGCATGACGCGCACGGTAATTCTCGGCTCGGCACTTTTGGTCGCGATGAGTGCCCTCGGCGGCTGTAGCGATTTGAGCAAGGCTCTGGGGCTGGTCAAGGCGCCCCCGGACGAGTTCGCCGTGGTGGCGGGCGCGCCCCTGTCTCTGCCGCCCGATTACGGCCTGCGCCCGCCGCGCAGCACCTCAGACAAACCGCTCGGTGAAAGCCAGACCGACAAGGCGCGCAAGGCGGTGTTCCGCGTGCCCGACGCCGCCAGCGGGTCGACCGCGGCGGTCGATCCGGCGAGCCCACTCTCGCCCGGCGAGCAGTCTCTGCTCGGCAAGGTGGGCGCGCTCGATGTCGATCCCGGTGTGCGCGCGCGTGTCGACAAAGAGTCGAAACAGGCGCTCGACCAGGACAAGGGCTTCGTCGACAGCCTGATGTTCTGGAAGAGCAACCCGATCCCCGGCGCGGCGTTGGACGCTTCCAAGGAAGCGGAGCGGCTGAATCAAGCCGGCGGCGCCGGCAATGCCGTTCAGATCGACCGGACCCAGCATTCGGATCTCGAGGACAAGCTCTGATCGTGACACGCTCACTATACCGGGCCGCGGCGGCGCTGACGGCCGTGGCCATTCTCGCCCTGTCGCCCCGCGGTGCAGTGGCGGATACGCTATTCGGTGAAACCAGCTTTACGCTCAAAAACGGCCTTGAAATCGTGGTGCTGCCGAGCCATCGGGCGCCGACGGTCGCGCATTGGCTGTGGTACAAGACCGGCGCCGCCGATGAGGAGCGTGGTCATTCCGGTGCCGCACACTTCCTTGAACATCTGATGTTCAAGGGCACCAAGACGGTGAAGCCAAAGGAATTCTCGACCATGGTGGCCCGCCAGGGCGGCCAGGAAAACGCCTTTACCAGTTGGGACTACACCGCCTTTCACCAGGATGTCGCCGCCGACAAGCTCGAACTGGTGATGAAGCTCGAAGCCGACCGGATGCGCAATCTGATCATCACCGACGATCAGTTGAAGCCGGAACGCGACGTCGTGCTCGAAGAGTGGCGCATGCGGATCGGCAATCAGCCGGCCGCCCTGCTCGACGAACAGGTCGAAGCGGCGCTCTATCTGCATCATCCCTACCGGATACCGGTGCTGGGCTGGACCGACGAAATCAAGACGCTCGACGTGCCGACCGAGAAGCGCTTCTACGACACTTGGTATGCGCCCAATAACGCGGTGCTGATCGTAGCCGGCGATGTCACGGTCGAGCAGGTCAAGAAGCTCGCCGAGGAATATTACGGCCCGATCCCGCGCAAAAATGTGCCGTTGCGCCAACGTGTGCAGGAGCCTGACCGGTCGGCCGACGCGACGGTGACGTTGCACCATCCGCGGGTCCGCACACCGCGCTGGAGCCGGGAATATCTGGCGCCAAGCTATCATACCGGGGCGAGCGAACAGAGCTACGCGCTGGAAGTGCTGGCCGAAGTGCTGGGTGGTGGCGCCAATAGCCGGCTGCATCACGCATTGGTGCTCGACCAGGAGATCGCGACCAGTGCCGGCGCCTGGTACGCGCCCGACCGGCTCGATCTCGGCATGTTCGGCTTTGCCGCGACGCCACGGCCCAATATCACGACGGATCAGGTGCAGGCCGGAGTCGAAGCGGTCGTGGCGCAAGTCCTGAAAGATGGGCTGACGCAGGATGAAGTGACGCGCGCCGAGACCCGATTGGTGACGTCGGAGCTTTATGCCCAGGATGGCCTCGACGAGCCGATCGAGATTATCGGCCGCACGCTCTGCACCGGCGGCACGCTGGCCGAACTCGATGCCTGGCCCGACCGAATCAAGGCCGTAACGCTGGACCAGGTGATGGCCGCGGCCCATGCCGTGCTCGACGGCAAGCCGTCGGTGACCGCCCTGCTGCTGCCGGCCGATCCGACCCTCGTCGCCCGCGGCCCGGCCGAGCCGGATTTGCCGATCCCGACCGGAGAGATACGATGACCCGCCTGTTGACTCTCGGCCTGGGGTTGCTGACCCTGGCCGGCGCCCCGGCTTGGGCGCTCACCGTCGAGACGGTGCATAGCCCGCAGGGCATCACGGCATGGCTGGTCGAAGACCATACGCAAAAGGTCATCAGCCTCGATTTCTCGATCCGCGGCGGTGCGGCCAGCGATCCGGCGGACAAGACCGGCCTGTCGAGCCTCGCCACCGGTCTGCTGGATGAGGGCGCCGGCCCGTATGATTCGGGCGAGTTCCAGGGCAAGCTGGACGATCTTTCGGCCGGCATCTCGTTCAGTGCCACCGCGGATTATCTGCAAGGCTCGCTGAAGACCCTGTCGCCCCATCGCGATGACGTGTTTCAGCTCCTGCAATTGTCGCTGACCGAGCCGCGATTCGACGACGCCGCCGTCGAGCGCGTCCGCGCGCAACTCGACCAACTGATCGACGCGCAGGAACAGAATCCCGACGGGTTGGCGACGCTGACCTGGTTTCGCGCGCAATTCCCCGATCATCCCTATGGCCGGTCGCGCTACGGCACCAAGGAATCGATCGCCGGAATCACGATCGCCGACCTCAAGGCGTTCGCCAAGACCCGCCTCGGCCGCGACCGGCTGGAGATTGCCGTGGTCGGCGACATCACACCGGCCGATCTGGCGGGTTTGCTCGACCGCACCTTCGGCGGCTTGCCCGCAACGGCCGCGATCGCGCAAAACCCGGCCGATCGGGCGCCGGCCGATGCCGGAAAGATCATGCTGATCAAGAAGCCGGTACCACAGAGCGTCATTCGCTTTGGTGAGCAGGGTATCGGCATTCATGATCATGATGTTTATGCCGCGATGGTGGTGAATTACCTGCTGGGCGGCAGTCCCTTTACCTCGCGGTTGGGCGACGAGGTGCGTGAGAAGCGCGGCCTTGCCTATACCATCGGCACCGGCACCGCGCATTATGACCATGCCGACCTGCTGATGGGCTTCGTCGGCACGCAAAACGCCAAGGCGGCCGAAACAGTCAAGATCATCCGCACTGAATGGGCCAAGATGCGCGACGAGGCGCCGGACGCCAAGGCGGTCGCCGACGCCAAGACCTATTTGATCGGCTCTTATGTCTTAGGTCTCGATTCGACCGGCGCGATCGCTGAGCGGCTGCTCGGCTTGCAGCAGAATGGTTTTCCCAGCGATTACATCACCGAGCGCGCAAAGCTGGTCGCAGCGGTGACGGTGGATGATGTGAAACGCGTCGCCAAACGACTGCTCGATCCGGCCAAGCTCAGCTTTGTCGTCGTCGGCAATCCGGAAGATCTGAAGCCGGATGCGGTGGTTGGGACGGAATAGCCGCCCCGCAGCGACGGCCGGGACCGGAGCCGGAAACCGGCTTCGACGGGTGGATTTGACGAAATAACCGTTGATATTGTGAACGGGGGGGAACGATCCAATGACGGCGAAAATCAAGATCGCGGGAGGGGTCTTTGCTATCGCCCTCGCGCTGATCCAGCCTGCCTCGGCGCAGGAATCTCAATCGTTTCAAGACCTGGTCAAAAGCTACTACGACGCCGAGTTCCAGGCCCATCCGATTGCCGCGACCCGGGTCGGCATTCATGATTACGACATGCTGGTCGATGATTTGAGCGCCGATGGCTACGCCAAGAATATCGCTCGTCGACAGGCCGCTTTGCGGAGCATTTCTGCGATCGCACTGAACAGCCTGACGGATCTTGAGCGCGACGACCGGGAAATGCTGATCGGAACGATCAAGGGTGGGCTGCTCGACGACGAGACGATCCAATATTGGCGTCACGATCCCGACCGGTACAGCCGGGCGGCGACGTCCGCTGTCTTCGAACTGGTGCATCGTGACTTTGCACCGCTGGCTGATCGGCTGAAGTCGGTGATCGCGCGCGAGCGGCAGATCCCGGCGATGCTGGCTGCCGGCAAGGCCAATATCGAACACCCGCCGCGCGCCTTCGTCGAGATCGCGCTCCGCAATATTGAAGGCTCGCTGAATTTCTACCGCCACGCCGCGCCGACCGCCTTCGCTTCGGTCCAAGACCCGGAACTGAAGAACGGCTTTGCCACCAGCAACGACGCGGTGATCGCGGCGCTTGAGGATTATAAAGCTTTTCTCACTGATCTCTTGCCGAAGGCTGACGGCAGCTTCGCCTTGGGCTCGGATGTCTTCATCCAGCGTCTCTCCGATAACGAAATGCTCGCCGCCCCCGTCGCCAAGCTGCGCGAAATCGCCTATGGGCGATTGCACCAAGATCAGGCGGCGCTGAAGGAGGCGGCACACCAGGTCGATCCGACCAAGCCGGTCGAGGCCGTGCTGAAGAAACTGCGCACGCAGCACCCGACTGCCGCCACCTTGCTCAAGACCGCCCGGGACGATCTGGCCGGTTTGCGCGCCTTCGTAAAAGATCATGACCTCGTCACCATTCCCAGCGATTTGCTGCCGAAGGTCGAGGAGACACCCGGATTTTCCCGAGCAACCACCGCCGCTGCCATGGATTCACCCGGCGCGTTCGAGCAAAACGCCACCCAGGCCTACTACTATGTGTCGCCGCCCGATTCCGGCCTGTCCCCGGACAAACTCGATCAATATCTCCAGGCCTATTATTTCCCGGCGCTCGACATAATCTCGGCCCATGAGGTCTGGCCGGGCCATTTCATGCAGTATCTAACGCGCCGGTCCCACCCGGAATGGTCGCTGGTCCGCCAGTTGGCGCATGCTCAATCCACGACCGAAGGTTGGGCGCATTATGCCGAGCAGATGATGATCGAGGAGGGTTTGGGCAAAGACGATCCCAAGCTGAAGGTCAGCCAGATCGAAGAGGCGCTGTTGCGCGATTGCCGTTTCGTCGCGTCGATTGAAATGCACACCGACGGCAAAAGCGTCGAGGATGCCACGAAGATTTTCATGAAGGAATGCGGCTCGCCTGAGCCCGAGGCCCGTCGCGAAGCCTATCGGGGGACCAGCGATCCAGGCTATCTGAACTATACCATCGGCAAGCTGGAAATTCTGAAGCTGCGCGATGATTACAAGGCAAGAATGGGCGATAAATTCTCGCTCAAGGAGTTTCACGATCGCTTCCTGGCGGCTGGGCTGGCTCCGGTCAAAATCATCCGTCGCGAGTTGATCGGGAGAGACGGAAGCTTGCTCTAGATCAAGATGAATTTGGGTGAAGTCACCCAGAATCATCTTGTTCTAGCGACCGCCCCGAAACGGAGGTAAAGCGCGCCATGTCTTCGTTGCGGGGGTTGTTGGTTGTGGCGCTGGAGCAGGCGGTGGCGGCGCCGTTCTGCACCTGCCGCCTCGCCGATGCCGGCGCGCGGGTCATCAAGATCGAGCGCGAGGGCGGTGACTTTGCCCGCTCTTATGACCGGGCGGTGCAGGGCGAAAGCGCCTATTTCGTCTGGCTCAATCGCGGCAAAGAATCGGCGGTGCTGGATCTGACCCAGCCCGACGATGCCGCCCTGCTGCGGCGCATGATCGCGCACGCCGATATATTTATCGAAAATCTGGCGCCAGGTGCGGCCAGCCGGCTCGGACTGGATCCGGCGGAGTTGCGGCGGGCCCATCCCCGGCTGATCACGTGCTCGATCGCCGGCTATGGGTCGGACGGCCCGGGTTGCGGGCGCAAGGCTTATGATCTGCTGATCCAGGCCGAAACCGGTCTGGCCTCGATTACCGGTAGCGTCGAAGCGCCGGGCCGGGTCGGCGTTTCCGTCGCCGATATCGGTGCCGGCCTCAACGCGTATGCCGCGATTCTGGAAGCGCTTCTGGCGCGCGAGCGGACCGGGGAAGGCCAGGCGATTACCATCACCCTGTTCGACACGATCGCGGAATGGATGGCCGTGCCCCTGCTGCATTACCAATATGGCGGCGTGGCTCCAGGACGAGTCGGGCTGAACCATCCCTCGATCGCACCCTATGGTGTCTATCGGACCGGGGATAGCGGCGAAATCGTGATCGCCATTCAGAATCAGCGCGAATGGACGAATTTCCGCGCCTTGTTTCTCGATGGTCCGGAAGATCCACGTTTTGCCGACAATCCGGCGCGCGTCGCCAATCGCCCAGCGCTCGACGCCATCGTCACCTCGGCCTTCTCGCGCTATGACCGCGAGACCCTGCGCCGCTTGCTCGATACGGCCGGCATCGCTTATGGCGATCTCAACGACGTGGTTGGCCTGGCTCGCCATCCGCATTTGGCGACGATGACGATCGACACACCTTCCGGTCCGGTCGCAGTGCCACGACCGCCGGCTCTGGTCGATAGGGCGGCAGAACACGCCGCGGTGCCGACGATCGATGAGCATGGCGCAAAATTGCGCACAGAGTTTGCGGAGCGCGCCGTGACATGTTGATCGCGGAAAAACTGACCAAGAGTTTCGTTCAGGCCGTGCAGTTTTATCGGTCCGGACAGCGCACCGCGGCGGAACGCCGATGCCGTGAGATTCTGGCGCGCGCGCCGTCGCATGTTCAGGCGCTCCATCTGCTGGGCACTATCCTGCTTGAGACCGAACGGGCGGCCGAGGCGGTAACACCACTCGCTCGCGCCGTAACGGTACAGCCGAACGACGCCGCGTTGCGCTATCTGCTGGGTGCCACCTATCTCCAACTCGACCGCTTCGCCGACGCCGCCGACTGTCTTGAGGCGGCACTTGCCTTAAAGCCCGCTTTTGCCGAAGCGCAATGCGGTTTGGGCGTGGCGCTGGCCGGTCAGGGGCGAAGCGACGATGCCGCGACGGCATTCCGCGCAGCGCTCCGGCTTGATCCGAATATGCCGCAGGCCCACGACAATCTTGCCAGCTTGTTGGCCGCGGCCGGGCAAACGCCGCAGGCGATCGGGCATTACCGCGATGTGCTGCGGATCGAGCCGGGCAATGCGGTTGCGCATCACAAGCTCGGTCTGGCACTGCGCGCCGACGGCGCGTGCGACGAGGCGGTACGACATTTTCGCGAGGCCGTCCGCCTGCAACCAAGCTACAGCGAAGCGCGCTCCAGCATCGGCGTGACGCTTGCCATGAATCAGCGCTGGGCCGAGGCGCTGGTCCAGTTCGAAGATGCACTGAGGGCCGAACCGGACTCGGTCGAAGCCCACTATAATCTGGGTTCGGCTCTCTTGCTGAATGGGCGGCTGGAGGCGGGCTGGAGTCAATTCGAATGGCGCTGGCGGCTCGCCGGCATGCAGCCCTACCGACGGCCCTTTCCCCAGCCGCAATGGCGAGGCGAGGATCTGGCCGGTCGCACGATCATGCTGCATGACGAGCAGGGTTTCGGCGATACGTTGCAGTTCTGCCGTTACGCCCCGCTTGTCGCCCGTCGTGGCGCCAAGATCTTTTTGGAGGTGCATGCCGAGTTGGTGCCGCTGCTGCGTCTGAGCTTTGCCGGCGAAGCGATCACGATTTTGCCGCGCAGCCCGGCCTTTCCCGGTATCGATGGGCTGCCCGCCTGCGATTTCCATTCGCCGCTGCTCAGTTTGCCCGGCGTGTTCCAGACCGGGCTCCAGACCATTCCGGCGGCCATCCCCTATTTGCGGGCGGACCCGGACAAAGTTCGGAACTGGTTGGATCGGCTGGCAGCACTACCGCGACCGCGGGTCGGGTTGGTCTGGGCCGGACGATCGACCCACGCCGAGGATGCTCAGCGATCGATCGCACTCGCACAGTTGGCGCCCTTGACCGGCATTCCCGGTATCAGCCTTTTGTCGCTTCAGAAGGGCGAAGCGGGCGCACAGCTCGCCACCCCACCGCCCGGCCTGGTACTGCATGATTTCACCGGACAATTACCGGATTTCATCGATACCGCAGCATTTCTCGGGGCACTCGATCTCGTTATCACCGTCGATACCGCGATGGCCCATCTGTCCGGCGGTCTCGGCAAGGCGGTCTGGCTGCTCAACCGGTGCATTCCCGATTGGCGCTGGCTGCTGGAGCGCGACGACAGTCCCTGGTACCCGACCATGCGCCAATTCCGCCAGTCGCAGCCCGGTGACTGGGACAGCGTCGTGGCGCGCGTCGCGGCCGCGCTGGCGGTGTTCGCCCAGACCGAAGCGGACCAGCCGATTCGCGCTTCGATCGATAGTGGCGGCGCGGCCAATCGCGCTTTATGATCGGTACGGACCCGGAAACCAAGAGGTCAGGCCATGACTGAGGAAGCTTTTCTGTGCGACGCCGTGCGCACCCCGATCGGCCGCTATGCCGGCGCATTGGCCGAGATCCGCGCGGACGATCTGGCCGCAGTCCCGTTGGCGGCCCTGAAAGCGCGACACGCCGGGCTGGATTGGCAGGCGGTCGATGACGTCATCTATGGCTGCGCCAATCAGGCCGGCGAGGATAATCGCGATGTCGCCCGCATGGCGCTCTTGCTCGCCGGCTTGCCGGACAGCGTGCCCGGTGTCACGGTGAATCGTCTGTGCGGCTCGGGCCTGGAAGCGATCGCCATGGCCGCCCGCACGATCCGGGCGGGCGATGGCGCGTTGCTGCTGGCCGGCGGGGTCGAGAGCATGTCGCGGGCGCCGTTCGTCATGGCCAAGGCGACCAGCGCCTTTGCCCGCGATACCCGAATGTTCGACACCACCATCGGCTGGCGTTTCGTGAACTCGAAGATGGAGGCCGCTTACGGCACCGATTCGATGCCCGACACAGCGGAAAATGTCGCGGCCGAATTCGCGATCAGCCGGGCCGATCAGGACGCATTCGCCTGGCGCTCGCAGCAACGTGCCGGAGCGGCGATGGCTTCCGGACGGTTCGCGCGCGAAATCGTGCCGGTGTCGGTTCCGCGCGGCCGCGAGACCATCGAGGTCGCGATCGACGAGCATCCCAGACCGGATACGACGCTCGACCGTCTTGGCCGGTTGCCCACGCCGTTTCGGACCGGCGGCACGGTGACCGCGGGCAACGCGTCCGGCGTCAATGACGGCGCTTGCGCCGTGATTGTCGCTTCTGAAAAGGCTGCACGGCGCCACGGGCTGACGC
>JBAVTK010000539.1:0-4839 GCA_049696095.1 Aliidongia sp. | reverse complement strand
GTCCAGGCCAGTCGTTTCGTTCACGCAATGACCGGCGAGACGCCAGCATCGCGCATGCTCGGCATAGCTCGGCCCGACGATTGCGACCTCGCCGGGCGGGACGAGGCGCGGCAGGAGTTGAATCAGCGCTTGCGATCCCGGCGCCGCGACGATCGGGGCAGCCGGTGGTGCCCCATAAAAGGCGCGTGCGGCCGCTTTCAGATCCTCCAGCGCATCCTCGTGGGGCAGGCGTGGCAACGCCCCCGGCGCGAGCGCCGGCACGGCATAGGGCCAGGGATTGATCCCGGTCGAAAGATCGAGCCAATCATCGCCGGCACCGAACCGCGCCTGGGCACGGGCGAGGCCGCCGCCATGATCGGTAATGCGCGGAATCTGCACCATTACCCAGCGCGCTCGCGCCGCAGCTTCTTCAGCACGCCGCTGGCATGGACGATCGGGCAGCCCGCAACCCGCAGATTGCAGTGCGCAAAGGCGAGACTGCCCTCACTTTTGGTCACGATCGTGTCGATTTCGACCCAATCCTCCAGACGCGCGGCCCCGGTGTAATCGAGATTGAGGCTGACCGTCACGACCAGAAAGTCCGGCCCGGCCCGGCGCAGGATGGCGTGGGTCAGCGCGATATCGGCCAAGGTTGCGATCAGCCCGCCATGGGCATAGCCGGCGGAATTGGCGTGACGCGGCTCGATGCGCAGGGCGATGACGATATCCTCGCCCGCCAGCCGGGCGAAGAGCGGCCCGATCAGGGTGCAGAAACCCGGCCAGATCAGCGGCGCAAACCCCGCCGGAATCCCATCGATCGGCACCTTTTATCCTCCTCATATCGCCGGCACGGGCTTAACCGATCGCCCCGCGGAAGGAAAGCGTCGGCGCGGACGAAATCGGCTTTGACATCGGCCGCGCGGCAGGGCCGAATTCCACCGGAGCCGATGGGGAAGAGCGATGCATCTGGACCAGCATGCGGTGACGACACCCGACAAACCCGCCATCATCATGGGCGAGTCAGGGCTGAGCGTGAGCTTCGGCCGCCTGGTCGAACGCTCGCGCCGCTTGGCGCACCATCTGCGCGGCTGCGGCCTGAAAGCGGGTGACGGCATCGCCTTCCTGCTGGAGAATCGCCCGGAATTCTTCGATCTGGCCTGGGCGGCACAACGGCTCGGGCTGTATTACACGCCGATCAACGGGCATCTTCAGCCGGCCGAGGCCGGCTATATTCTGCGCGACTGCGGCGCCAAGCTGTTCGCGCTGTCCGACCTGCTGGCGCGGCAGGTGCCGGCTCTGGTGCAATCGGCCGCCGGCATCGGTCATCTTCTGTCGGTCGGTGGTGCGCACCCCGGCTTCGTGCCGTTCGAAGAGGCCCTGGCCGCCGCGTCTACCGCACCGCTCGATGGTGAGATCGAAGGCAGCGCGATGCTCTATTCCTCCGGCACGACCGGCCAACCCAAGGGGATTCGCCGCCTGCTGCCGCAGCAACGCTTCGGCAGCCTGCCGATACCGATGCCCGCCCTGGCGCTCCAGGCACTCTACGGCTTCGATCCGGCCACCGTCTATCTCTCGCCGGCCCCGCTCTATCACGCCGCACCGCTGGCCTTTTCCATGACAGTACAGCGTTGCGGCGGTACGGTCGTCGTGATGGAGCGATTCGATCCGCTCGAGGCGCTCCGGCTAATCGAGCGCCACCGCATCACCCATCTCCAGATGGTGCCGACGCATTTCGTGCGGCTGCTGAAACTGTCCGAGACCGAGCGTCGGCGCTACGATTTGTCGAGCCTGAAATTGGCGATCCACGCTGCGGCACCCTGCCCGATCGACGTCAAGGAACGGATGATCGATTGGTGGGGGCCGATCATCAGCGAATATTATTCATCGACCGAAGGTGCCGGCTTCACCGCGATCGATGCCGCAGAATGGCTGGCGCACAAAGGCTCGGTCGGCAAACCGGCGCCCGGCACGGTGCGGATCGTCGATGAAGCTGGCGCGGTCCTGCCGCCGGGCCAACCGGGCACGCTCTATTTCCAGATGGCCCAGCGCTTTGAATATCATAACGATCCGGCCAAGACCGACGGGGCCTATGATTCCGCGGGCTTTGCCTCGGTCGGCGATATCGGTTACCTCGACGCGGCGGGCTATCTGTTCTTGACCGATCGCCGGTCGCACATGATCATCTCGGGCGGCGTCAATATCTATCCCCAGGAAGCGGAGAATGTGCTGACGCTGCATTCCGCCGTCGCCGATGTCGCGGTGATCGGCGTGCCGGACGCGGAGTTCGGCGAGGCGGTCAAAGCGGTCGTGGTGCCGACCGATCCACGCGCCGCCGGTCCGGCGCTGGCCCAGGTTCTGCTCGACTATTGCCGCGATCACCTCGCCCACTATAAATGTCCGCGTAGCATCGATTTCTCGGCTGAGTTGCCGCGCCTGCCAACCGGAAAATTACTCAAGCGGCGGCTGCGCGACCGCTATTGGCCCAAAAACCCTGAGCGGTAGTGCCGATCCATAAAATTCAAATCAAATCATCACTATTTTGGCGTGTCCACCTGAACTTAACAATCGCGTATTTGAATGATTCCAGATACGGTTGCACCATGTTTGACTCGTCCGTCCATACGCTCGCCCAGACCTTCGCGTCCCGTACGGTGCCCCCGGCACCTTCGGCCGAACGGAACAGGGCAGATCTGCCGCCGTCCGTTACCCAGCAGCTGAATCATCGCCTCTATCACTCGCCCTGGCGGCTGGTGAATTCCGGTGTCGGCGTCATTATCATTTCTATCGTTGCAATTCGCGTATTGCCGTCCCTTTTGGTTTCGGCGTGGGTTGGGTTGACGCTAAGCACATATCTGCTCCGCTTCGTCCTCTATCGCGCCTATCGTCGGGCATCCCCGGCCCGGCAGGCCGACCGCGCGTGGTCCGATCGCTATGTTTGGTCGCTGGCGGTCCAAGGGACGGGCTTCGGCGTTTGCGGATTTTTCCTGTGGATTACGCCGGATTTGGCGCTGCATTTGACCATCGCGATGGTCGTCGCCGCACTCGGTGCAGGTGTCGCGGCGATGTATGCCGCCGACGGCCGCGCCTGCATCGTCTTCATCGCCACCTCGTCACTCCCGGTCGCCGTGGCCGCCTTGATGCTGGGCGACACCATGAATGTGATCGCATTTCTGGTTGTGATCGTGCTCGGGATCAACATGGTGATCACCGGACGACAAGCACACCATAATTTGGTCCAAACCCTCATGCTGCGCCACGAACGAGAAGAGCTGACTCAGGCGCTGCTCGCCGAGAAGACCAGGACCGAGTTGGCAAGCAAGGCGAAATCCGATTTCCTGACAACCATGAGCCATGAATTACGCACGCCGCTCAACGCCATAATCGGGTTTTCCCAGGTGATGCTGGCGGGGCTTTTCGGCCCGCTCGAACCGGCGCGTTATCATGAATATTGCGGCGATATCCATACCAGCGCCAATCATTTGCTGTCACTGATCAACGACATCCTCGACACCGCCAAGATTGAGGCCGGCAAGTATGAATTGACCGAGCAACCGGTCGATCTGCCCGATATCATCGAAACGGCCGCCCGTCTCATGCGCTGCCGCGCTGCCGAGAAAGGCATCGACTTTTCGCTGGCCTTGATGCCGGTACCGTCGATTCTCGCCGATGAACGGGCGCTGCGGCAAATCCTGCTGAATCTGCTGTCGAACGCGATTAAATTTACCCCTGACGGCGGTGCAGTCTCGGTTTCAACCGCTTATTCGGAAAGCGGCGCCGTCATGGTCGAGGTGCGCGACACCGGTATCGGCATTCCGCCCGAGGATCTTGCCACCGTGTTCGACCAATTCAGCCGGGCCGGCAACGCGCATCTATCACCGGAAATCGGCACGGGTCTGGGTCTGCCGATCGTACGCGGCCTGATGGCGCTGCATGGCGGCGATCTGCGTATCGAGAGCGAACCGGGCGCCGGCACGACGGTCACCATCGAATTTCCCGCAACCCGTATCCTCGCCGTCGCCGCGTAACGCGACGCCTCAGACCGATGCAGCCCCGCGCGCAATCTCGGCGGCATCGCCCAGCGCTTCCAAGCCCCAGCACAGATCCATGACCCGACGAGCCTGTGAGGCCGGGACGACGCCATCGGCCAGATCGGCGAATTTCCGTTCGAGCGCCTGATCGCTCATCGGCGCTTCGAGGCTGCCGATGGCATGTTCGATAAATTGGTGCAGGACGCGGCCATCGCTTAGCGTGATCGTCAGATCGACCTGTTCCGGCTTGATCGACTGATCGATCGCCGGCACGACCTTGCCGCGCAGGGCGACAATCATCGGATCCAGTACGGCGCGCTCGCTGAACTGCCTCTCGCCGGCCGCGCCCTCGACCAGCGCGACCGCCACGGCATGATAAATGCTGAATTTGCCTTCAAGCCCGGCAACCGGGGCTTTCTTGCCGGTGAGTTCGAGCACCAGCGGGTGAACCTTGAGGTCGATCCGGGAGACCTGGTCGGGCACGAGGCCATTCTCCGCACGCAGCCGCAAGGCGGCATCGATCGCCGGGTGCATGACGATGCCGCAGGCAAACGGCTTGTAGGTATTGAGCGCCGCCTCGTAGCGCTGGCCCAGCCCGTCGATGATCTCGTGGTAATCCTGCTTGGTGCTGATCGTATTGGCCCAGCCGCGCCGCGCCTCGATCATCGCGTCGGAGCTGGTGAAATTCTGGCGGGCCAGAATGGCGGCGAACAAGCCATTGGCCGCCGCGCGGCCCGGATTGAAGCTCTTATTCATCGAGCCGAAGGATTCGCGCAAGCCGACCGGCTGCGAGGCGGCGAGGCCCAGCGCCCAGACCATCTGTTGCTCGGAC
>JBAVTK010000538.1:0-3106 GCA_049696095.1 Aliidongia sp. | reverse complement strand
GAAAGCGCGGCATCAATGCCTGGGACTACGCCTGCGACCTCATCAAGTCGGCCAGAGCAGGGCTTCCCCATCCGCCAATCCCGGCAGCCCCTCAAGCCGCCTGACCTGCGGGGTGTGAACGGTTACGTCACACCTGCCGACTTCGACAAATTTGGAATTATCTCGCGGGATATATGCCGATCACATTGCCATTGGCCGCGTCAATGTCCAATTGGAACATTAAATTTTTATCGCGACATTCAAAAATTACACCAAAAATATTGGGCTGTTGAGTTCGTGATTTTTCCAACCAGCCGAAATCTCCGGATACATTTTTACCATTTATTGAGTGATCATTCGGTATCTGTAATCTCATTGAACCGTCAGCATTAATGATCCAGAGCGTGCTATTTCTACCGGAATCGTCATTATGAATTTTCGCAGCAATGTATTCTCCGCCTGAGACAATTTTCGCCAATACGCCATGAATGGATTTCAGTGAGGTAGGTTGATTGTTGTTATCCCATCGAAGTTCGATAATTTTTTCCGGAGTTCCCCATGAAAATATCTCGTCGATTGTCATCGAATCATCGATGATTTTACCATCACGGCGAATTTTCCTAAAATTCTGAATTGTCACTATCCTTACTCCATCGGCAAACATTACCCGAAAAAATAGTTGAAACGTAGTTATATATCCATATATGCGGTATTAAATTTTTACCTCTATTCTAAAATCAGCTCCAAGTTCTTCCTGTAGGCGCGAAGCTAGTAATTGCCCTTGATGCTTAAAATTCGCCTCTGCTTCCTTATTCTCAAAACCCGATTTTGCTGGGTCGGCCATGTTGAGCGTCGCGTCGTAAGTTCGCGCCCATTTCGTAAGTTCCCCTTTTAGAGTTCGTGAAATCGGCAAAATTTCAGGGTCAAGGTCTCCATAGTTATCAGGCGACATATCCCATAACGGATGGCATTGATAGTCTGCCATTAATTTAATTGTCTTCATCAATTTGATCCTCTTAAATTTGCGCCAACTATATAACCACTATCTCCAATCGTCACCGCGATTTTTCGTGGAACACCACCAACGGTTATTTGGTAAATTGGTCGGCCCGTGCCAGAGCCTTGGTATCCTACAATTTTTCCTTCGGTCACTGCCTGGATAACTACTTCCGGTATTTTGTTTTCAGGAATGCCGGCATCGGAAAATTGAGCGCCGTGCTCGTCAATTATATGCTGTAGGCCGGCATTTGAATTTCCCGTCTCCAGGAATATAACTTGACCGTCGGCGTTTCTACCGGTTGCAATCACATTTTCTGGCGTGAATTTAACGCCGTTGGCCACAAGTTCGGCGATATGCGTAGGATCAACTAAGTTGTTTGGAGCCTTCTCTTTCTCCAAAATACCAGAGTCGGCATCCTTCGTCACGCCTTTCCCGCCATCGGCGGGTGGTGAATTAGTCTCCTGAGCCTGGGGTGGTTTCTCCTCTATATGCCCGCCTACCGGCTCGGGCGGCGACGCGGCGATCGGCGGGTCCGGGGGAGGCGGAGCATCACCACCTGCCATCACCGCTGGCGCGGTTGTTGAAGGATCGGAAGCAGGCTGACCAAGCGCCTTTTCCCCGCTATCGAGGGACGGTGGGTCGATGTCGCGAATGCCTCCTCCCGGCCGCAGGATCACGGCGTCCGGCGACAATTCCGGCGCGCTACCTGCGGCAATTCCGTCCGGCATCACGGGGGTCGCCGTCACACCTGTCGGCTTTGGTAGAGCCAGAGCCTCATCGGCTGAGATCGCCGCCGCCCTCACGCCTCTCAGGATCGGAGAGGCCAGACCGTAGAGGGCCGGAAGCGCAATCCCGCCCACCATAAGTCCGGCATTGAGGGCAATTTCGCAATCTGTGATGGCCGGAACGGCGGCGGCATTTGCCGCCTCGATCGCGGCACGCTGCTCGGGCGTGGCTGGCACCAGGATGTAATGGCCGTCGGCGTCCTTATCACCGGAGAAGATGCCCGAGGCGACAACGGCATTGCCTTTGTCATCGGCAACGACGCCCGAGACGCCGAGGCCCGGATAGGGGCGGTAGGTCTCGTACGCGATGAAATCATCGCCCCCGACATCGACAGGATGGCCGGAGACGTTGAGGCTCATCCCGAACGGGGCGTGGTGCCGGAGGCAAGCTGGCAGGCGCTGGTCCGGCGGCATTTCATGGTCAAGCTGAAACGACCGTTCAACACCGAAGCGCGGGATAAGGCGGGGCTGCCGGCGGGGTTTTATGAGGGGTTGGCGGATGAGGCGCAGATAGAGGTGGGCTCCCGGAGTTCCTGAAGCAGTCAATACAATCGACATAGGTACCAACTGTTAGCCCCTGAACGAAATCTTCACCGTTCCGAACTACAAATTCATGCTCTCTGTAATCTTGGTTGCGAATTCTGCCTTGTCAGGATTGTGGCGGACATACTCGGTAACGATTGTTCGGACATACTTAAAAAAAAGTCTGTCGATCCACGAAAAACTCCGGATGAGCTAGCGCATAACCATTCGGTTCCACATATGCTCTGAAACTCGCGTCGTTCGGCCATGTTTCGTATCCGACTTGCTCTCCCTCCTCCCGGCGTTCGATAATCCAGCCAGGTTCACCTTCTACTCCACCGAAACGCTCCTTTCCCGTTACCAAGTGTAATAAATCATCAGTTCGCTGATCAAGCATCAATACACAAAGGCTAAATTTAAGTGCTGCATCCTGATCTTTTTGAGGATTGAAACCGTCAAACGCATCTTTAAAATAGTCCATATGGAGTTCTCACTGAATGAGGTGAACATTTCCGACGTAAGAGTCTGACTCGAAATGATTTGTAATGTTATCAATGCTTTCCTGCAAGTGTTGGCACCTTGATGTAAGGTCCAATCCAAAGGCGTGACTAGGTTTTAGCGACTGCCGCAGATCCTGCCTGCATGGATCTGCGGCGATTTAATTGTTAACAAATGAAATCTTGATTGGTCAGCTTCTTAGACTACCCGTGGCGGCAACGCCGTAACTAACAAGTCAAGTGACGCCAATAGAAATCCACCAGAATGGAAATGTAGGGTCCAGGTCCCTTCGGCGTTTAGCTTTACATTCATGGAATGGAAC
>JBAVTK010000537.1:0-2457 GCA_049696095.1 Aliidongia sp. | reverse complement strand
TCAGCTTGCCGCCAAGCCCCCGATCCACGTGCTCCACGATGCCTCCAAAGCTATATCCCCAGCATGTTGGGGATATAGCCAAAGGCGCCCGCAATATCTAGACTCCAAAAATGAGGGGAGTCGTGAGTTCGGCGAGGGCTGTTGCCGCGCCGCGCGCCTGATCGGCGGTGAAGCCGCTGGCCTGAAGCTTGTCAGCGAACTTGCGGGTATCGAACGGGACAGCGGTCATTCTGCGGCGTCCTCGGAAGCGGCCTTGGGAACCAACTCTACGATATTGCCGGGCTTACCACCTATGGGTGAGATCGGCGCGCAAGTGCCATAATCGTCCCGAACATCCACTTAACGATGTCAAATTTGGTGGTCTCGATCTTGGTCTCCAGGCGGAGTTCGCTCTGGCGGATTTCAAAACGAATCACCGTCTCAGCTTTCGTCGAGACCTTTTCGTCAATCCGGCGCGCTTGCTCATCGGCCAGCACCTCAGCCTGCGCCTCGGGCATCCCGCCTATTGTCAGGCGCCCTGCCGACCAATGTAGCGCCATCGAAATCTACCCGATCAGCCAGGGTTTGCAAACGGGACCGTTTTGCCGCTGTGGCGTATGCTTGGGAGCAGTTACGGCCGCTCCCCAATGCCAACGCGCGCGGGCGTGCATTGCATTCGTGAGGACGCGCGGCGGCCAATCTGAATCCCCGATTCGCGGCCATTCTCGATAGGGAATTCACTCCACACAGCGAATTCCCATCAAACTGGGGCATCAACGATTTGCCAAGGATTGGTGGGCCCGGAGGGACTCGAACCCCCGACAACACCGTTATGAGCGGCGCGTTCTAACCAACTGAACTACAGGCCCCATGCCCTATGTGCGCGAGGCGGCGCCGGAAGGCAAGTGTCCGCTGCGTCTTGCGCGCGCATTGCCGACAGGCCACAGTGGCGAAGCTCAACAGGTGGAGATGTTCGATGCTGTCGCGACGCGATGTCCTGAAATCCACGGCCGGTGCGGCACTCGGTGCGCCGATGCTGATGCGCGGCGCGCTGGCCGCGGTGCCGGGCCTGCGTCCCGATCTGCCGGCCGGCCTCGGCGAGGTCGCGGTGCTGGATACACTGCCCGGTAAACGCCCTTTGCTCAAGCTCAGCTATCGACCACCCAATTACGAAACGCCGAAAGCCTATTTCGACTCGCCGGTGACCCCCAATGACGCCTTCTTCGTGCGCTACCATCTGGCCGGACTGCCGGAGAAAGCGGCGCTGGAGAAATGGCGACTGAAGCTCGGCGGACCGGGGGCCGAAGGCGAGCGTGAAGTGACGCTCGATCAGTTGAAGACCGAGTTCGAGCCGGTCGAGCTGACCGCGATCTGCCAATGCTCCGGCAATCGCCGCGGTCTCGCGGCCCCGCATGTGCCGGGCGTGCAATGGGGCGATGGTGCCATGGGGGCCGCCCGCTGGAAGGGGGCGCGGCTGAAGGATGTGCTGACCCGACTCGGCATCAAGAAAGAAGCGGTCGAACTGGTCATGTCCGGCGCCGATGTTCCGGTGCTCGAACAGACGCCGAAATTCGTCAAAAGCCTGCCCTTGTGGAAAGCGCTCGATGAGAATGCGCTGATCGCCTATGCGATGAATGGCGAGCCCCTGCCCTTCTATAATGGCTTTCCGGCGCGCATCGTGATTCCCGGCTGGACCGGAACTTACTGGATGAAGCACATCACCGAACTGCACCTGATCACCGCGCCGTTCGACAATTTCTGGATGAAGACCGCCTACCGCCTGCCGCAGGGCAAATTCCCACAGATCGAGCGCTTCACCGGCCAGGAAAACGCCCAATCCATGCCGATCACCGAGATGGTGGTGAATTCGCTGATCACCTTTCCCGATGACGGCCAAAGCCTGCCGGCCGGCAAGCCGCTGGAGATTCGCGGGCTGGCCTGGGATGGCGGCTATGGCATCACCGGCGTCGCAGTCTCGGCCGATGGCGGCGCCAGCTGGGTTCCAGCCGTGCTGGGCGAAGATGGCGGCCGCTTTGCGTTCCGGCCGTGGAGCCTGACGCTGCCCGCGCCCAAGCCGGGCAAGGTGACGATTTTGGTCAAGGCGACGAACCGGGCGGGCGAAAGCCAGCCGGACGAGCCGATCGCCAATCCCGGCGGCTATCACAATAATGCGGTGCAGCGCGCCGCGATCACCCTGGCTTGAGGAGCGCACGCGATGTCGAAATTCCTCGCCCTCGTCCTGCTCGCGGCCCTGCCCGCGGCCGCCGCCGAGTCCGATGTGACGCTCAAGGCAGCACCCGGCCATGATCTGGTCGAGACCGATTGCCAAATCTGCCACAGCCTCGATTACATCCCGATGAACTCGCCCTTCCTGCCGCAAAAGACCTGGGATGCCGAGGTCCACAACATGATCAAGGCCTATGGCGCCCCAATCGAGGAAAAGGACGCGCAGGCGATCATCGAGTATCTGAGCAAGAA
>JBAVTK010000536.1:0-6148 GCA_049696095.1 Aliidongia sp. | reverse complement strand
CTGACGACACGCCCTAATACCAAACCGTGAGGTTTGGTATCGCGAGCAAGGCGAGCGAGCGCCGTATGGTAGAGTCGAAATGCGGCGGGCGGCCCCGATCGCCCGCCCGCCGCACTGCGTCAGTTGGTCTCGACCGCGACGCTGGTCGAGCCGTGCGAGACGCCGTTTGCGTCCTTGAAGCGCACGAAGATGCGGGAATTGGCCGCGTCGAGCGCGATTGGGGCCGAGGCATTGACGAAGACCGAGAAGGTCGGCGTGGTGCCGCCAGTGTCGGTCAGCGTGACGGTGGAGGCCGGTGCGGCCAGACAGGCGCCACTTGCCGGATTGGTTTGGCAGATCGTCGCGGTCAGCGGCAGCGTCGCCGAACCGGTATCGCTGCTGACGGTGATCGTGTCGGTGCTGCCGACATTGGCGGTTGCGATGGCAAAGGCGCCGGTCCCGCCGGTGGACTGCGGCACCTCGACGATCGCATTGTTGGTCGCGGTCGCGGCAATCGCGATGACGTCGGCGATCGGCGTGGCCGAGAACAGCAGATCGACCGTGTTGACGCCGGGGATCGAGGTGACCGGTGCCACGCCGTTACAGCCGAAATTCAACGCCAGTTGCGATGCCGTGAGCGCCGCCCCCGCCTTGAACGACAGCACGAAGTTCGCCGTAGCACCGGCCGGGATCGTGACCGGAACGTTCGGCGTGCCGACCGGTGCGTTGGTTGCCGGATCGGTCGTCTGATAAGTCAGCGACAGACCGGCCGGTGCTGCGGCCGGCAGAACGATCTCGCAGCCGAGCAGCGATGTCGGGCCGCCATTCACCATATTGCCAAAGACCGTAGCGGTTTGCCCGACTTGCACCGAACGCCCGCCTGGCAGCACCGAAGCTGCGGCCGGCGATGGCGGCAGCGGATTGGTGATCGTCGGCACGAGCTGGAAACCAGGGCCGCCCAGCGGCACGGACGAATAGACGAAGGAAACGTCGTTGGGCAGCGTGGCGCCGTGTGCGCCGGTGAGATCGGTCGGGCTTTCCGTGCTGTCGAAGGAAAAGCCGGAAACGGTGGCACCGGGCGGCAGCAGATCGGTCGTGACATATTGGATCGAGCCATCGTTATCGGTAATCGCCGAACTCCAGTTCGCCGGGCTCTTGATGTTCATCGGCGTGGCGTCCATGAAACCCTCTTCGGGAATCCATGCAAACCAAAATGTTCCGATCGTCGTGGTGCCGGTATTCGTCAAAGTCATTTCATAGTGGAATGTCGTGCTGTTCAGTTGGGTCGTGGTGATCGTCGCCGTCGCTGCGATGCCTTGGGCGTGGGCCGAAACGGTCACCAGCAGAAGAGCCAACATCTGAAATGGCCAAATTTTCATGGTTCGGTACCAGGCGCGGAGGGTCATGGGCTATCCCCGATTTGAATGTGCCGACGTGGCCGGCGATGGGCGGATCGAGAGGCTGCATCCGGCCGGCCGGACGCAAGAGGACCGGCCGCATGCACAACGGCCGATGCGGTTAGACCGGTCCTCTACCGCTGATTATTCCGCCCTTCATCAAATCTTCACAAAAAACCACCGCCGCAGCCCGAACGGTATCCGACAGGTCCAGATCACGCAGGCCGTACGATCCGGACTTGGCGCAAGGCCGTGTACGCATAAAGCGGCACGACGATCCCGCCATAAGCGATCACCGTGGCCCACACGATGCCGGCCGCGTCGAAATAATGCGGCAGATAGAGCTTCAGCCCGAAGGCGAGCGCGCTATAACTCACGGCGGCGATGATCTGAAGCCGCACGATGCCGGCGCCATTCAACAGCATGCCGAAGGCATTGCCGGTGCCGATCAGCGTCAACCAGAGCGCGTTGGCGAGCAGCAGCGACGGCGGGATCGTGATGCCGGGTCCGACCCAAAGATGGACGGCCGGGTTGGTGACAACCGCCAAGGCGAGCGCCACGGCACCACCGCCGCCGGCCCCGGCCGCGAGTGCCAGGAACAGCGTCCGGCGCACCCAAGCCAGATCGCGCCGGGCCAGCGCCTCGCTGAAAGCCGGCCAGAGCGGGGTCAGAGCCGCCAGCACCAGCGCCTGGCCGGCGCCAAAGATCTTGCCGGAAATACCGATCACGCCGGCCGCCTCCGGCCCGAACATGCGGATGGCGATGATGCTGTCCACGGCGTTCGCCAGCGCCGTCGCCGCCATCAGAATGAAATAGAGAAAGCCCAGCCGCAGCACCGGCCGCAAGGCGGCAAAATCGGCGTCCCGCCAGCGCGGCCTGAGCCAAGGTTGGCGGTAGAGCAGCGAAATGCCGTTGCCCAAGCCGGCGATGATGGGCGGCAAGCCGATCGCGATCAGCAGCAGCGTCATGCCGCCATGCAGAGAAATCGCCAGAATGAACGCGATCAGTGCTGCGGCCACGCCGCCGGCCTCCCAGCCGCTGCTGATAAACGACTCCTGCAAGCCCGCCCGCAACCGGCTGACCAGGGTGAGCGGC
Organism: Aliidongia sp.; assembly: GCA_049696095.1. GTDB lineage: Bacteria > Pseudomonadota > Alphaproteobacteria > ATCC43930 > CGMCC-115725 > JAXDMU01. The sequence continues at coordinate 3,677 of JBAVTK010000536.1, read as the reverse complement.
AGCAGGGCCAGGCAGCAGCCGAAATAGGCCAGGGTGGCCGGGGCGGCCTCGGCTGCCAAGGCTGTGCCGGTAACATTGTAGAGGCCGGTCCAATCGATCCCTCGCCAACAGGCGGCCAAAGCCACCAGCAACGTCAGCGCAATCACGGTCACGGCGGCGGTGCTCGATGTCGATGCCCGCCGTGCGGCAACCGTGTCGTCGCGCGCCATGGTTCCAGCGATGGTGTTGATCAAGCCGTTGCCGATCCCCAGATCGGCCAATGCCATGATCGGGGCCATGGCAGTGATCGCCGCCCACAGGCCGAAGCGTTCGGCGCCGAGATAACGAACCGCCAGCGGCACCAGCAGGACCCCGCTGCCGATCTGAAGCAAACGAAACGGCATGCCGGCCAGAATCGACAGCATGATGCGCCGGTCACGCTGCTGTGCCCGGCCGCGATCGGCGAGCGGTATGGCGGGATCGGGCGAGCGGGACATCCAGACTCCAGTCGCGTTGCGTGGGCGACGCGATACTGGCATAGCGTAGTATGCAAGGCGCCGGAAATTCTTCGCACCGCTTGATAAGCTTGAAGCCCGATAGCCGCAAGGCGGTATCGACGCCGCCCACGCGGCGTTGATGCGCAATCCACCCAAATTGTCCAGGACGACCGATTCGCCGCCAGTGTGGGTCGTCACCCGGAGTAGCCACGGCGAGCGATCATGGGCAGCCGCGCTGTCTATCGCCATAACTATGGCAATGCGGCCGAAGCGCTCGTTTGGCGCACCGTGCATGACAGCTTGGGGCCGCTCTTAACCGGTATCCGGCGGGAACTCGACGGGCGGGATGCGAGGTGTGTTCCAAATTTCTCGGGCACCGAGGGGTATAAAATTTTGCTTGTGGCTAATATATTTTTATCTTTTTTTACGAGTATTATTCTGCTACGAATGGATAATGTATAACCAATGGCGCGGACATGAGCCGCGCACCTCAAAAAAATGGAGGGAGAAATAGTATGATAAATTTCTCGTCAAAGGTAAAATTATTGGTATGCGCAGCATCATTGTCGTTGTGGCTGGCCCCCACGCTCCAGCGACCGGCTTTCGCCGAGGTTGTGCTTCCGTCTGATTTTATCAGCCCGGACGTGCCACATGATGTGCCGACCGGCGCGAACGCCAGCATTCAGGATGTGGCGATCTTTGCGTGGCGCGAATTTATCGCCTTAAATTGGGTCGCGCGTGATCCGGCCGTCACCGGACTGCGCGGACGGCCCGATGTCAACGCCGATTTTCTGACGGTCCGGCCCGACAAGGACGGCAGTTTTCCGTTGCTCGTGTGGCAAACCTATCAGCACAAGAATGAGCTGTTCCCGCCCGACGGAAAGACCAATCCCAGTTTCGATTCCCCTACTCCGCATTATGCGTACAAATCCAAAGCCATTACGGCGGCCGATTCCGGCGCGGATTTCACCCTCTTCAACAATCTTGACGAGACAAGTGAGATCAATTTATGCAACATGTTCGCCCATGACACCATACGAATCGCCTATGAGGCGAAGGTAAACCGGGCGATCTTCGAATATGCCAACAATAATAAACTGACAGACTGCAACGATAAGGGAATCTGCGCCACGTTGGTGGCGGCTCGCGACAAAACTAGCGGTATGAAATCTGACAAAACCAGTAATCTTGTCGACTTTGGCGGCATCTGTAGTGAAGATCCCACGATCGTATCGCTTCCTTGCGGCAATGCGGGTATCCACGGTGACGCCGGTGAGGGAGCGATCGAGATCAAAGCCGCGTGGCGCCAGCTGACACCACAGGAGGCCAGGAGCGGTCGATTCTACATGCGAAAGGTAATTTTCTACACGGGCCAACAATATATGGCCCAGAAATATCACAATGCGGTCTATGGGCTGGTCGCCTTGCACATCATTCACAAAACCCAATCCTTCCCGGATTTTGTGTTCGCCACCTGGGAGCAGGTTGACGATTACAATGATGTTACCAACAGCAACACTCAAGGTCTAAAATTCGTAAATATAGATACGACAATTAAAAATATACCGGTGAAACGTGCTCATGGGATTCATCCAGAAATTCTACCGGTCAACGAAGCGGTCCATCAGATCTTCAAGATCAAATCCCCGACGACCGTCTGGCAATATTACAAGCTGATCGGCGTTCAAGCCACACCTGTCAACGGCCCTCCGATGATAGCACCAAGTCCCGCGGCACTGGCAACTCGCGAGAGCTACTATTATCTCGCCAACATCGTGGTTGAGACCAATGAGGCGCTACAGAACTTCTTCGGAAAGATAGAGAATAGTTCAACGGCTCCGTTCCAAAATCTCTATCTCCATGGCGCCCAGGGAAGTCCGTTCCAAATGGGAGGTTGCCAGGGTTGCCATGGCACGCAAGCCCAGGCGTTCGGTGGGGATATGAGTCGCCTGATCGCCGCGGCGCCGGCCAATTCGAACCAAGCTCCCGAATCGATCGACGCCACCGGGGCGATGGCGGCCAAATCTTATCAGAACCGGTCCGCCAATGTGACCAGCCGCTGATCGGTTTACTTCCGACAACAGCAACCATCAACAGAAATGAGAGATGAAAATGACCGACAAGAAGGCTTTGACGACATTCGCCGACGTTCAAGAAGCGCTGGAGACATACGTGAACACTTACGGCTATCCGGTCGATGAAGCACCGCATGGCAGAATGTGGAAACGGGGCGCTACGATGGACGAGCAGTATAAGAATTTCATTACACAAGATGCGATCACCGGCTTCAAAATCTTGGAAGTAGGCAGTTCCAGGACTTCGAATATCATTCTTGCTCTCCGCGGCCTGCCTCCCTTCGATGGCAGCACGTTTCCGCGTATGCCGGTCGGGGCCGGGGCGCCTAACCGCCCCTTTCTCGATGCCTTTACCATTGCCGCGATTTCCGACTGGATCGACAAGGGAGCTAAGCAATAAGGCCCCGTCCAGAGGCTGAAGAGGCTAGCACCACGGAACAGGAGGAATCGGTTCTAGCCACCGAGACACCGCAAATGGCGCCGGGTCGCGCCATTTGCGGTCGTCATTCTGCGGTCTGGGTCAGAGGAGAAGAAATCTCATCCTGTAGAGCGCGTCCGTCGCTGGCATCATGACGCTCGCGACCATGCCGTTAAAAGATGGCCTCAATCAGGAGCTTCGGGGATATAGGGTCCACTCAGCGGTAATAACCTATGGCCCATCGTCGATGATGCCGACTTTCGAACCCAGATATGCGGCGGGGCGGGGCGGTTCGTAGCTGGATCTCGAATGTCCGCTTTCATGAATCTACCAACCTCAGTTGGACGACCTGAATCGGTGCATTGTTGCCGTTGGCCATTTAGCAGGCATAAGTTCAGGTTCGACTACTCGGCACAAGCCATTCGGGGGTCGATCGTAAGATTCTTCCTTTAGAAAGTTAGTCTAAAAAATCAAATCAATGGTCGAACATTTCTAATTATAATAACACCGGTTGAGCGTCCTCTATGGCGCTAATGCCGCTCTGTGAAGTATTAAATCGGCCAATATAAAACTCCGCTTCAGTAACCGTTCACATCCCCCTCGGCCTTGAGGGCTGTTGGATGGCGATGCTCGGGGCGGAGCGCTGAGCAGCCGGTATGTCTGAGATTCGTGGAAAGATCTTGTCTGTGCGCGGGAATTGGATTCGAC
>JBAVTK010000535.1:0-1887 GCA_049696095.1 Aliidongia sp. | reverse complement strand
ACGGCGCTGATCCGCTTGCTCTTGGGCATCGTGCCTTCGCGGGCTTGCAGAAACTGGAGTTTTCCGGCCGCTGGAGCCGCGTTGCCTTCGCGGACTCATGGCCGACGAAGAACCCCGTCCGCTATATGCCCCACCATCCGCATGTAAACCCTCTCGCCCTCGCAGGTGTAACGAGCCTCACCTTTCTACGTCAAATTCTGATCGATACCATTGCAGGCGCCTGACGACCTGCAGGGATTTAAATCCAATAGCTAGGCGATTTCGATCCTTGGCCTCTTCTTTTCTGCATCTAAGGATGGATAGCTCCTCTGGCCGATTCTCCGGTAAAAAACCGTCATTAGTTCGGGCGCCATAGAGGTGGTCCATCGGAAAATCCGCAGGTCAACCCCGATATAAGATGCTGACGCAGGAAGGCTGCGATGAGTGATTATAAGGTCGTTGCGGAGACGGGTCAGACGCTTGTCCAGGTAATTTGGACCGCGATTAACGCCGATGCGGATCTCAAAGCACTGATCGGGGACCCCAGCCTGATTTCTCTCGAGTCGCCCGCAGAGCATGTACAGAACAAAGATGCCGCGCTGTTGTCGATATATTTATATCAGATCAAAGAAGATCCCTATTTGAAAAATCGAAATCCGGTTGAAGGACCGGGCGGTTTGCTTCAACGAGTCCCGATGGCGCTGGATCTCTACTACCTGATCACACCGATGCTGACCGCTGCTCGCGATCGGCAGATCGTCCTCGGCAAGGTTATGCAGCTGCTTTATGACCGACCGACTTTGGAAGGCGCTGACCTGGTTGGCACCTTAGCAGGTTCTGGCGAGATCCTGCGAGCGGTGCTCGATCCGGTACCAATCAATGAGATTGCCCTCATCTGGCAGGCGCTTGATATCCCATACATGCTCTGCGTATCCTATTTGGTCCGCGTTGCGCTGATGAATTCCACGGACGAGACATCAACTACGCGGGTCATTGGTATCGATCGCCGGTATGGCGCCCGCGTGCCCGCGCTAACGGGAGGCGGTTAGCATGACCTTCCCCATAGGGCCGTTGGAGGCGAGCGTCACGGACCTTTCCTTTGCCTTGCTGCTCCGCGATCGGTTGACCTTTGCGGACGCCCTTGCTGGAAATGTCGGGGTGACCGAGGGTTCAAGAATTGGTCAACGGAAAGGGACGACCGGCACCTTTCTGTTCTTCGACCTTAACAAGGGACCGATCAGTCTTTCGGTGCGCTGTGCGCCGGATACGCCATACTACTTGCCGGCGGACATTCCGGTAACGGTTCCGATGCCCTCCGCGCTTTGGCCGGCCTTTCCCGATATCACGCTCGCCGACCCATCTTTGGCCCTTTGGGACCCGAAGCAACCAGCTGCATACCGGACGCAGTTTCTCCAAGCATGCCTTGCGCCATCCATCGACTATCCCTTCGATCCGGGGGCGACGCTGGTGCGCGGCACGGTGACGGATTCCGCCAGCAAGAAGACTCTCGCAGGCGTGACGGTATCTGATTCGTCGGGCAATACGCTGCCCTACGTAACCGATACGGACGGACAGTTCGTGCTGGTGTTCCAGCAGCCTGCGGCGTTGCCGACATCCGTTACGATCCGAGCGCAGCGTCAGGGTCACCCAGATGTGGACACTCAGGTTACCGTGCGTCGCGCGGCCACCGTTACCTTGCAGATCGGCCTCTGACCTTTAACCAGGAACCCAAAGGAGCAGCTTATGCCAGAATATCTGCATCCAGGCGTCTACGTAGAAGAGTTGACCACGGGCAACAAGCCCATCGAGGGCGTGTCCACGAGCACGGTCGGCTTCCTCGGCATCGCGGAACGGGGGCCCAGCGGCCCCGGCTCGGCCACCTTGATCACCAGCTATACGGACTACGCC
>JBAVTK010000534.1:0-8419 GCA_049696095.1 Aliidongia sp. | reverse complement strand
GATCCCGACATATTTCCGGTTGGCCACGAGATAGGCGGTCCAGCAACCGGTATGCGAAACACCGAAAGCAGCGATGCCATCGATATGCGGCCGGCCCCGCCCGGTACGCCGGGCCGCGGCGTGGGCGGCGGCCAAGGCGGCGGATCGAGCGGTTTCGTCCGGTGCTTCGGACGAAACCAGCTCGATCGCGGCGCTTAACCGGCCGGCGGACAAGGGCGCGATCATGCTCGCCCTTGAGCAGGATGGCATTCGTCTCCGCATGCGTGACGGTGACGGCGAAGCGGACCATCCGAAAGATCGACGACAGAACGCTGACGCCGACCTTGATTCGGTCGCCCACGGCGGCGGTTTCGGTGTGGCGGACATCGACCCGTGTCCCGACCGACGCATAGTTCGCACCGGAACGGTCGCGGATCAGATCAGAGGCGACCAGCTCCGTCCAATTGATCAGCATCGGGGTCGCCAGCACCGGCAGGTCACCGCCCATCGCGAGCGCGGTATCGCCTGCGTTGACCGTGTAGAGTCGTTCATTCGTGGTGCCGGGAGCAAGCCACGTATCGGTTCGCCCAAGTGGCGGTTCATCCTCGGCGGTCATGGATGACGGCCTCATGGTTATGTTCCTTCTTGTCTGATGGCGTGCGCGCCGACGGGGTTACTCGTCGTCGCCGATCCCGGCGCTCTCCAGAGCCTCGACGGCCGCTTGCGCGCCGCCGAAGCGCTCGGCCAGCATGGCGCCCCAACGCTCGATACCGAAGGCGACACAACTGGTGTGCACCGGCTGGTCGTTGATCCTGATATCGAATTTTTCACCGAAATAGTTGCGGTGATAGTTCAGCGAACTGACGGCGTGGCCCTCGAACAGAATCTCGCGCTTCGTCGGCATCAACCGCGACATCATCGCGACCGAACTTGAAGTGTCGAAGAACGGATCAGTCGCGGTATCGACCTCATAGGCCAGGCCCAGACGGCGGGCGATGTCGTCGATCCGCTTGGCCCCGCGCTCCAGATGAGCCTGTGCGCCCTCGGCTGTGCCGATATGGACGAATTCCTTCATCGTGAAATTGATCGATCGATAGCTGTCGAGTGGCTTATCCTCGTGGCGGAAGCATTTAGCGATACAGCCGACCGACTGCTCGGCCTCAAGCCGGCGCCCGCGCAGCGACAGATAGATCTTGTAACAGGCGGCCGGCAGCAGTGCGAAATCGGACGTCATCGATTGCACGCCGCGGCTCAAACTCTCCTTTCCCTCGGAATAGGCCGGCAGCCGTTCCTCGGGCAGCGAGCACATCACGCACGTCAAATGCGGGAAATTCCGTGCATAGCCCAGCGCGTTCATATCCGCGACGCTCAACACGCTGTCAAATTCGAAAATCGCTGCATCCTCGAAGGCAAACGCCTTGTTCAGAAGACCTTCAAGCCTGAGCCTGACCTGATACCAGCCGCGCTCCAGATCCATGATAAAAGTGCTCCGTTAGCCAGATGAAATTGGACTACAAGCCCTGTGCAAGCCGGTGGAGTATGTCCCGCGCCGGCTCGATCGCCGACACGCCCGCACAGGAAGTTCCGCAATAAAGTGCCATTTCCTTGATGGCGCCATCGGTTGCGTCGGTCGGTACTGCGACGCTGTAGCGAGGGATCGGATGGCGCTTGCCGAAATAGGTCGCCGATCCGATGATGCCGGCCGGTTCCAAACGCTCGCAGCTGCGATTGCGGATGACGCGATGGCTATGGGTGTGCCAGCCGATCGAAAATGCATCGGTGATCACTGTGTCTTCCGGCTTCGCCTCAACGATCATGTTTTTGTAGTCGGGATGAGCGTGCGACTCAGCGGCACTCGCGAAGACGGTGCCACACAGAACCCCGGAAAAGCCCGCCGACATGGCATCGGCAACATCCTTCGCCGTGCTGACGCCGCCCGACAACAGAACCGCGCGATCGGCGAACCCGGCGGTCGCAAACGCCGCCAGAGCGACCTCATATGTCAGGTCTCCGAGATGATGACCGCCGGCCCTGGACGTCTGAAGCACGACGAAATCCGCCCCGCCGGCAAAAGCGGTTTCCGCATCGGCAAAACTGCCGACCTGGACCCCGCAGATGCTCCGAGCCGCCGCCTGCCGCAATAAACCAGGTGTCGGCAGGCCAAAAAACGTCACCACCGGGTGGCGCGGATCGGCCAGGACGACATCCAATCGGGCCGCCAACTCGTCGTCGCTCAGCACGAAGGGCACGAAGTTCACGCCGATCCTCCGCTCGGTCAGGGACGCTACCGCCGACAGCATCTGGCCGATTTCGTCCGCGCCATGACGGTAGAGCCCGATCACGCCGAGCCCTCCCGCTTCGGCCACCGCGGCGGCCAATCGCCCCTGGGCCACACCGCCCATGCCCGATTGCATGAGCGGCAGCGTCACGCCCGTCAAGCTTTCGAACCTCTGTCGCCGATCGGTTCCGCTGGCGCGGTTCGGAGCAATGGACGACATTTCTACAGGCTCACAAACGACGTGTCGTCGATCAGGCCGACACGCTGAAAATAATCGGCCGTGCGGCGAAACCAGATCCCGTGCCGTTCCCGGCGTTCGGGGCTCCTGCGCAGCCAATTCCGCAGAGCGCTCGCCGAGGCAAAACCGCCGGTCTCGACGATCCCCGCATCCGCATAAACCTGTGGAAGGTACATCAGGCTGGTAAAATAGGAAAACAGGCCCTTGATCGTCGCACTTATCCTCTCCCGAATTTCCGCTGGTGGTGAGGCGGCGGTTATCTCGGCGAAAAGTTCCCTCACCACCTCACGGCCAAACGACACATGGCGCGATTCATCAAGATGATGCTGATGGTTGATCTCGCGAACGATACCAGGAACGGCTGTATTGTTGCCGACTTTATGATTATAGAAATCGACGAATTCCTCAAATATGAGGGTACTGGAAAACATGTATAAATCGCGTTCCAGTTTGTTTTCGATCGATCCCATCGGAAACGCCGGCGATGGGTAGATTTTCCCGGCGTATCTCAGGCAAAAATCGGCAAAAAACCACATATGGGCATTCTCTTCAGAAATGAAGATATGCATGTACTCGGAAATTCCGTAGTATCTGTCTTGATAGATACTTTCACAGACAAACTCGAGGACGGTTTTAATTCCATGCACATTGAGGCTGAAAAAGTTAATGGCCTCCCACTTGCTGAGCGCAATTTTCTGTTCCAACGATAGGCGGCTGTGAAGATCTGTGCCATAGGTGGTTAACAGATCCTCATCGCACCAGAGCCGATCGAGCGGCACCTCGTCCGGCCACGAAAAGCGCTCGTACGGATTGTACGAATGTTGCTTCGACAGCGCGACGAGGCGCTGAAGCCGATCGGGATTGATCTTCATCGACTGCATCTTCGGTATCCTGATCAAATGGGGTGGGCCAACGGTCAGGAAGCGAGACGTAGTCGCGATGGCTGTACCTCACTATGAGTTTCGATGAAAGCGACGATTTTTTGCACCGTCCTCATGTCATCAACAGTAATAATTGACGTAACGTCGATTCCGCACAGCTCGTTCAGATAATAGACAAAATCGATAAATTGCATGCTGTCGACTATTCTGCTTTGAATTAAATCTGACGACTGAATATCGCTAGTGCTTACGCCCGGTTTTACAGTCCGAATCCAAGCAATAACTTGTTGAGACAGGGAAGGTTGCGAAGACAGATCCATGATAAAGGTTCCTTAAGAGAAGGTGCGCGAAAGCTCCGGACCGGTTGTCTAACAAAACGTTAACGCCCCGGTCACCTCCTGAATTTCACACCAAATTGGATATATCCAGCGAATAGAAGACATGGCAGAATTGCGCATCTTGTGGCTTTCGACCTGAGACATTTAAAATCTTTGTTAAATACCTTGTTATTTTTATGCGTATTACCGCCGTATTTGCCGCTTATAGGTCGTTATATGAGAATATCGATCCCGGTTTGTTCTGAAGCCCGGCATTGTCGCGCAACGGGAGGCGTCCGTTAATTATTCTCGAGCCATGTCACGCGAGTGGTACCAGACAAAAATCCGATATCAGCTATATTTTCAATTCACAAAACGATGTAATTCTACTGCCTCGCGCAATCTGTAGCACCAAAGACGGTCATACCGCCTTGGACCAAGCGAGCCGCCCCACACCTTACAATCCTGCGATTCCGTGGATCTAGCAGCTCTCCTATTATGGCAAGCCTCTTCATATTTGCTAGCCATTAGTAGGAATCATCCATAACTCATAGTTGCGCACCGGATCGACCCATGGCGGAACCACCGACGAACGCATGACGCGAAATATGGTGCATGTATTTCAAGCTTTTGGTTGGGGCCCCCGCGAACCGACAGGGTCGCCGCGATCCGGCGGGGGTGGCGACTGTCATCCTGCCTGGTAAATCGCAAAAAAACCGATTCGTTTCGCCGGTTTGCCGATTTACGCGCAAATCGATCGCCGTGCCGGACTCCGACCGCCGATCCGGGTCATGCCGGTGTCGAGCGCGCATCGCGCGGTTTTGCCGAATCATTGTACCGATTCTAAGGAGGCGCCGGCCGGGCCGGCCGCCACCATTACCCCCGAATGACCCTTACCCGGCGAGGCCGACCTCGACAGAGCAGAACCTGGCGCCGCACGCCCGAGCTTTTGTGCAAAGCGCGGCTTGACGCCGGACGGTCGCTCGCGTAAAAGCCACCGCTTACCGCGGCTGCCTCATGGTTCCCGCCCCGCTCCTTTTTGCGAACTAAAGAGTCTCAACATGGCCAGGAAGTGCGATATCACCGGCAAGGGTGTGCAGACCGGCAATAATGTCAGTCATGCCAACAACAAGACCCGGCGCCGTTTCATGCCGAATTTGCAGGTGACCTCGCTGCTGTCGGACGTGCTGGGGTTTCCGGTGCGCTTGCGCCTTTCGACCAACGCCATTCGGACGGTCGAGCATAATGGCGGCATCGACGCGTTCCTATTGTCGACCTCACTCTCGAAGCTGCCGGCAGAGGCGCGTCGCCTCAAGAAGCAGATCGAGTCCGCCGCCGCGAAGAAGGCCGCAAAGACGGCCGCTTGACCGGTCGGCGCCCCGCCCCGGGTGCCCCTCTGAATCCAGTCGCCAAAGATGCTCCGCCGGAACGCAACCGTGTTCCGGCGGAGTTGCTTTTGGGCACCCGTTAATCCGTCGTGAGCCAGTTTTCCAGATATTTCAGCAGCAGATCGCCTCGGATGGCGGGTGCACGAAACCCGACATACCAATCCGGGCGGATCAAATAGAATACGGCGTGCAGAACGCCGTAGCGCTCATGCAAAAGATGATCGCGGTCATAAAGCGCGGTGCCCGGCCATTCGGCGGGTACGGTGCCCCGTGTCACGAGGATCGGCTGGACGCTCCGGCCGAACCGCGCGGCGACCTTTTGCCCGATCTCCAACAGCGCGCCGACTCCGCTCTCCGCCTCCACCCCGGCAAAGATCAGCAGGCTCCAGCGCGGGCCGGCGATCGCCTCAAGCAGGCGCATGGTACGCCGATCGGCGGCGCGCACCACGACGCCGTCAAGCGCGCGGTCGCCGGCGATCGGGCCGATCGAGCCGCCATGATCCTCGGCAAGCGCGCTTTGCCGATAGTTGATCGTCACCTCGCCCAGCACCCGGCGCAGCCGATCCTGAACCGCTTCAAGCGCGATCACGCCGGAGCCGAACAGTTTCAGCGCAAAGCTGGTCAGGTCGCTCGGTTGCACCATCAGGTGAAAGCCGCGATCGGTGCCCTTGAGCAGATCCTCGGCGACCGGATAGCGCTCGGCCTCGTATGACTCGAGCAGCGCCGGCACCGCAATGCCCTTGAGCACCGAAGCGAGTTTCCAGACCAGATTGAAGGCGTCCTGAATTCCGGTATTCATGCCTTGGCCGCCGACCGGGACATGAATATGGCCGGCATCACCGGCGAGGAAAACCCGCCCCTGCCGGAAGCGCTCGGCAATGCGATGCGTCGAGCGCCACCGCGCGAGCCATTTGGCGTCGGTCAATTCCGCCTCGGCGTCACCGCAGACCTCGCGCAGGATCGCTTGCAACTCGGCAAGTTCCGGGGCGGTCTGATTGCCGGGATCCTGGTCGGTGCGAGCGCACAGCACGCGGTAATGACCAGCGGCGTCGAACGGGAACAGCAGAAGCAACCGGTCCTTCGTCACATAGATATAGCCGCGCCCACTCGGATGGGACCAATGGAGTTGCGCATCGGCGTGAATGAATTCGAAGCCGTCATAGCGCTCGCCCGGAAAACCAATCCCGAAACGCTCACGCACGAAGCTGCGCCCACCATCGCAGCCGATGACATAGTCGGCATGGAAGCTTTCGCTCGTGCCGTCCGGCCGGGTCAACGCGATGGTGAAGCCGTCCGGCGCTTCGGTAATCCCGGTCACTTCGGCTAGGCGGTCGACCACCGTGCCGAGCGCGGTCAGATGATCGGCCAGCAAAATCTCGATTTGCCGTTGGCCGATGACGCGCGGGCCGGGATAGGGGCCATCGACACCGCGAAGCTGGATGCCGCCGAGCAGTTTGCCGAAAGCATGCAGCGAAACATAGTCGAGCGGAAAACCGCTTGGCACGATCCGCTCGGCAGCACCCATCGCCTCGAACACCTCTTGGGTGCGAACATGAATGACAGCCGCTTGAGAGTGCGCCACCGCATCGGCCCGACGTTCGACGATGCGCGCGCTGATGCCGTGCCTGGCAAGTTCGGCGGCGGCGGTCAATCCAACCGGCCCTGCCCCGATTACCGCGACCGCGACCTTACTGGCTTGGTCCATCGCCTTCATCCTGATTTGGGCCGTGGCGGACTTGCCGCGATATCGGGTACGGCACCATTGCCCAGGAACTGCAATCGTGCCTGAATGGTTCTTGTATTAAAAGCTGACGAAATGCTTAGCTGACGAGCGCCGCGCCGGGGCCACTCCCACGATCCCCGGCCGGTAGCTCGGTGGCGAAACGACAGGACGCATGGCTGTCAGGGCCATGGTTCACGTAAAATACAAGATGGTGAGGATGGTCGAGGTCAGAAATATGAAACCGAAAACCAGCATCTTAGCCTCCATGGGTTTGACAGTCAGGCCGTCATGGATCAAGTTGTCACTGTCAACATAAGACGGAATGTAGTCAGTGTCAACATCTGAAGACAAAAAATTTTCGGGCGCCTATCATCATGGCGACCTGCATGCAGCGTTGGTCGCGGCGGCTGCGGATTTGGTGACATGCTGCGGCCCGGCCGCAGTCAGCCTGCGCGAGGTGGCGCGGATCGTCGGTGTCTCGCACAACGCGCCCTACCGGCATTTTCCGACCCGGCAGGCGCTGCTGGCCGCCGTTGCCGCATCCGGCTTTGAAATGTTGTCGCAGGAGATGAAAGAGACCGCCGCGATCCTCGATCCGGAGGATCACCTGCTGGCAATCGCGCGCGGCTATATCGCCTTCGCGCTCCGCCATCGCGGCGTTTATCAATTGATGTTCAGTGACGCGATCAGCAAGAACGACCACCCCGATCTACAGGCGGTCGCCATGCGGGCCTTTGCGAATTTGCAGCAGCATGTCGAAGTGCTTAACCCGGCTTTGGATGCTGGGGCGGCCTCGGTAACGGTCTGGGGGCTGCTGCACGGCATCGCCCACCTGATCCTCGACAACCAATTGAAGCCAGACAGCGAAAACGACCCGCTGCATAGCGGCCTGGTCGCCATCGCGACCCGCATCCTGGTCGCCGGCCTCGCCAACGTCAAAGCCGACGCGGCCGAGGCCGTACTGCCGAACTGCGGTTAAGGGCCGCCGTTGAACGGGATCGAGTAGGTCAGCAAAGCTTCCTCTTCGCCCGGATTGCGCTGGGTCAGGCCGGCATTGGAAATATGGTGGAAGCTGAATCCCAACCGCGAATGATCGTCGAACCGATAATCGAATTCGGCGCCGCTGCGGAATTCGACCCAGGAACCGAGATTCTTGGCATCGTCATTGCCGCGCGCCCAAAAGCCCGCCGCCTCGTTCGGAGTCAGCACCCAATGGTCGCCGAAATAGATGTCTAGGGCGAGCCCGCCATAGGTATAGGTGCTGGTATCGGTCGTTATCTCGGTCCCGATTATCGGACGCAGGAAAAACAGCTTGGTGTCGAAACGATATTCGGCCCGAAAGACGCCGGCCGATTTCGCATTGGCGCCGATAATGTCGAAACCGCCTACGCCGAGTTCGAGTTGGCCATGGTCACCGCCCTCAAGACTCTGTGCGTTGGCCGCGAACGGCGCCGCGAACAGAAGCCCGCCGGCCAGTGCGGCCAATATCGTGGACTTGATCACGCTTCTCTCCCCCGGTTCAAGATCGTCCTGGGAGCATAGAAGAGACCGGCCGTGGCGCCTAGCCCTTCATTCGCCAGCGACGGTACAACCTTGGCCCGCGCCCCCCACCCCC
>JBAVTK010000533.1:0-2685 GCA_049696095.1 Aliidongia sp. | reverse complement strand
ACCCGGTGCTCGATGTCGCGGCCACGGCCGAAAGCCTCAGCCTCAGCCTGCCGGCGGCTGTGACCGGGCCGCTGCTGACCCGCCTGCCGGAACTGTTCCATGCCCGCATCAACGATGTCCTGCTCGGCGCCTTCGCCCTGGCGGTCGCCCGCTGGCGGCGGGATCGCGGCGGGGCCGATGGGGATGTGCTGCTCGATCTGGAGGGGCATGGCCGCGAGGAGATGGACGGGGCCGATCTGTCGCATACGGCCGGCTGGTTCACCAGCCTGTTCCCGGTGCGCCTCGAACTGGGGGCGCTCGATCTCGACCGGGCGCTGGCGGGCGATGCCGAGATCGGCCGGATGCTGAAGCAGATCAAGGAGCAACACCGCCGCGTGCCCGACAACGGCATCGGCTATGGCCTGCTGCGCTACCTCACGACAGCGGGCGATGCCGCACTGGCCGACCGTCCGACGCCACAGCTCATGTTCAATTATCTGGGGCGGTTCGATGCCGCGGCCGATGGCGAATGGGCTCATGCCACCGAGCCGACCGGGCTTGACGTCAGCGATCCGGATCTGGCGCTGAGCCACGCCATCACCCTCAATGCCGTGACGGCCGATGGCGCGGACGGCCCGCGCATCATCGCCAACTGGTCCTGGGCCGGCCGGCTGTTCGGGCGGGACGAGATCGAGGCGCTGGCACAACTGTGGTTTGCCGCCTTGCAGGCGCTGGTGGGGCATGCCGAGCAGCCCCAGGCCGGCGGCTTCACACCCTCCGATCTGCCGCTGGTGACGCTGCGCCAGGCGGAGATCGAGCGGATCGAGGCGGCCCATCCGCCGCTCGCCGACCTGCTGCCGCTCGCGCCGCTGCAACAGGGGCTGCTGTTTCATGCGCTCTACAGCCAGGACCGGGTCGACACCTATCATGTCCAGATTCATGTCGATCTGGCCGGCCCGCTTGAGGCCGAGGCGCTGCACCAGGCCGGCGACGCGCTGCTGCGGCGCCATCCCCATCTGCGGGCGAGCTTCCAGCACCAGGATCTCGACCACCCGGTGCAACTGATCGTCCGTGATCTCATGCTGCCCTGGCGGGAGGTCGATCTGAGCGCGCTTGCGCCCGATCGGCAGGCCGAGGCACTTGAGGCCCTGCTGGCCGCGGACCAGCAGCAGGCTTTCGATCCGGCCCGGCCGCCTCTGCTGCGCTTCCTGCTGATCCGGCTTGGACCCGAGCGGCACCGGCTGGTCTCGACCAACCATCATCTGATCCTTGATGGCTGGTCGATGCCGCTGCTGTTCCAGGAGCTGTTTGCCCTCTATCAGAATCAGGCTCTGCCGGCACCGAAGCCCTATCGCAACTATCTCGCCTGGCTCGCCGCCGGCGATCGCGCCGCCGGCCAGCAGGTCTGGACCGATTATCTCGCCGGCCTGGACGGCCCGACCCTGGTAGCGCCGCAGATGGCGGCCCCTGTCGGCACGCCCGAGCGGTTCGAGACGCTACTCTCGGCCGAGCGGACCGATGCGCTGAACCGCCGGGCCCGCCGCCATGGGCTGACCCTCAACACCGTGATCCAGGCGGCCTGGGCTGTGCTGCTGGCACAGCTCACCGGGCGCCAGGATGTCGTGTTCGGCATCACCGTGGCCGGGCGGCCGCCTGAGCTGCCCGGCATCGAGCAGATGATCGGACTGTTCATCAATACGCTGCCGCTGCGGCTGCATGTGGCGCCCCGCGCCACGCTGCTCCAATTGATGAGCGGCCTACAAGATGGCCAGAGCCGCCTGCTCGGCCATCAACAGCTCGATCTGGTCGAGCTGCACCGTCTGGCCGGGCATGGCGTGCTGTTCGATACCCATCTCGTCTTCGAGAATTATCCGATCGACGAGGCGATCGCCGAGCCGGCGCCCGGCCTGCGCCTGACCGGCTCCGGCCATCATGGCGGCGATGTCAGCCATTATCCTCTGGGGCTGCTCGCCGCCCCCGGGCCGCAGCTCCGCCTGACGCTGGGCTATCGGCCCGATCTGTTCGAGCGCACCGGCATCGAGCGTCTGGCCGATCGTCTGGTTCGGGTACTGGACGTGATGGCGGAAGCGCCGGAGCGGCGGGTGGGCGCGCTGGATCTGCTGTCACCGGCAGAGCGCCAACAGATCCTGGTCGAGTGGAACGATACGGCGCAGGCCGTGCCCGAGACGACGCTGCCGGCGCTGTTCGAGGCGCAGGTCGCATGCACACCGGAGGCCGTGGCCCTGGTATTCGAGGAGACGAGCCTCAGTTATGGCGAGCTCAACACCCAAGCCAATCGCCTCGCCCATCATCTGATCGCCCGGGGCGTCGGGGCGGATATGCGCGTCGGTATTGCGCTTGAGCGCTCGGTCGAGATGGTGGTGGCGGTTCTGGCCGTGCTCAAGGCGGGCGGGGCCTATGTCCCGCTCGATCCGGCCTATCCGCAAGACCGGCTGGACTACATGCTCGACGATGCCGAGCCGGTGCTGCTGATCACGCAAGACAGCCTGGCGGAACGCTGGTCGGTGCCGGAGGCGATGTTGCTGCGCCTGGACGGGCAGCGCCAGACGTTCGAGGCGTTATCGCCGCAGAACCCGGTTGCCGCGAGCGGCAAGGATCATCTGGCCTATGTCATTTACACCTCCGGCTCGACCGGAAAACCCAAAGGGGTGCAGATCCGTCAGGCCAGCGTCGTCAACTTCCTGA
>JBAVTK010000532.1:0-2018 GCA_049696095.1 Aliidongia sp. | reverse complement strand
GCTCTATGGCGTGCCGAAGCGCGAGCGGCGCAGCCTTGAGATTCTGGAGGCGGTCGGTCTGGCCGACAAGGCCAACGCCTATAGCCGCACCCTGTCCGGCGGCATGCGGCGGCGGCTGATGGTGGCCAAAGCCATGGTCCATTCGCCGCCCGTCCTGGTGCTGGACGAACCCACGGCCGGCGTCGATGTCGAATTGCGCCAGCAGCTTTGGGGCTACATCAAGCGGCTCAACGCCGCAGGCACAACAATACTGCTGACCACGCATTATCTGGAGGAGGCGCAGGCGCTGTGCGATCGCATCGCCATCATCAACCGCGGCAAGGTCGTGGCCCATGACACGACCGGCGCCTTGCTGGCCCGGCTCGATGCCAAGGAGGTCGTGCTGACCTTGACCGCCGATCCGCACCCCGTGCCGGAGGATCTGGCGGCACTCGGGCTGGAACGGATCGCCGCGCACAAGCTGCGCCTGCGCTATCAGCCGAGCTGTACCGAGCTGGGACCGATCCTGACGGCCGTGAGCGCGGCGGGCTATCATTTAGTCGATCTTAAGACCGAAGAGACCAGCTTGCAGGATATATTCCTGCAATTGACCAACGCGTCGCACTGACGGGAGAAAACCGGTGCCGCAACGCATCGCGTATCGGGGGAAACAGGCAGCAGCCCGCGGCGGGATGGTCGGGCTCGCGGCGGCTTTCCTGGCCTGCCTTGTTCTATCGGCGCTCACCGCCTGCGCACCGGATTTCGCCGCAGCCCCGAATGCCATCGGCGGCGATCTCTCGGCCCCGCGCCTCGGTGAGGATTTCCTCCTGGCCGATGACGGAACCCGATTGCCTTTGCGTGTCTGGCTACCGCGCGGACCGGGCAATCGACCGGCGCCGGTCGAATTCGTCATTGTTGCGGTTCACGGTTTCAACGATTACTCGAACTCCTTCGAACTTCCGGCGGAGGTTTGGGCCCGCAACGGCGTCGCGACCTTTGCCTATGATCAGCGCGGTTTCGGCGCCAACCCGGATTCTGGACGTTGGCCGGGCAGCGACACGCTGCGGCGCGACTTGGCGACCGTCCTGCGCCTGGCCCATCGGCGTTTTCCCGATCGGCCGCTCTATGTGCTAGGCGAGAGCATGGGGGGCGCAGTGGTGCTGGATACGGTCGTGGCACAAGATCAGGCGATCAAACCGGACGGGGTGATTCTGGTCGCTCCGGCGGTCTGGGCACGCCGCACCATGCCGTTGCTCAATCGCGTGGCACTCTGGGCCGGCGCGCGCATGATGCCGGACGCGACCTTCACCGGCAAAGGGCTGGGCGTCGTCGCGTCGGACAATTACCCGATGCTGCGCGGGCTCGGCCGCGACCCGCTCTTCATCAAGGCGACCCGCGTCGATTCGATCTACGGCCTGGTCGATCTGATGGATGAAGCGCTGGCGAGCGGTGCGCGTGACAAGCTGCCGACATTGCTGCTCTATGGCGCGCACGACGAAATCATTCCCAAGGAGCCGATGCGCGACTTTGCCGCCTCCCTGCCCGGCACCGCCGACGGCGCGCAGCGCATCGCCTATTACCAGGATGGTTGGCACATGCTGCTGCGCGATCTGGAGGGACCGGTCGTGGCCGAGGATGTCATCGCCTGGCTTCGCGACCCGCGCGCGCCGCTGCCCTCCGGGGCCGATCGGGCGGCCGAGGCGCTGTTTCAGGACGGCAAATCGCCGACCCTCACGGCGGCGCGCTGACGGACCGCCCTATTGCGTCTGGACGGCGACGCTGGTCGAGCCGTGCGATTGGCCGGCGCCATCGCGAAACCGCACGAAGATCCGCGACGTGCCCGGTGCAAACGCGATCGGTGCCGCGGCGGTGACGAAGACCGAGAAGGTCGGGGTGGCGCCGGCCGCGATGGTCACCGGCAGCGACGGTGCCATCGGTGCCTGGCATTGGCCGGTCGTGGGGTCGGTCGGGCAGAGCAGGATCGACACCGGCAGGCTCGCCGCGCCGGTGTCGGCCGTGACGGTCAAATCGCCCGACGC
>JBAVTK010000531.1:0-9907 GCA_049696095.1 Aliidongia sp. | reverse complement strand
CAGACAAGCCAGCGGAAGGCGGCCTCGGCCGGACGGGTACGTTTCGGAGAACCTCTCGCAGAAAACTCTTTCTTTCTCTCGCAAACGGGTCAGCAGCTGAGCCGTTTGCGAGAGAAGGGTCGGGATTTCCATGGTTTAGCTTGATGTTGAGATCATGCGCGGCCTCCCGTGACATGTAGTGGCCCGGCTCGATTTGCAACGGCGAGATTAGCCGGGGCGAGTAATGACGGACGAACTCTCCGTCTACGACATCGGCCGCATATGCGCATTTCGCGACAGCCATACTCAATGTACCGTTCGGAAATGCCGAAAAACCTTTGTCTCCGAGGTAGGCGTCAAACACACCGTCGTCAACATGCCTCTCAGAGGGGGCCATTTTGAGGGCGGTACGCAGATCGGCGTTGCTGTTCCAACCGAGCCCGCGTGCCATGGCTTCCGTTCGCGAAGCCGATTTCACATCAGGAAGCATTGTTCCCAAGATGTCCTTGATCTCTTTGATCACAGAAAGAATGACATAGGCTTTAAGCATAGCGTTACTCCCGCGCAGACGCCGCTTAAATGCGCAAAGCCAGGAGAACTGGAATGCTTGCTAATAACGGAGTAGCTTGGACTCGGCGACAAGTCTGGGCTGCTACCAACCTTGGGGCTTAGGATGCCAAACTCTCGCCCGATGTCAATCGAGATATGCCGAAAATCGTCAAATCTAGAACTCCAGGGACACGATCTATAACCCCGCCCCTCCACGAATCCCCAAGGCCCTGCGCCAGCAATCCCCAACTCTTATACACCCCCGCCCATATCAAAACCGCCTCCAATAATCCCCAACTCCCCCAACCGCGCAATAATCGAATCCGCCGCCTCTTCCGCCGACATCGTCGCGGTGTTGACCCGGATATCCGGCATCTCCGGCACTTCGTACGGGCTGTCGATCCCGGTGAAATGGGCGATATCGCCGCGCCGGGCCTTTTTGTACAGCCCTTTGACATCGCGCGCCTCGGCGATTTCGAGCGAGGTATCGACGAACACCTCCAGAAATTCACTCTCGGGCAGCAGATCGCGCGCCATGCGCCGCTCGGCCCGGAATGGCGAGATGAACGAGACCATGACGATCAAGCCGGCCTCGACCATCAGCTTCGCCACCTCGCCGACGCGGCGGATGTTTTCGACCCGGTCGGCATCGGTGAAACCCAGATCGCGATTGAGCCCGTGGCGGACATTGTCGCCGTCGAGCAGTGCGGTATGACGCCCGATGGCGAAGAGCTTTTTCTCGACGATATTGGCGATGGTCGATTTGCCGGCACCCGACAGTCCGGTAAACCACAAGACGCAGGGCTTCTGGCCCTTGAGTTCGGCGCGCGCCGCCTTGTCGATGTCGAGCGCCTGCCAATGGACATTCTGCGAGCGCCGCAGCGCGAAATGCAGGAGGCCGGCGCCGACTGTGTCGTTGCTGATCCGATCGATCAGGATGAAACCGCCGGTCACCCGGTTCTCGGCATAGGAATCGAACGGAATCGCCTGATTGAGGCTGATATTGCACACACCGATTTCGTTCAAGCCCAGCGCCTTGGTGGCGACATGCTCCAGCGTGTTGACGTTGACCTTGTATTTCGTGTGCGAAACGGTCGCGATTGCCGTGCGGGTGCCGATCTTCAGGAGATAGGGCCGGCCCGGCAGCATCGGTTCCTCGGCCATCCAGATCAGCGTCACCTCGAACTGATCGGCGATCTCGGTGCGATCGTCGGCCGCGGATATCACGTCGCCGCGGCTGATATCGATCTCGTCGGCGAGCGTCAGCGTGACCGATTGTCCGGCAACCGCTTCGGCCAGATCGCCACCTTGACTCACGATCCGCGCGACCCGGCTCTTCTGTCCCGACGGCAACGCCCGAACCCGATCGCCCGGCCGAATGCTGCCGGACGCGATCAGGCCGGCAAAGCCGCGGAAATCGAGATTGGGCCGGTTGACCCATTGGACCGGCAGGCGGAACGGCCGCTCCAACGTGTCCGCCTCGATCGCCACTTCTTCCAGATGTGCCATCAGGGCCGGCCCCCGATACCACGGGGTCCGCTCGCTCCGCTCGACGACATTGTCGCCTTTCAGCGCCGACAGCGGTATCGAGACAATCTCGGTCAGGCCGAGCCGTGCGGCGAATTCACGATATTCCGCGGTGATCTGGTCATGGATTTCCTGGGAATAGCCCACCAGATCCAGCTTGTTGACCGCGAGCACGACCCGTTTGATCCCGATCAGCGAGACCAGGTAGCTGTGTCGCCGCGTCTGGGTCAGCACGCCCCGGCGCGCATCAATCAGAATGATCGCGAGATCGGCGGTCGAGGCGCCGGTCACCATATTGCGGGTATATTGCTCATGGCCCGGCGTATCGGCGACGATGAATTTGCGCCGGTCGGTCGCAAAGAAGCGATAGGCGACATCAATGGTGATGCCCTGTTCGCGCTCGGCCGCCAGCCCATCGACCAACAAGGCGAAATCGAGATCGCCGCCTTGCGTGCCTTGCTTCTTGCTGTCGGCCTCAAGCGTCGCCAGCTGATCCTCGAACAGCATTTTGGATTCGTAGAGCAGACGACCGATCAGCGTGCTCTTGCCATCATCGACGCTGCCGCAGGTGATGAAACGCAGCAGGCTCTTATGCTGCTGGGCCGCCAGATATCGCTCGATATCCGCATCGGTCGAAGGCGGGACGGCGGCCATCAGAAATATCCCTCGCGTTTTTTCTGTTCCATCGAGGCGGCGGCATCCTGGTCGATGACGCGGCCCTGCCGCTCCGAACTGGTCGCCAGCAGCATCTCCTGGATGATGGCCGGCAACGTATCGGCCTCGCTTTCGACCGCACCGGTCAAAGGATAGCAACCGAGCGTGCGGAAGCGGATCTTGCGCCGCACCGCCACCTCGTCCGGCGCCAGCGTCATCCGGTCGTCATCGACCATGATCAGCATGCCGTCGCGCCGCACCACCGGCCGCTCGGCGGCGAAGTAGAGCGGCACGATCGGGATCTTCTCAAGATAGATATATTGCCAGATGTCGAGTTCAGTCCAATTCGACAGCGGAAACACCCGGATGCTCTCGCCCTTGTTCTTGCGCGCATTATAGAGCTGCCACAGCTCCGGGCGCTGATGCTTCGGATCCCAGCGATGCTGCGTCGAACGGAAGCTGAAGATGCGTTCCTTGGCGCGGCTTTTCTCTTCGTCGCGCCGGGCGCCGCCGAATGCCGCGTCGAAACCGTATTTGTCGAGCGACTGTTTCAACGCGTCGGTCTTCATGATCTGGGTATGGACGGCCGAGCCATGGCTGAACGGCCCGATGCCCTGGGCCACGCCATCCGGATTGGTATGAACCAGAAGTTCAAGGCCGAACTGCGCCGTGATCTTGTCGCGGAATGCGATCATCTCGCGGAATTTCCAGGTCGTATCGACATGGAGCAGCGGGAAAGGCGGCTTCGACGGGTAGAACGCCTTCAGCGCCAGATGCAGCATCACGGCGCTGTCCTTGCCGATCGAATACAGCATGACAGGATGCTCGGTCTCGGCGACCACCTCCCGCATGATGTGGATGCTTTCGGCTTCCAGTTGCTCAAGATGCGTCAATCTCGACATCGCGACCCGATTTCCCTTACCGCCCGGCACGCCCGAAATGGATTTTGCCAATGCTGCCCTATAATGCCGCGCGCAGCGCCACGCGCCCAGCCACAAGATTTCGGCGGCGGCCATGTTCCCCCGACAGAGGTAGATATCTACCGGAACGACAGGCGTAGTGGTGCTTTTATCGCTTGTCCGTCCCCCCAGAACGCGGCCAAAATGCCGCTGCCGCTGCCCAGGAGCAACCATGAAAAACCTGACCCCATTCCATATCGCCTTTCCGGTCGATGACCTTGCCGCCGCGCGTGATTTCTATGGCCGCGTTCTCGGCTGCCCGGAAGGACGAAGCTCCGATCAATGGATCGATTTCGATCTTTACGGCCATCAAATCGTCGCTCATCTAAAGGCGAACCCCATCGCCGTGGCCGATTCGCACCATAATCCGGTCGATGGCCATGACGTGCCCGTCCCGCATTTCGGCGTCGTGCTCGATATGCCGGATTGGTACGCGCTGGCCGAGCGACTGAAGGCGGCCGGCACGCGGTTCGTCATCGAGCCCTATATCCGTTTCAAGGGCCAGACTGGTGAACAGGCCACCATGTTCTTCCATGATCCGGCCGGTAACGCGTTGGAGTTCAAAGCCTTCGCCGATCGCTCGCAGCTCTTCGCGAAATGATCGGCCAGCCTTGAACGAACCGTCGCATCGCAGGAAATATGGCTTACCAGCGAGGAACAGCTGAGAATCGCAATTTACTTCACTAGGAAGTTGTTGTCGATGTATGCTGGCAAACGAGAGGCGCTTGGTCATCCGCCTCTCGGGCGGGGACGACAGCGACGACGGCATGCAAAGCGCTTGCCGCGCTTCGCCCCACTGGAAACCGGTTTAGCCGGAGCTGGAGAATGGTGGTGTCTTGCGCGCGCTGATTCTCGACGACGATCCCGCTCTGTGCCGGCTGTTTGCGCGGCTGGCCGAAGAGGCGGGGTTTACCCCATGCACGATCTTCACGACATCGCAGTTCGCTGCCGAATTCAGCATGTGCGTGCCGGAACTGGTCATGCTCGATCTCCATTTGGGCGATGGCGACGGGGTCGAGGTGCTGCGTTTTCTCAGCGATGCAGCTTATGTCGGGCCGATTATCCTGATCAGCGGCGCCGATTCCCGTGTATTGCGGGCAAGCGGCCGTCTTGGGGGGGAGCTGAATCTCAATATCGCCGCCATCGTGTCGAAACCGGCCCGTGCGGCCGAATTGCGGGCCATACTGGATGTCGCCTATGCCGCGATCGAACCGTTGGGGTTGGAGCGCCTGCTGTCCGGCATTGCCGCCGACGAACTGTTTCTGGAGTTTCAACCAATCATTCAGGCGTCTTCGCGCTTGCCTGTAGCGCTCGAAGCGCTGGTTCGCTGGGCTCACCCGACCTTGGGACGAATTTCACCGGAACGCTTCATCCCGGTGGCGGAACGCGATGGCGATTGCATGACGAAATTGACCGATTGGGTCGTCCTCAACGCGGCGCGAGCTTCGGTCGCGCTGGAAACGGCCGGCTTCAGCCTGCCGGTTGCCGTCAACGTTTCGACGCTCATTATCCGTGATCTCGAATTTCCCGAACGTCTTCAGAAGATTACCCGCTCCGTCCATGTCGACCCCAGCCGGCTAAGCGTAGAGGTAACGGAAACAGCCGCCTTCGGCGATCCGGTTCGCACCAATGAAGTGCTGACCCGGCTGCGGCTCAAGGGAGTCGAATTGGCGATCGATGATTTTGGCATCGGCCACTCCTCCCTGTCGGCTCTGAAGCATTTACCGTTTTCGGTTCTGAAGATCGATCGAAGCTTCGTCTCCGATCTCACCACATCCACCGATTCCTATGCTATCGCCAAATCGGTCGCCGATCTCGCCCGAAACATGGGATTGGCAACCGTCGCCGAGGGGGTCGAGACCGAAGAAACGGCTCGAATTCTAACGGAATTCGGCGTCGATAGTATGCAGGGCTATCTATTCAGCCGACCGTTGCCGCTTGCTCAGTTGATTATCTGGCTGCGCAACACCGTCAAGGCCGCGTCCGAGTCCAGCTCGATGGATCACGCCTCGGCCCCATAACCGGCCGGCCGCTGTTCCGCGATCCGCATCGGTGCCGCTGCCACAGTGGGGTTGCTCGATCGGTGACGCGCCGTCATCCTGCGCCCTTAGTCCCATTACTGAGGCGCATCTTTGCATGTCCATGCTCCACGAGACCGACGTCGCCATTATCGGTGCCGGCCCGGTCGGTCTTTTCGCTGTCTTCGAGTGCGGCATGCTGCGCATGCGCTGCCACGTCATCGACACGCTGGATACCCTAGGCGGACAATGCGCGGCACTTTATCCGGAAAAGCCGATCTACGATATCCCCGGCTATCCTGAGATTGCCGCCCAAAGCCTCATCGATCGGCTCGTTGAGCAGGCCGCCCCGTTTCATCCGGTCTATCATTTGGGACAGCAGGTGCTGCGGCTGACACCATTGGCCGAGGGGTTCGAACTCGCCACGTCCCTCGGTGTCACGATTCGGGCGAAAGCGGTTATCCTGGCGGCTGGGGCCGGTGCGTTCGGCCCCAACCGGCCGCCATTGCCCGGTATCGAGAGTTATGAAGGCAAGAGCATCTTCTATCTGGTGACACGCCGTGAGGCGCTGCGCGGCAAGCGTATCGTGATCGCCGGCGGCGGGGATTCGGCGGTCGATTGGGCGCTGAGCCTCGCCGACATTGCCGCCAAGCTCATGGTCGTGCATCGCCGCCCGAAATTCCGGGCCGCTCCGGAAAGTGCGGCCAAACTCCAGCGTTTGGCCGAATGCGGCGCCATCGAACTGGTGATTCCCTATCAACTACATGGGCTGGACGGGGTCGAGGGCAGGCTCGATGCCGTCATCGTCGCCGATCTCGAAGGTCGGACCCGGCGCCTTGAAACCGATATCCTATTGCCGTTCTTCGGCCTGTCGATGGAATTGGGACCGATCGCCGATTGGGGATTGGCGCTGGAGCGACATCATATCGTCACCCAGCCGGCGACGGCCGCGACCACCATCCCCGGCATTTTTGCGATCGGTGACATCGCCCATTATCCGGGTAAGCTCAAACTCATTCTGAGCGGTTTCGCCGAAGCTGCACAGGCTGCACATGCGGCGCATCCTCTGGTGCATCCCGGTGAAGCGCTGCATTTCGAATATTCGACTTCAAAAGGCCGCCCGCTGCTGTGATGACCGTCGCCCCGGCCGGCGGCGTCGAGATCGGCAGCCGGCAGGAGACGTGCGTGCCATGGGCGAGCGCCGATTCCAACTCGACGGTACCGCCATGGAGTTCGATGAAGGACTTGACCAGCGACAGCCCCAGCCCTGCACCGGCCTGACGGCTCGCCGGCTCGCCGCGCTCGAATTTCTCGAAAACGCGCGCCTGATATTCGGGCGCGATACCGATACCTGTATCCGTGACTGAAAAGATGATCTCGGCAGTCTCGCGCCGCGCGGACAAGGTCACCGTGCCGCCGGTCGGGGTGAATTTGATGGCATTCGATACGAGATTGAACAGCGCCTGGCGGATACGGCGTTCGTCCAGCACGACCGTCCCGATATCGGTCGGACAATTGAATTCGAGAATGATGCCCAGACGCCGCGCCCGCTCGCGGCTCAAGGCTAGAATGCCGGCAAGCAACGCATGGACGTCGACCGGTCCCCGCTCCAAGGCGAGCTGACCGGCTTCGACCGAGGCCAGATCGAGAATGTCGTTGATTAATGACAAAAGACGCTGCGAGCTATCGAGAATGCCGCGGCTATATTCCACCTGCCGCTCATTGAGCGTGCCGAAATACTGGGCCGTCAGGATTTCGGCAAAGCCGATGATGGCATTGAGCGGGGTGCGCAGCTCATAAGAGACATTGGCGATGAACTCGCTCTTGAGATGGCCGGCGGTCTCCAGCGCCTCGTTCTTTTCACGCAACGCGCGCTGCACGCGGATCGAATCGGTCACATCGAGATAGCTCAGCAGCAAATTGCCGTCGGGCAGCGGCACCGCATTCACGTCCAGCACGGAGCCGTCACGCCGCTCGACCCGCTCGGAATGGCCGGTATAGTTGGTGACACGCTCAATCGCCGCAAACCGCGTCCGCTCCCAATCGGCGCCGGTATCGTAAAGCGCCCGCGCCTTGTCGATCAGCGTGGTGATATGCGGCCGGTTTGCCAAATCGCCTGGCTGAAGCTCCATGATGTCGCCATAGGCCTGGTTCCACAGCTTCAGTCGCCCGTCGCTGCCGAACACCGCGATGCCCTCGAACAAATTGTCGAGCGTCTCACGCTGAACATCGATCAGCGTGTTGTAGGAGCGCTCCAGCGCCAGCTTGTCGGTGACGTCCTCATAAGCATAGGTCAAGCCGCCGAACGGATGACGGCTAATGCGCAAGCGTAAGGTGCGCTCATCCGGCAGATGCAGCAAATCGTCGCGCGGCTCGACCAGTTCGGTAAGCTGCGCCACCTGATCGGCCTTGAAGCGCCGGAAATCCGCATGCTCGGGCAAGGCACGCATCTCGCGCAGCCGATCGAGCAATTCAGGTAAGCTCGGCTCCAGGGCGAGCCACTCGCCATCGAGATTCCACAGCCGCTCAAATGCCGTGTTGTGAAATAGCAGCCGCGCATCCGGCCCCCAGATCGCAATCGCCGTGCTGAGCGCCTCCAGCACCTCGCGATGGCCGAGCGTCAGCCGGTCGAGTTCCGCCTGCACCGCCTCGATCTCGTGTCGGTCGCGGCCAAAGCCGACCGTTCCGCTTTTTTCCAGCGGCACTTCGACCATTTCGAATGGCCGACGCTCGCCGCCGACGTTAACGACCTGCCGCTCGCCAACCGGCGCGGTGTTCTCCATCGCGCGTGCCGCCAGATCGGCCGTCGCGGGGCCGAGACCTGTCAGGTCGTTGAAGCGCCGATTGCCGCCGACGAGCTGGAGCTTCTCGTCGCGCCACCAGACCGGGATCGGCAAATGATCAAGGGCGTCGCGCAACTGCACCAGATCGCGCTGTGCCACAGCACGGGCACTGGCCGCGGCTTCGCGTTCGGTGATATCCGTGACCCAGATCAGGTCCAAAGACGGCCCCCCAAGAGCCGCAACGGCACGGTGGCCCGATATTTCCAACAGCCGGGCGGGAATTTCAAGGGTGACGACACGCCGGAAAAAGCCATGGCCGGTCTGCGCCAGCTCCTGCAAATCTGCGCGCAGGGCCGTGAGGTCCGGCGACGGCATCAGGCTGGCCAACAATTCGAGATCGGGTGGCCAGACCGGATCACCGGTCACGCCGTCGATGCGCGTCGCCCGCTCGCCTCGATACTGATAGCAAATCCCCGCAATAGTGCCGAGCGCACCGGCCAAGAGGGCCGCATGCTGCCGCTGACGGCGCGCATCGTGGATCCCGGCAAAGGCCGCGACCACCAGAGCCGCCAGGATTACCGCGACAGCACCAAAAGCAATCAAACTCATTATCCGGCCCCCCCAGGCGAGGCTCGCTTGCGGATCAGCATGCGCGGAAGGAGAAGGGATTCGGCGAATGGTGAATACATCGTTACCAATGGTAACGACTATGCGCCGATATCACAAGAGATTGACTGCGTTACCCGGTCATCAAGGACAAAAAAACAGATCGGATCGCTCATATGCCGGGAAGAAATTCTCCGATCCGATCCGCCGGTGTGGTTTGGCGCCACGTGACAGTGGCCTGGGCTGTTCGAAGCGAAGCCCGTTCAATTCGAACAGCCCACAGGTTTCAATACCGGTAGTGGTCGGCCTTGTAGGGGCCCGCGCTGTCGATCCCCAGATAATCCGTCTGCTTGGGGGTGAGCTTGGTCAACCGGGCGCCCAGCTTGGCCAGATGCAGCGCGGCTACCTTCTCGTCGAGATGCTTCGGCAGGACATAGACCTTATTCTCGTATTTTTTGTAATTGGTATAAAGCTCGATCTGCGCCAGCACCTGATTGGTGAAGGACGCGCTCATGACGAAACTCGGATGACCGGTGGCGCAGCCGAGATTGACCAGACGCCCCTGGGCCAGCACGATCAGGCGCTTGCCGTCCGGAAACAGGACCTCATCGACCTGCGGCTTGACTTCGTCCCAGACATAATTGCGCAGGCTCGCAATCTGAATCTCGCTGTCGAAATGACCGATATTGCAAACAATCGCGCGGTCCTTCATTTGACGCATATGGTCGAGCGTGATCACATCGACATTGCCGGTCGCCGTGACGAAAATGTCGGCGATCGGGGCGGCGTCTTCCATGGTGACGACCTGATAGCCTTCCATCGCCGCCTGAAG
>JBAVTK010000530.1:0-3986 GCA_049696095.1 Aliidongia sp. | reverse complement strand
TGCTGACATCGCCGCACAGCAGCAAAGCGCGCTTGCCCTCGGACCCGGCGAGCAATTGGGCCGCGATCCAATTGCCATAGACGAAGCCGGAGCAGCCGAGATTGACGTCGAACGTGGCACAGCTGGTCGGCAGCCCGAGCCGCTTCTGGAGCAGGCACGCGGTCGCCGGCAGCAGGTAATCCGGCCCTTGCGTCACCAGCACCAGCACCTCGACGCTGTCGCGGCTCCAGCCGAGATCATCGAGCAGCGATTGCGCGGCGGCGGCGCACAGATCCGACGCGATCAGCCGCCGGGGCGCGATCCGGCGCTCGTGGACGCCGATCGCGGCGTAGAGCTTGCGCGCTTCCTCGGGCGTCATATGTTCGGGCGTCTCGACGAAGGAATGCCGCGGCGTCGGCACCGCCGCCCGCATCCCGGCAATCCGCACGCCCCTGATCGTCGCCTTCATCTCAACCGTTCTCCGGCCCCGCTGGCGTTTTGCGCCGATGCCGAGTATAGGTTTCGCCCGTTAAGGCGGCATTAAGCTAAATTTCGGGGGAAGCGATGCAGATGTTCGGATATCCCAAACAAGCCGACCGGCCGTTTCGGGTTCTGACGATCGTGCTCGGCCTCTATATCGGCGTCATTCTGGGCGTCACTCTGGCCTTCTCCGCCCTCGCCGCCAACGCGACAGGCCGACCGGTTTTACCGATCATGTTGCATGCCCTCGGGCTCGGCGCCTGGATTTATCTGACCCCGATTCCAGCGGTCGTCCTATCGGTGAGGCGGGAATTGCAGTGGCGCTCCCCGCCGCGTCGCTAATCCGCGCTCGGTGCCAAATTAGCCTTGTGAATACAGATCACGCGCGGCATTTACGGCCTGTGATTGGCACTCATGCCGTTCACGAACCGAAAGGAGGTGACACGCGAATGACTTTCCTGAAGTGGCTACGGCGCTTCTGATTCAAGTTGAAGTTCGAGTTCCAAGCGGGCTTTAACGAAAAACCTAAGTAGCGTAGCGAGGGAGCCGGGCAACCGGTTCCCCTTTCAGGAAGGCGGAAAGCGTGTCAC
Source organism: Aliidongia sp. (assembly GCA_049696095.1). Lineage (GTDB taxonomy): Bacteria > Pseudomonadota > Alphaproteobacteria > ATCC43930 > CGMCC-115725 > JAXDMU01. The sequence continues at coordinate 2,937 of JBAVTK010000530.1, read as the reverse complement.
CTCCTGAGACGTATGATAGCGATGGCATGGGGACATTTCAAGGAGTGGCATAAGTTTGTATAGTGCCCTCCCGTTGCGCCGCAATCCTTAACCCCACCGCACCAGCGTGCCGGCCCAGGAATAGCCGACGCCGAATCCCAGCAGCAGCACACGCATTCCCGAACGCAACACGCCTTCGTCGGTGGCGCGGCGGAGTGCGATCGGGATGGTCGAGCTGACCGTGTTGGCATCGGCCATATTGACGTAGAACCGCTCGGGCGGGATCTCCAGCTTGCGGCGCAGCGCCTCCAGCATGGTGGTGTTGGCCTGATGGAACACGAAAAGATCGATCTCGCCCTGCGCGCAGCCGGCCTTGGCGAGCAATTGCGCGATCGCGCGCGGTACGGCCGCGATGGTGAAATTGAAGACCTCCGGCCCGTTCATATGCAGCGGCGAGCCGGTCCCAAACTCGCCGCTGTGGGTCTCGTAAGTGCCGGTGCCGGTACGCTCGCGCATCCCGCCGGTCGGCACGATCAGATGCTCGGCACCGGCACCGTCGGTGCCATAGACGAACGGCCCGATCCCAGCATCCGGCCGCGCCTCGATCAGCGTGGCCGCCGCCCCGTCGCCGAAGATAGTGCGGGTCGCGAGATCGTCGAGTGCCATGAATTTGCTGTAAGTGTCGGCGGTCAGCAGCAGCACGCGCGCCGCCTGCCCGGTCTCGATCAACCCGGCCGCCAACCCCAGCCCATAGACGAAGCCGGAGCAGCCCAGATTGACATCCAGCGCACCAGCCGTGGCTTTGAGCCCGAGCCGGCGATGGATCAGACAGGCCGTGCCAGGCAGAAAATAATCCGGCGCCTGGGTGCAGAGGATCAGGTAATCGATCGATGCGGGCTCGATGCCGCGTTCGGCGAAAAGCTTTCGCGCGGCCTGGGTCGCGAGATCGCCCGCCGTCTCGCCCGCCGCCGCGATGTGGCGGCGCTCGATGCCGGTCTTGGCCTTCACCTTGTCGGGCTGAAAGCGTGGCTGATGCAGCGCCAGTGCTGCATTGTCGAGAATTGCCTCGGGCAAATGAAAGGCGATGCCCGCGATGCCGAGTGTCATGCCGCTGTCCCGTGCCGGTTCATCGCACCAGTATGCAAGGGCGACCTTAGCCGGTTGTTAATCATGCCGCGGTCACGATTGCGACAATCAGAATTCGGGGGCGAGAATAATGGATTTGGACCGCAAGCACGGCGAATCGACGATCAATCGCAAGCGTCTCACGGTCGGTTGGGGTTGTGGGTCTGGATTGCAGCGCTTTAGACAGTTCCACCCTGCACCGCTCGATTTCCTTGTCGACAGCGACCCCGAGAAACATGGGCTGACGTTCTTCGGCTTGGAGGTGCGCTCACCGGACTGCCTTTGGGCCGAAAGTGGAGCCGATCTCGATATCATCGTCTTCTCGCAACATTTCGAGGAGATCCGTGAGCGCTGCGCGAGCTTGGCCAATGCCTCGGTTTTGAACGGCACCGACCCAGCTAATATCGATGATCCCTTCGCGATTACATTCACACCTGCCTGTCAGTATCAGCCGCAAGAGATTGCCGCACGACTCGGGGGCTCGACATGGTATCACCGCATCCCAATCGGCGAGTTCGTTACGCCTGGGCGCCACCACTTGCGGCCGATCTGGTCGATCATCCGCAAGAGCCGTTCCCATTTGGACTACGCCGATAAGCGAGTGCTGGATTTGGGCAGTTGGGACGGTCTTTGGGCATTCGAAGCGGAGCATTTAGGCGCAAGCGAGGTTATTGCGACGGAAATCCAGATCGAGCCATTCCAGAACTTCCTGACTTGTCGCGAGATCATCGGCAGCCGAGTGCTGCCCTTCTATAATGTCTCGCCCTACAACTTGACCGACCGGCTCGACGTCGTGTTGAACTACGGTGGGGGCGATACGATCAATGGCTTCGATATCGTTCAGTACATGGGCATTCTCTACCATCTGCGTGACCCGCTATTAGCCTTGTCGCAGATTCGCAGCGTTCTCGCCCCCGGCGGCAAAATGCTGCTGGAGACAGCCGTCATCATCGACGAGACCAACTCGCATATGGCCTACAACCATGATGGATCCGATCAATTTCGGCTCCATGCCGCCGACATGACGACATGGTGGATACCGACGATAAAATGCCTGCGCGATATGTTGCGCAGTTCGATGTTCGACGTGGTCGAGGGAACCGTATCGCAATGGGGTGTCCCCGGCGAAGTTGGGCGAATCGCGCTGATCGCGGTCCCGGCCGACCGTGCCGAAAGTCCGGTGCTACGGCGTGAACTCGCGAAGCTGGATCGTAATCCAGGCTTACTGCCGGATGTGTTCCGCGCCCGTCCTTGACATGGGAGCGATCGTGCCGACACGAACGGCCTGGGTGCTTGGCAGCTCGGGATTTCTCGGCGGTGCGGTTGGCCGTCGCTATGTCGATCTGGGTTGGCATGTCTGGGGCGCCGGGCGGCCAAACCACCCAATTCCCGAAGGATACACTGGTTGGATGACGGGCGCGGTAACCGAGACCCTACTCGCCGAGATGGCCAAGCGCGGCACATTGCCCGATCTGGTCTTTCACGGCGCCGGTGGCGCGCGGGTCGGCGTCGCGGAAGCCGATCCGCAAGGAGACTTCGAGAAAAGCGTCGAAAGCACACGGGCGGTCGTCGAGTTTCTGGTCCGCCATAAGCCCGATGCCGCGTTCGTTTTTCCCTCAAGCGCCGCCGTTTATGGCTCATGCGACGCCGGCCCGATTGCCGAAACCGCCCGTTGCGCAGCGGTCTCGCATTATGGTCGCCATAAAGTGTTGTGCGAGGAGATCTGCGAGATTGCGGCCCGCGATCATGGCCTGCGCTCCCTGGTCATCCGCTTCTTCTCAGTCTCTGGGCCGGGCCTGCGCAAACAATTACTGTGGGATCTTGGCCGGCAGA
>JBAVTK010000529.1:0-3570 GCA_049696095.1 Aliidongia sp. | reverse complement strand
AGGCCAGGCCGCGCGCCGCCTCGGTCCGTGATTTGATCACGAGCAGCATGCGCGTCACATCGGGGTGGTGGATGATCGCCTGCTCGCCCGGCCCGCGCGCATTCATCGGTCGGCCTTGGATGCGCGTGCGGGCGTAATCGCGCGCTTGCTGATAGGCGCGCTCGGAAATCGCGATGCCCTGAAGGCCGACATTGAGCCGGGCATTGTTCATCATGGTGAACATGCATTCCATGCCGCGATTTTCCTGGCCGATCAGATAGCCGACGGCGCCGCCTTCATCGCCATAGGACAAGACCGCGGTCGGACTGGCATGGATGCCGAGCTTATGCTCCAGGCTGACGGTGCGGACATCGTTGCGCGCACCCAGCGTGCCATCGTCCTTCACCAGGAATTTCGGCACCAGGAACAGCGAAATCCCCTTGGTCCCGGCCGGCGCCCCCGGCGTGCGCGCCAGCACCAGATGGATGATGTTCTCGGTGAAATCATGGTCGCCATAGGTGATGAAGATCTTCTGGCCGGTGATCCGCCACTGCGCGCCGTCCGGCACCGCGCGGGTGCGCAAGGCGCCGACATCGGAACCGGCCTGTGGCTCGGTCAGATTCATCGTGCCGGTCCATTCGCCGGCAATCAGCTTGGGCAGGTAAATCTCCTGCAAGGCGCGGCTGCCATGGGCCTGGAGCGCCTCGACCGCGCCGAAATTCAAGAGCGGGCAGAGTGCCCAGCCCATATTGGCCGAATTCCACATCTCGGCCACGGCCAGCGCCACCACGGCGGGCAGCGCCTGGCCACCGAACTCCTCCTCGAAGGGCAGGCTGTTCCAGCCACCCTCGACATAGGCGCGATAGGCTTCCTTGAAGCCGGGCGGTGTGCGGACCACGCCATTTTCCAGCCGCGACGGGTTCTGGTCGCCGACGTCATTGAGCGGCGCCAGCACGCCGCTTGCGAGCTTGGCCGCTTCCTCCAGCACCGCCATGACGATATCGGGGGCCGCACCCTCGCAGCCCGGCAATTGGGCGATCTCGTCGAGCCGTGCGGTCTGTTCGAGCGCAAAGCGCATGTCGGCGAGCGGCGGAGCATAGGGGATCATGAGGCTGGCCCTTCGGCGGCGGGGAAATCCGGCACGGTCTTGCCCGGATTCATGATGTTGTGCGGATCGAGCGCGGCCTTGATGCGCGCCATCAGCTCAAGTTCGAGCGGTGCTTTGTAGCGCGTGATCTCGTTGCGTTTCAACCGGCCGATGCCGTGCTCGGCACTGATAGACCCGCCGAGCTCGGCGACGATGCCATGGACGATGTCGTTGAACTCGTCCCAGCGCGCGAGATAGGCCGCCCGGTCGGCGCCAACCGGCTGGCTCAGATTGAAATGGATATTGCCGTCGCCGGCATGGCCGAAGGCGACGACTCGGATGCCGGGCAGCCGTGCGGTCACCGCCGCGGTCGCGCGCTTGAGGAACGTCGCGACGGCCGAGACCGGGACCGAGACATCATGCTTGATCGAGCCGCCCTCATGGCGCTGACCCTCGACCACACCCTCGCGGATCAGCCACAGCGCGCGCCGTTGCGCCTCGCTCGCGGCCACCGTGCCGTCGAGGATCTCGCCCGCCTCAAGCGCGTCTTCCAGCAGCGTTTCGAGCTGCGCCGCAAGCCCGGAATGGCTGCTGGGGGAGGAGAGTTCGATCAGCGCATAGGCCGGGTAGGGCCGGCCCAGCGGATCGATCACGCCCGTGACGTGGGCGACGCCGATCTCGATGCCGATGCGCGGGATCAGTTCGAAGGCGGTGATCTGATCGCCGGTCGCCCCCCGCGCCCGCGTGAACAACCGCATCGCGGCGTGGCCGTCGGTCAGCCCGACGAAGGCGGTCGCCACCTCGCGCGGCTTGGGGAAGAGCCGCAGGCTGGCCGCGGTGACGATGCCGAGCGTGCCCTCGCCGCCGATGAATAATTGCTTCAGATCATAGCCGGTATTGTCCTTGCGCAGGCTGCGCAAGCCATCCCAGATCCGGCCATCGGGCAGCACCGCCTCGATCCCGAGCACGAGATCGCGGGTGTTGCCATAGCGCAGCACCTGAATCCCGCCGGCATTGGTCGAGATATTGCCGCCGATCTGACAGGTGCCCTCGGCGCCGAGACTGAGCGGAAACAGCCGATCGACGGCCTCGGCCGCACGCTGGATCTCGGCCAGAATGCAGCCGGCCTCGGCGGTCAGCGTGAAATTTTCCGGATCGACCCGGCGGATCCGGTTCATTCGCCCGAGCGCCAGCACGATATTGCGACCATCCTCGGCCGGCACCCCGCCGCCGACCAGCCCGGTGTTGCCGCCCTGCGGCACGATCGGCAACCTGGCCGCCGCACAGATCCGCACGATCTCCGAGACTTCCGCCGTGCTGGCCGGGCGCAACACGAGTGCCGTGGCGCCGTGATAGAGCCCGCGCATCTCGACGAGATAAGGCTCGACGTCCGCCGGATCGGCGATCCAGCCGCGCGGGCCGACGGTGGATTTGAGGCGGTCTAGGATGTCGGTGTCGGGCACGGGCGCGTCCTGTTCTCGGCAATCATGGCGGGATGACGATAGCATGGAACGCGATGAGGACTGCGATCTAGGCGATAGTGTCAAGTCCCTTGGCGCGGGCCAGTGCCAAGAGTTTGAGCGACGGCCCGGTCGGATCGGCGACGCCGCGCCACAGACGTTTCGGAATGTTGGCGGCGTCGTAACAAGCGGCAATAATCACGGGGGGGCTGGTCGTGCGGTAGGCGATCCAATAGCGCCGAATGTGAAGCCAACGCCGCCCCGGCTTGGCAAGCTGGGGATAGGGACGCGGCGCGGGCAACCCGACAGCCGGTCCGCTCCGTCGGACGGTCATGTCCGCCGCAAGAGCACGTCGACCGAGATGTCTTCGTCCAAATCGGGCCAATGAATCCCCTGGCCGCGCCCGTTGAAGCGCCAATGTGCCCGTTGCTCGGGTGACGCGCCGCGCAGGCGCGGGAGCCATTCCAGGGGTACGGCGATCTCATGGCCATCCGCCATGACGACGTGCAGCAAACTCTCGTCCGTCCGCACGTCGACGGTGGTGGCGTCGACCTTAATCGCCAAGACGGGCGCTGCCGAGAACGGTCGGCATTATCGAATGACCTGCCGCATGGACAAGTTCGGCTCCTGGTCGTTCGAAGCGGACATGTCGATGTCGATCATGCCGGTTTCGCCCGTCCGATCCATACCGGCATTTTATATGGTCTATCGGCGAGGGCCAGTGTCAAGAAGTCCTTGTGGTTCTTGTCGGCACCGGTACCCTCTGTCGGAACCGAGGCACTGACGCTACAATTTCCCCATAAACTGCGCGGATAAGGCGGGGGCGTCATCTTGGATGATCGGCAAATGGACCTGTTCGCGCCGCGCCGGCCGGTGCTGCCGTCTGATGACGCCCTTGTGCCGCGCCAGCCGGCCATGGTGCCGACGGCATTGAGCGATGCGGCGCTGATTGGGCTATTGCCTGGGGCACGCTTGCAGGACTGCATCGGCTTGGCCGACGAGGCGGGGCGACGGAAGCTGGCGGCCGCGGTGCCGGCCCTGGCT
>JBAVTK010000528.1:0-6627 GCA_049696095.1 Aliidongia sp. | reverse complement strand
CTTGATTTTAAACGAACCGGGCGGCTGGAACTCGATCGTCATATCGGTTAGGCGAGAATCTGAAGCCCGTGCTTCTGGACCAGGCTGAGGAGCTTGAGTGCAGCGCCGCTCGGCTTATTCGCCCCGGTTTCCCACTTCTCGATCATGCTTTCGCTGGTATTAAGGTGGTGGGCGAACACCGCGCGATGGCCGGACTTGTTCCGGCCACCCACGTCGGCCCGCTGCCGCATTTGCTTGAAGCAAAGACTTGCTGTGGCTCGACGTGGGTAACCGGGGCTAGCCCGGTCATGACGAGGGCGCGTTGTTACCGCCCCACAACCGAAATCAGCCGGCGACGTTGATCTCGACCGCCTCGCGGCCCTTCTGGCCCTGCACGACGCGCAGGGTCACGGGCTGGCCGTCCTGGAGCATGGCGACGCGTGAGCGTTCGAGCACGGAGGCGTGGACGAACACGTCCTTGCCGCCATCCTCGACCGCGACGAAGCCGAAGCCCTTGGCCGGGTTGTACCATTTCACCGTGCCGGTCATCTCGACCGCGGACGCGATCTGGTCGTCGCGCAGGCGCGGCCCGCCGAAGCCGGCACCGGCAGCGGCGCGCGGCCGGTCCTGGCGCGGTGCCTCTGGCATCGCGGTGCTGTCATCGACTTCGAGCACCTGGGTCACTTGCGCACCCTTTTGCCCTTGGCCTTTATGGACGAGCAATGTTGCACCGGGCGACACGGCGCCATGACCGGCCGCTTCGAGCACGGCGACATGCAGAAACGCATCGCCCGAGCCGTCTTTCAGTTCGACGAAGCCGAAGCCTTTTTCCGGATTGAACCATTTGACCGTGGCACTAACCGCTGGCCCCGTGGGGATCACGGGCGCGCGCGCCGCAGGCCGTTCACCAAACGGCGTCGATCTCGGCGCCGAGCTGTCCGGTCGCGACTGCCACTGATCATCGTCAAAGCCACGGCGCCTCGGCTCGCGGAAGTCCTTGCCTCTACCCACGGTTCACTAGTCCCTTGACACTGGCCCAAGCGGGTCATCCGCGAATGGCCGAAAATTAAAATTAGCTTAGCACGACATAACCCGCCGCAACTAGCCGGTCCGTGACGGGCGGCAGCGGGAAATGTGCACAATCTGAGTAAAAATGCCGATGTTTCTCGCAAGTGTTGCTTCGTTGCCGCGCCTCTCGATCCGATCAAGCATCGGCAAACCGCCAATTCGCACCGTTAGTGTCGCCGCCAGCGTGGCGCGGTTTCCGATTCGTCGGCCGCAGCTGCGGCATATTCCGCTTCGCGCGCCTTGCTGGCCGAATCCGCCTGCAACTCTTCCTGTAGCTGCGTGACGCGCAGCTGCAGGCCGGATCGCATCTCCGGCGAAAGCCGCGTATTGGCCAGCATGGCTCGGCACTCGGCGATCGTCCGTTTGATAACATCCGGCCCGGTTGGCCGCTTGGGGAACTTGGACAGCGGTTCGCGCATCGGATTATCCTTTCTGTCGCAAAGGCTCAGAAACCTTCGCGCTCCAACCGCTTGCGCATCGCCTTGCGGTGCCGGCGGGCGGTTTCGGCGGATTCGCGCGCGCGGCGTTCCGAGGGCTTCTCGTAGGACCGGCGGCGCTTCATCTCCCGTAGAATGCCTTCGCGCTGCATCTTTTTCTTGAGGACGCGCAGCGCCTGGCCGACGTCATTGTCCCGAACGAGTACTTGCATTACCACTCCTAGGTTTCGATACGATGACGTTTGACCGCGTCACCGCGCCGCGGCGCTAGGGGCACATCCCCTGACCGCGTGTGAAAGGCTTCGGCCACAACGAACTCCGCTGGCCGCGTGCGAAGCTCCTATCACAACCTGCCCCCGGCGTCGAGAGCCGAAGATCTGCGATTTGCGCAAATGTCCGACGATGGCCGAAATGACCGGGACGCTGCTACGCGGTGCCCGGGTCTCGGGCGATGGTGCTCGCTCAACGTTGTGAGGTGAGTGGATAGACTTGGATCGTGTTGGATACGTCATCCACCGTGGCCAGGGTCGAGAATCCGACCGGGGTCGTGCCCACGGCAAGTCCGAACGCACCGCCTTGGGCGGCATCGACATTGAACTCGGTCACGAACCGGCCATCCTCAGTAAATTCAACGATCTCGCTCGGATGCGCCGGATCGGCATTGACAGCATCGCCGTTCGCCGCCAGCAAATCGCCGTTCGGCGCGAAGCTGAGCGCCAGTGGCCCACGCAAATGCGGGTCTTGTGTCACCAACTCACCCTGAGCGACCGGGTTCTGGACGAAGACCGCATTCTTGATCGCGAAAATCGCATTGTCGCCGGTCGAGGCGACGAACAAAGTATCATTGAACGGATTGAACGCGAGACCAGTCGGCCCGAGGACGAGAGCTGCGGCATTGGGAACATGTGTATAGCCGGTCGCGATCTGCGTGGCCTTTGTGACCGTAACCCCGGTGTCGCTGACCGCGAGATTGAGGCGGGAGACCGTCCCATCAAGGACATTGGACACGAAGAGCAGGGCGTTATCGCGCAGATCGAACAGAGTCAAATCCCAGGGGCCGTTCAGCGTGCTCGCCGCACCGGACTCAATGGTCGAGACCAAATTGCCGTTGCGATCCAGAACGAGAAGCGCGCCCGGCTGGATCGTCGCGACCGTCCCGTCGGCGGTCGGCACATTGCCGACGATGACGAAGCCCTTCTTCAACACCCCGAGGGCCGTCGTCAGGCCGGTGCCCGCCCCGCCTTGAAAGAACACCGAAGCCGAACCGTTGGGCGCGATCGTGCCGTCGGCCGTCAATTTGACGATCGTCGAACCGGTGCCCTGCAAATTGGCGCTATTGTTGAAATTCGACACCAGAATATCGCCGAACTCGGCGGCGCCGCCCGGCGGGAAGCCGAAGGGCACTGTCGCGACGCCATAGGGATTGAGGTCGCCATTCGGCGGCACTGTGGAAGAGATCACGATCTGCGGCAAGAACGGGAATGCGGCGGCCTGGTGCAGCGATGCCAGCGCCAGCGCCGCGGCCAGCGCCGCATCGCGCAGAAATCGCACGCCGGTTCTTGCAATCCGACCGCGAGACGTCATCGTCGCGACGCACGCTGTCACGAGAGGCGATTTTCTTATCCATTCGTCAGACATGATTGTACCTCAAGCCGTTGAAGGTGGCGATGGTAGCATCGGACGGGAGAACGGGCGAGGGTTGTTCGCTCTCCGTAGGCGCAAGTCTCATGAGATGATCTTCGGCGCCCCTTCCCATGATCGTCCGGCAGATTTCGTTCAGCGATCGGCTTGCACAAAAGGCCGGATAATAGGATAGTCCCCCATACTATGAGCCATACAACACGCGAGAAGCAGAAGCTTCTGAATCGAGTGCGTCGCATCCGCGGGCAGGTCGAGGGGATCGAGCGCGCGCTCGAAGGCGAAGCCGGCTGCGCTCAAGTGATGCAGTTGGTGGCGGGCTGCCGTGGGGCCGTCAATGGCTTGCTCGCCGAGATCGTCGAGGACCATATCCGCAGCCATCTGGTCGAGCGCGATGCTGCGCCTGAGGCGGCGACCGGCGGTGTGGACGAGTTGGTTGAGGTTATTCACAGCTACTTCAAATAGGGGCTCTTCATGTCCGATATCGACATTTCTCTGTCGCTCGACCGGCGTAGCCACGTCTTTCTCGGGAGCGGACATGAGAAGAACGAGCGCAAGACCTGGGCGGTCATTGTCCTGTGTACGGTCATGATGGTGGTCGAGATTGGCGGCGGCAGCCTCTATGGCTCGCTGGCGCTTGTGGCCGACGGGCTGCATATGTCGACCCATGCGGCGGCGATGCTGATCGCGGCGTTGGCCTATACTTATGCGCGCCGCTATGCTGCCGACCCGCGTTTCGGCTTCGGCACCGGTAAATTCGGCGATCTCGCGGGATTCTCCAGTGCGATCATTCTGGCGATGATCGCGCTACTGATCGGCTATGACGCGATCACGCGCCTGTTCCAGCCGGTCCCGATCGATTTCGATGTGGCGATTCCGATCGCCGGTGTCGGTCTTGTGGTGAACCTTGCCAGTGCCTGGCTGCTGAGCGGCGATCACGACCATGCTCACGGCCACGGCCATTCTCGTGGCCACGACGATCATGGCCATGGCGATGCACCCCATCGCATCGAGACCGGAGGAGGCGCGCTGTCACTCAAAATTTTCGAAGAGGACGTGCCGCCGCGCTTCAGGCTTGCCGTCGAGGGTTCGGGCGGCGTCGGGCCGGTCACGATCGAGACCGTTCGATCCGACGGCCGGCGACAGCTCTTCAACCTCACCGATCGCGGCCTGTATCTCGAATCGGTTGAGGAGGTTCCTGAGCCGCATGACTTCACGGCACGGATCGTGTTCCGCCAGGGCGATCAGGCGCAGATCCACGAGGTGGTGTTTGCGGAACACCACCATGGCCATCACGCCGCCCATCGGGACAACAACATGCGCGCGGCTTTTGTGCATGTCCTGGCGGATGCGGCGGTTTCGGTGCTGGCCATCGTCGGGCTTGCGGCCGGAAAATTCTTCGGGTGGAATTTCATGGATCCGGTGATGGGGATCGTCGGCATGCTGGTCATCGCCAACTGGTCAATGGGCTTGATCCGCGATACCGGGGCAATTTTGCTGGATATGCTGCCCGATCGGCGGATGGCGGCGCGGATCCGCGACGAACTCGAAGCGGATGGCGATCGGCTGACTGATTTTCACCTCTGGCGCCTCGGCCCGGGGCATTTGGGAGCGATCGTCGAAGTGGCGACAAGGCGGAACCGAGACGCGGAATATTATCGTCAGAGGTTGACTCGGTTCAGCGCATTGTCGCATGTCACGGTAGAGGTCCGCTCTGCTTCGGCCGGCTGAGCCTCGCGGGCGATCTCAGGCAACAAGGAGGGCGCGGCTCAGGCTTCGTCCCGAAGCCATCGCGCGCTATTGCAGCCTGGGCGCCCGAAGAAACGCCATCCGATCGGCCGACGGCACATCCCGAGTCCGCGTCTTCGTGCCGCGGGCAATGCGCAGCCGGATCGTGGTGCCGGCGCTGCCACTGGCCCAGATGCCTTGCCAGAGCTGACGCAAATCGGTGACGGGTGCGTCGCCGACGGCAAGAATATGGTCGCCGAGCTGGATGCCGGCGGTCTCGGCCGGGCCACCTTCGGCCAGGCCATGGACGATGACGGCATCGTCTTCCTCACCGGCGTAGAGGCCAAGCCAGGGCCGGGGCGGCCGATCGGTTCGGCCCAGGCGCCGCAACGACTCGAGGATTGGTTTCACCAGATCGATCGGCACGACCATGTTGAGGTTCAGCGACCGGTCTTCGGCCACGCGCTGCTGAAGAGCCAGCGAACCCACGCCGACCAGCCTGCCATGGGCGTCGATCAGGCCGGCACCGCCCCAGTTCGGATTATGCGGGGCAACATAGAGGGCGTCCTCCAGCAAATACTCCCAATAGCCGGCGAAATATTGCCGTCCGACCAGCCGGGTCCGCACCGACTGGCTGCGGCCGCCTGCCGCCGCCAGAATCATCGCCTCGCCGATCGCCAAAGCCGTGGAGTCGCCGAATTCGAGCGCGGGTACGCCGAGGCGGCCCAAAACTTGGACCAATCCGAATCCGGTGTCACCGTCATAGGCCAGCGCATGGCCCGGCACGGCGCGGCCGTCGACGGTGGTCAGCCAGATCGATTCGGCCTCCAGAATCAAATAGCCGATCGTCAGCACCAACCCGTCCGCATCGATCACGATGCCGCTGCCGGCCCGCTCGCTGCCGAGTACCGGTGTGGTGAAGCCGTCATCGGGAATTTGCGCCCGCACCCGGACGATGGCGCTCAGCACCTGGTCGAGATCGAATGGATAATCCTGCGGTCGCGGCTGAACATCGGGGGGAATCGTGTCGTCGTGCATCATTCTTCCTGAGACATCGGGCCTTTCGTCAGTTCTACCATCACGGCGAAAAATCATGCAGGAAATCCCGGAGACCGGCGAGGCGTCGAACATCGCGCGCGCGATGCGCCCGGTGCGTGACAGGTACCGCGTCTTCCCGTAAGGATGCTCGGTCACTGCAAATCATCATGCGAGAATCGAGATGGCCGAACCGAGACGCGCGCGACCGGAACCCACCCCGGAAACGCAGCATTATTGGGAAGGAACGCGCCAAGGCGAGCTGCGGCTGCAACGGTGCGACGATTGCGCTAAGGTCTATTTCCCGCCGCGCCCCTTTTGCCCGCAATGCGGTTCGCGCCGCGTTGCGGTCGTCACCGCCAGCGGCAAGGGCCGGCTCTACAGCTATGTCATCCATCATCGGCCGGTACCGGGTTTCACCCCGCCTTACGCGATCGCCGTGGTCGAGCTTGAGGAGGGGCCGCGCCTGATGACCAACATCATTGGCTGTCCCCAGACGCCGGAGGCGCTGCAACTCGACATGGCGCTCGAAGTCGCGTTCGAAAAACTCGACGACGAAATCACCTTGCCCCTGTTCCAGCCGGCCAAGGGGAGCGCCCGATGAGTGCCTCGATCGCCCCCGGCAGCGTCGCCATTGTTGGTGCCGCCGAAACGACCCGGCTCGGCGTCATTCCGGATATGTCGCAGATCCAGCTTCATGCCGACGCGGCGCTGAACGCGCTGGCCGATGCCGGGCTGAAGC
>JBAVTK010000527.1:0-2253 GCA_049696095.1 Aliidongia sp. | reverse complement strand
GCGCTGGGCAATCCCGCGCGCAAACTGCTTCGCCTGGTCGCCACGGCGGACAACGCCGCCGAATTGCAGGCGCTGGGCGGTCCGGCGCCACAGATCCTGCCCAAGGATGAATTGCAGCGGCTGCTGCCGCCCGGTGCCGTGCATCAGGGCATGGCGCTCATCGCCAAACCGCTGAAACCGCCCGCCATCGAGGATGTGATCGACAGCCTGGGCGATCAACCGACCGCGACCATCGTGGCACTGGATCAGGTGACCGATCCGCACAATATCGGCGCCGTGCTGCGCTCGGCCGCGGCGTTCGGCGCCGCGGCACTGATCGTGCCCGACCGCAACGCGCCCGACATTTCCGGCACGCTCGCCAAATCGGCCTCGGGCGCGCTCGAGCATGTCCCGCTGGTCCGCGTAGTCAATCTCAACCGCGCGCTCGAGCAATTGAAGAAGGCCGGGTTCTGGACGGTCGGCCTCGACGGGGGCGCCGAACGGACGCTGGCCAGTCACAAATTGACCGGTCGGGTGTGTTTGGTGCTCGGCTCGGAGGGCGAAGGGATGCGGCGCCTGACTCGCGAAGCCTGCGACTTGATGGCAAGATTACCGACCGGCGGGCCGATCGGTAGCTTGAACGTCTCGAATGCTGCCGCAATTGCGCTTTATGAACTGGTGAGGATGACTGACACAGCATAACGGAACGGTGGGCATATGAGCTGGAACAGGATATTTGCCGGCGGTTTGGCCCTGGTACTTTCGGTCCTACCGGCTCGTGCCGCCGAACCGGTCGATGTTGCGCTGGTGCTGGTCGTCGATGTCAGCCTGAGCGTCAATGATGCGCGCTATCAACTCCAAAAGGAAGGCATCGCCGCCGCCTTCGAAAACCCCGATCTGGCCAAGGCGATCGGCGGCGGCATCAATGGCGCGGTCGCCGTCGCAGTCATGGAGTTCTCGGACCCGGATCGGCAATTCGCCGTGATCGACTGGACCCGTATCGCGTCGGCTGAGGATGCGCGGCGACTGGCGGCACGCATCCGCCGGACCGGGCGCAGTTCGGACGGGCTGACCGGCATCGCCGACGCGCTGATCGCCGCGCAGGAAATGCTCGAATCCTCACCCTTCGCCGCCGCGCGCCGGGTGGTCGATGTCTCTGGCGACGGCATGAACAATATCGGCACCGAGATGACCGCGGCCCGCGACCGGCTGGTCGCGGCCGGCATCACCATCAACGGCCTGCCGATCCTCAGCGAAGAACCATGGCTTGCGACCTATTACACCGAATATGTCATCGGGGGCCCCGACGCCTTCGTCATCACTGCCGAAGGGCTGGACAGCTTCGCCGAGGCGATGAAACGGAAATTGGTCCAGGAGGTGAAGGTGTCATGACGGGGTAAGCATCAGTGCGCGGTGCGGGTCAGACGCGCACCTTGACGCTTTTCCAGCAGACCCTCTCTCGCTAGAGATGAATGCGGCGGGCCGAATGAGCGACCCGCCGCACAGGAGGTACGACATGCGAAAAATGCCGTGGCTCCTAGGGCGTGTCGTCAGTTGCGCCATGCCGGTCTGGCGTAGGCGGATCTTAACCCTCTACATCAGCCTGGACCGAGCCTAGAAGCGGGCCAGTCGGGGAATGCCGCCCCGGCTGGCCTACCTCCCGACAATATACGCCGCAACCGCATGATCGACAAGGCCGAGAACCATCGGTCACGGGCGATCGCCGAAGCTATGAAGCTGTCGGCACACCGACACCCTGCCGATCGACCCAAAGCGCCGCTCGCCGGTCGATCGCCCAGAGCAGTGCACCCAGCACGAAGGGGCCGGTCGGCACCGACACGACCAAGGCGATCGGCGCCAACGCGAGCGGCAGCGCCCAGGCGGCAACCAGGATTTCACGATCGAAGCGCAGCCAGCCATGGCGCAGCCCGTCGAGCGCCAGCCAGGCGATGGGAAAGGCGAGCCAGGCCAGATCGTAATCGACGGCGTAGGGACTGGCCAGAAAGGTCGCCACCATCAGTGCTGCGCCGCGCAGCGGCCAATCGCGGCAACGCCGCCAGAGGCGCCAGACGATGACCGCGGCGCCAACCGCCACTGCGCCCTGGGCGGTCGTCGCCACCGCGACCGGCACGCCGGTGCGCGGGTCGGTCACTCCGAAGGCGTCCAGGATCATCTTCTGAGCGACGAGATCGCACGTGTACCCGGGCCTGATCCCAAAAAGCGGCGACAGCGAGTGCACCGTCGGCTAACATAGCGATCGTTCTTGACGAGGAG
>JBAVTK010000526.1:0-2242 GCA_049696095.1 Aliidongia sp. | reverse complement strand
CCTTCGCGCTCAATGATTTGCTCCGGCGCTACGAGGTGCGGCTCGACGCCGCCTATGATTTTACGACGCTGGTGCTGCCGGTCGGTAGCGGTCCGACCCTGATTCGCCCGCCGATCGTGACCGAGGCGCAAATGGCCTTCGCGCTCGGCGAGGATGCCCAGGTGGCACGCGAGACCGCCTGCGTCTATCAGATCACGCGCGAGGCGCAGCTAGCCTCGGCGCCGCCCAACTGGCGCAGCTA
Organism: Aliidongia sp.; assembly: GCA_049696095.1. Classification (GTDB taxonomy): domain Bacteria; phylum Pseudomonadota; class Alphaproteobacteria; order ATCC43930; family CGMCC-115725; genus JAXDMU01. Next base: position 2,001 of record JBAVTK010000526.1, on the reverse strand, counting down.
TCTGGTCCGATCCTGGGCCGCTCCCGAGCGTCCGGCCGATGCCGGCCTGCCGCAAAGCGACAAGGAAGTGGCGTGGTGGAACAAATGGGTCGCGGAAGGCTGGGCGGCCGGCGAGAAGCAGTCGGTCGAGATCTTCCTGGCGGATCTCGGGCGCATGCAGCGCGATCTCATCGGCATGGCGCGCTACCGCGTGCTGTTGCGCGCCGGGCTGGTCGAGCCGCCGAAGCTGGTGTTTCAGGACAAGCCGGTCGAGGGCGGGCGCGACGATCTCCATATCGGCGACCGGGTGGTGCGGATTACCGATCAGCCCGGCCTCCAGGCCGATCGCCGACACTGGCAGCCGGCCCCCGGCACCTGCGGCCGGTGAGGCGGCGATGCCCGAAAGCCTCGATCCCGTTGTGGGCTGGCCGGATGAGGGGCTGTGCTGGGTCACCGAAAGCCGCAAATCGGCGCCCGGGCTGGATTCGCTGCTATGCTGGGCCTAGCGCCTCGGTGCCTCGCGGATCGGCTTTCAGACCGGGCATGCCGTCACGATCCGCGTCCATGGCCGCAACGCCTCGGCGACGAAAGCCCGGCTCGACGAAGCCGAGATCGCGCAGATCACCAATCACCTCTATGGCGCCGACGGCATGGCGCGCTTGCAGGGCGGCAGCGATTTCGACACCGCCTATGAAATCTCCATCAGCCGGTCGGAGCGGCTGCGCTTTCGGCTGAACGCGACGCCGACGCGCACCAGTCGGCGCGAGGGTGCCAACATTTTGCTGCGGCCGATCCCGAACCTGCCGCCCTCGCTCGACGCGCAACTGGTCGAGCCCGGCATTCTGGCGTCGTTCCGGCCGCGCGACGGGCTGGTGATCGTCGGCGGTGCCACCGGCTCGGGCAAATCGACGCTGATTGCCGGCATGATTATGGCGAAGCTCACCGATCTGGATGGGCATTATAATATTGTCGAGGGTGCCGCCCCGGTCGAATTCCTGCTCGACCGGGTGAAGAGCCCGTGCTCGACCCTGAACCAGACCGAGATCCCGCGCGATCTGCCGAGCTTCGAAGCCTTCATCCGCGGCTGCATGCGCCGCGAGCCGACCGACATCATCGTCGGCGAATGCCGCGACAGCGTGACCATGAGTGCCGCCATTCAGGCGGCGATCTCCGGCCATGTGCTGACCACGACGATCCACGCCAACGACACGGCACTGACCATGCAGCGCATCGCGAGCCTCTGTCCGGCCGGCGAACGGGACAATCTGATCAGCGCGGTGGCCCAGTCGCTGCGGCTGGTGATCAACCAGCGCCTGGTGCCCTCGACCGACGACAGGCGGACGGCGTTGCGCGAGTTTTTGGCGTTCGACGCCCCGCTGCGGCGGCATTTCCTGGAGGCCGACCCGGCCGAATGGCCGGGCCTGATGCGGCGCGCGGTCGAGGAACAGGGGCAATCCTACCGCGCGGCCATCGCGCTGGCCCTCGACCAGGGGCGGATTACGCCGGCAACGGCCGCGCCGGAACTGAGGGAGGTCGCTTGAGATGTGGCGCAACACCGCTCTGCCGGTCCGGATGCTGTTTCTGGATGCCCGTGCCTGTCTGCCGGTCCTGGCTTTCGTGGTCTATTGGCGCTGGTGGACCTTCTACATCGCTGTCAGCGGCACGGTCTTCTTCATGGTGATTAGCTGGTTCGGCCTGACGGTGCCGGCCTGTTTCCGATTGCTGCGCCGGCTCGCGGTCGGCAATCGGCGGCCTTCCGTGCCGGTCTGGCGTCGGCGGCGGCTGGCATGAGCGGCGTGGACCTCGACCAGGTGAGCCGGACCCTGGCGCGGCTTCTGGCGCAAGATGGGATGCCGATCCTGCTGATCGATGCGCCGACCGGGCCGCCGATCGAGGTCCAGCCGGATAGTGCCGCGGCGCCGGACGGGTTGTTGCCGGTGCTGCTGCTGGCCGGCGAAGCGGTCTGGCGCGAGATCGCTGGCACCGGCTTCGAGCTGGCGATCCGGCGCGACCCGGCCGCAC
>JBAVTK010000525.1:0-5342 GCA_049696095.1 Aliidongia sp. | reverse complement strand
GTGCTGCGCAGCAGTTGGCTAACGACCGGGCCGACGGTCGCCCGCTTCGAACAGGCCTTGGCCGCACGTTGCGGCGCCAAAGAGGCGATCAGTTGTTCGTCGGGCACAGCCGCCCTGCATCTTGCCTGTCTGGCGCTCGATCTCGGGCCGGGCGATGCGGCGATCGTGCCGTCGATCACCTTTCTTGCGACCGCGAACGCGATCCGCATGACCGGTGCCGAAGTCGTCTTCGCCGATGTCGATCCCGATAACGGCCTCCTGACACCGGCGGCGCTCGAGGCCGGTTTCGCGCGGGCCGAAGCCGGCGGGCTCGCGGTCAAGGCGGTCTTCGCGGTTCACCTGGCCGGCCAATGCGCCGATCTGATTGGTCTGGCAAAGATCGCCCGGGCGAAGGGTGCCGCGATCGTCGAGGACGCCTGCCACGCCATCGGCACCTATCATGCGTGCCCGGACGGCTCGGCCGCCCCGGTCGGCGCCTGTCGGCTCAGCGATATGGTGGTGTTTTCGTTTCACCCCGTCAAAACCATCGCGGCCGGCGAGGGCGGTGCCGTCACGACCAACGATCCGGCACTGGCCCGGCGCATGCGGCGGCTGCGCAGCCACGGGATGACTCACGAACCGGCCGACTTCCAGAATGGCGCGTTGGGCTTCGATGCCAATGGCGACGCCAATCCCTGGTATTACGAGATGCTGGAGATCGGCTGGAATTACCGGCTGTCCGATATTCATGCTGCTTTGGCGCTCAGCCAGCTCGGTCGGCTCGATCAGTTCGTCGAACACCGCCGCGCATTGGCGCAACGCTACGATGAATTGCTGGCACCGTTGGCCGGATTGGCCGTGCCGATCCGTCGGTGCCGCGGTTGCCTGCCGGCCTGGCATCTTTACCCGGTCCTGATCGATTTCGCAGGCCTGGGTTTCGAGCGGGCTGAGGTCATGACCACGCTGCGCCACGCCGGCATCGGCACCCAAGTCCATTACATCCCGGTTCACCGCCAGCCCTATTACCGTGCGCGCAATCCGGAACTGATGCTCGACGGTGCGGAGGCCTATTACCGCCGCACGCTCTCCCTGCCGCTGTTCGCCGGCATGAATCTCGCCGATGTTTGGCGGGTCATCGATGGTTTGCAGAATGTCTTGCTGCGCCGCACCAACCGGGCGGCGTCCTGATAACGAACTGGTATTTCGCCGCTTGAAGACCGCGGATCGGACTTCGGACCCGAATTGACCGCTGGATACCATAGAGGAACGACAATGACGATGGGCTACGCCAAACAACAAACCATGGCCATGGAAAACGCCAGCCCGGAGCAGACGCTGGCTTGGGGTCTGACGACAACCGCACGCAAAATGGCCGCGGCCTGCGACCCCGGCGCCACGCGCGAGCAAATCCTCGACGCGGTACGGCTGAACTGGCGGCTCTGGACGATCATTCAGGCCGAACAGGCCGATCCGGATTGCGCGACGGCGAAAACCATCCGCGAAGGGCTGCTCAATCTGGCGAATTTCATCGATAAGCGGTCGATCGATCTGCTGGCTTACCCCAGCGCCGAGAAGCTCCAACCGCTGATCAGTATCAACCGCAATATCGCCGCCGGGCTGCTGGGCACCGATTTGCCACCCGAGGCACGAGCCGATCGCGAACGGCGGCAAGCCCAGCAGCAGAGCGAAATGACCCTGGTCAAACCGTGATGAGATCGATTGCGGGGCGTGGCTGCATCGGCGCGGAATAATAGAATTCGCAGCCATGCAGCGTCACGGTCATGCGGCTGCCCGGCTGCTCGGCGAAAGCCCGGCGGCGCCGATGAAACCCGGCGGCATCGATCTCCGGCCCGACCCGGCACATATCCTCGAAATCCCGATGCGTGGTCTTGCGGCCGCTCCAACGATGATCTGAACGCGGCAGCGGGTCATCGGTGCCGACCAGCGTGTCTGCCCAGCGCGCAACCAACTGCACCGCCGCCCGAAAGGCACCGAGGCCGAATTCGATTTGACCGGCCCCGGCCGGCAGATCGAACCAGACAACGTCGACGATCGGCCCTTCATCGACCCGCGGGACCATTTCATGCAGCGTCGCACCGAAGCGCGGCAGGCCTTCATAGGCGCCCCAGCATTCCGGATGGCGACCGGGAAAGGTCGGCGGCCCCGGATGAACATTGTAAGACGGCCCTGACAGCCTTTCGAGCAAGTGCCGGGGAACGATCACAGCGGTGCAAAAAGCCAGCAGCCGTGTGCTTTCGGGGGCCTCGACGATCGCGCTCTCCAAAGTCTTCAGCGTATCGATGACGCGAATGGAACAGCCGCGATTGGACCTTGTCAGATGCGGGGTCAGAATACCGGCCTCGAAGGTGCCGGTCAAAAGCAGAAGACGCTGAGGCATGGGGGAAATCGCTCAAGGAAGCGGGAACGGTTGAATTGACGCAACCAAAAAGGATCACGCTCCGTCGTCCGACGCAAGCATGTTCATCAATCCCGAGCGAGCCAGCCCAAGTTCGTGCCGTCAAACCGCCTTGGAATGATCGGCGGCGGGCACTGCGGCCGTGGCGGCTTGAGTGCCCTGATACAACAGCAACTGTGACTTCGAGGGGATCTGATACTCGGGCGCACCGCTCTGGCCATCGCGGAACTGGACGATGACTTGGTTGAGCAGCGGGTCGATTTCAAGCTGCGGGCTGTGGAATTGAGCGGCGGTCTCAGCCACCGCGGCATTTACCGCGGCCGGTGCCGATGGGGCCGGCGCACTCGGATTGTTCGCTGACTTGATCGACGGGATCTGATCAGGGCCCGACGGCGGCAGGGCGGAGATGTTCGACATTTTGCCAATACTCCCTTTTAGGGATAGATACAGTAACAGCCAATACGAATTTGTCAAGAATTAACGGCCGGGCGGAAGAATCACAGTCGGCCGTCGCACGATGGTAAAACTTCCGCGCGGACGCTACTTGACCGGCGTGATTGTTAGATCGCACGAGGGCTGCAGTCCGCTAGAACAAGATGATTTTGGGTGAAGTCACCCAAAGGCTGAATCTTGTTCTACCTGAACAAGTTAGAGCGCGATTCAGGTTTCGTCTCGAAACCATCGCGCTCTAGCAGAATATTGTCGTGCCGTCCCGCGACGCGCGAACCAACCAGTGTCCGGCTCAGAGGATTGGCAACCGGGCTCGCCGCCCTCGCGACCGCTTACGAGATCCTTAATCATCGCGGCCGCACACTTCGCACACCATGGCCGAAGACCAAGACTCCCGAACCGAAGACCCGTCCGGCCGAAGGCTGAACGAGGCGCGTGGTCAGGGACAGGTCGGCATCTCGCGCGATGTTTCCACCGCGCTGTCGCTGATCGCCGCGGCCGTGGTGTTTCTGTTGGTGCTGCCCTGGTCGCTGGCACCGTTGCTGCGGCTGATGCGAGGCATGATCGAACGGCCGCAGGCGATCCCGATCGGCACATTGGCGGATGTGCGCATTCTGATCGCGCGGGTCGTCGAGACCGTCGGCATTGCCATGGCCATGCCGGTCGCGGTGTTGGCGCTCACCGGCATCGCAACCACGATCGCCCAGACCGAGGGGCTGCTGTGGGCGACCGGCAAGCTCAAGCTGCATTTCGACTTTCTCAACCCGATCACCGGTGTCAAGCGACTGTTCGGCTGGAAATCGGTAGTCGAATTTCTCAAAGGCGTCGCCAAGGTCGCCATCGTCGGCACCACGGCCTACCTGACCATCAAGCCCGAGGTGATCCGCGTCACATTGATGATCGGCATGCCGCCGGATTTGATGCTGGCGACGTTGGTTGACGATATCCGGCGTCTTTTGATCGGTGTGATCCTGACCATCATCGCCATTGCCATACTGGATTATTTTTACCAGAAATGGGCGAGCCTGCGCAGTCTCAAAATGACCAAGCAAGAGGTCAAGGACGAGGTCAAGAACACCGAAGGCGACCCGCATGTCAAAGGCCGGCAGCGCCAGATCCGCATGACGCGCGCTAAGAAGCGGATGCTTCAGGCGGTCCCGAAGGCCTCGGTCATCATCACCAATCCGACGCATTACGCCGTGGCACTCTATTACGAGATGGGCATGATGGGCGCCCCCAAGGTGGTGGCCAAGGGGGTCGATTATTTGGCTCAGAAAATCCGCGAAGTGGCGATCGCGCATGACGTGCCGATCGTGGAAAACCCGGCCGTGGCGCGGGCACTCTACGCCGCGGTCGAGGTCGATGACGAGATCGCGCCCGAGCATTTCAAGGCGGTGGCCGAGATCATCGGTTACGTCTTGAAGATGCGGCGCTGGAAGATGGCGGGCTGAACCGCGCTTGACGGCGATGGGGTTTCGCCGGGATGAGTGGCGCCATGATTTCTCTGTCCGCCGACCTCCCGATCGCCCAGGCCCTGCCCGATCTGCTGCGCGTGCTGGCCACCGGGTGCAATGCCGTGCTGCAAGCGCCGCCGGGTGCCGGCAAGACCACTGGCGTGCCGCTGGCGCTGCTCGATGAAGCGTGGCTCGGCGGGACCAAGATCCTGATGCTGGAGCCGCGGCGCCTGGCTGCGCGCGCCGCGGCACGACGCATGGCGGTTCTGCTGGGCGAGACGGTCGGCGAGACGGCGGGATACCGCGTCCGGCTCGATAGCCGGATCGGCCCGCGCACGCGCATCGAAGTCGTGACCGATGGGATTTTCACCCGGATGATCCAGGACGACCCGACGCTCGACGGCATCGGAATCGTGCTGTTCGACGAATTCCATGAGCGCCGGCTCGATACCGATCTGGGGTTGGCGCTGTCGCTCGACAGCCAGGCGGCGCTGCGGCCTGATTTGCGGCTGGTCGCGATGTCGGCGACGCTCGATGCCGGCCCGGTCGCAGCCCTGATGCGAGCCGAGACCATCACGGCGCGGGGTCGCGCCTATCCGGTCGAACCGCGCCATCTGGCCCAACCCGCGCCCGACCGGCTGGTGCGCGAGTTGGCCGATACCGTGCTGCGCGCGCTCGACGAACCGGGCGACATTCTGGTGTTCCTGCCCGGCGGCGGCGAAATCCGCCGGGTCGAGCGTGCCCTGGCCGAGCGGCGCTTGCCGGCCAACATCGATGTTCGGCCGCTGTTCGGCGATCTCGATGGTGCAGCACAGGATAGCGCGCTCGCGCCCGCGCCGGCCGGACGGCGCAAGATCGTGCTGGCGACCAGTATTGCCGAGACCAGTCTGACGATCGAGGGTGTGCGCCAGATCGTCGATGCCGGGCTTTCCCGCACCAGCCGGTTCGATCCACGCACCGGCATGACCCGGCTGGAGACGCAGCGGGTCAGCCAGGCGGCGGCCGAGCAGCGCGCCGGCCGTGCCGGTCGGACCGCGCCGGGC
>JBAVTK010000524.1:0-2256 GCA_049696095.1 Aliidongia sp. | reverse complement strand
GGAATATCGTCACGGTCCACTCGAACAGCGGTTGTGCTGCCAAGACGTCGCCGGCTGACGGCATCAGCTTCGGCATTACGATGGCCCGCACGCGCGCGGTGAGCTTTCTCTTCGGCGGCGAAGGGTGGAAGATCACCAAGGATGTCTATGACATACCGGTCCGGTTCGATGATTTGCCGCCCAATACGGTGAGCATGTTCGGCAGCGGGCAGGCCTTGATCGCCCAAGTGCCGCCCGAACTGCGCCCATCGCTCATGACGGCCGGCAAGATCGGTTTTCACTTCATGGAGAAGGATTTCACGATACCCGTGCATGATGTCGCCGGAGCGGTCGCGCGGCTTGACGATTGCGTCACGAAGCAGACCGGCAAACCGCCCGAAAAACCGGCGGAATAATCCGGGACACCAGCGAGGAGAGGCGGGATGCGGCGGATTGCAATTGTGCTTGGGAGTCTGCTGCTGGGAGCGGCCGGCTCGGCTTTGGCGGCCTCGCATCCCGCGATCGAAGGCCAGCGCGGCATGGTCGTGGCCTCGCAGCATCTGGCCTCGGAGATCGGTGCCGAAATCCTGCGCCAGGGCGGCAATGCCGTCGATGCCGCGGTCGCGGTCGGCTATGCCGAGGCGGTGGTCGATCCGTGCTGCGGCAATATCGGCGGCGGCGGCTTCATGGTGCTGCATCTGGCCGATGGCCGCGATATCTTCGTCGATTTCCGCGAGACGGCGCCGGGTGGCGCCAGCGAGACGATGTATCTTGATGCCGACGGCAACCCGGTCAAGGGCGCCAGCCTCTATGGCTACAAGGCGGCCGGCGTGCCGGGCACCGTGCTGGGGCTGGATAGGGCACTCGCCGCCTATGGTACCTTGCCGCGCGCCAAAGTCATGGCCCCGGCGATCAAACTCGCGCGTGATGGTTTCGTGCTGACCCGCCCTGATACTGACATTCTCGATTTCGGTGCTGGCAAATTCCGCCGCGACCCGGTCGTGGCCGGGATCTTCTTGCGGCCCGATGGCAGCAATCTTCAGCCGGGCGATCGGTTGGTGCAAAAGGATCTGGCCCAAACGCTGGAGGCGGTCGCCAAGGCGGGGCCGGATGCGTTTTACCAGGGCGCCATTCCCAAGGCGGTCGAGACCGCTTCGACGGCTCATGGCGGTCTGCTGACCGCCGCCGATTTCGCCGGTTACAAGATTGCCGAGGACAAGCCGCTCCAGTGCGGCTATCGCGGCTATGTCTTCGTCTCGCCACCGCCGCCCAGCTCGGGCGGGGTGACGTTGTGCGAGATTCTCAATATCCTCGAAGGCTACGATATGAAGGCGCTGGGCTTTCATTCGGCCGAATCGGTCCATGTCATGGCCGAAGCGATGCGCCGCGCCTATTTCGACCGCAACACTTATCTGGGCGATCCGGCATTCGTGAAGAACCCGCTCGACCGCTTGATGTCCAAGGATTACGCGGCGGCGATTCGGGCCGAGATTCAGCCCGGCAAGGCCGGCGTCTCGACCGCGGTCCAGGCGATGATCGAGCCGCGTGAAAAGCCGGAGACGACGCATTACTCGGTGATCGACAAGGAAGGCAATGCCGCCGCAGTGACGTACACGATCAACGGGCTGTTCGGTGCCGGCGTAATGGCGCCGGGCACGGGATTCCTGCTCAATAACGAAATGGATGATTTCACCGTCAAGCCGGGCACGCCCAATATGTTCGGGCTGGTCCAGGGCCGAACCAATGCGATCGCGCCCGGCAAGCGGCCCTTATCCTCGATGGCGCCGACCATCGTGACCAAGGATGGCCATGTGTTTCTGGTGCTGGGCAGCCCTGGTGGTTCGCGCATCATCACCATCACGCTGGAAACCGCGCTCAACATCATCGATTACGGCATGGCGCCGCAGGAGGCGGTCGATGCGCCGCGCCTGCACCATCAGTGGCTGCCGGATTCGATTGGCTACGAACCCTTCGCGCTCTCGCCCGATACGGTGAAACTGCTGGGCGGCATGGGCTACAAGATGGTCGAGCAGAATAATTGGGGCGGCGCCGAACTGATCGAAATCGGCCCGGAACGCGGTAGTGCGGGGGCCGAAAGCTCGGGCAATGACGAAGCCAGAAGCGGTGCTGTGCGGCCCGGTTGGGTTTACGGCGCCAACGACGACCGCCGCCCGGCGGGGGCGGCGGTGGCGGAGTAGTGGCGGGAAGGTTTGCAGTCAGCCCGAATCCGGAAGAATTTTCGGGTTTCAAACCACGTCCAGCATCGCAAACTATGGG
>JBAVTK010000523.1:0-16004 GCA_049696095.1 Aliidongia sp. | reverse complement strand
GCGTATTGACCGCGAACAACGTATTGCCGTCCGGCGACATGGCGACCGGCCGGACCTGTCCGCTTTCGAATTCGACGAAATCCGGTGCGGTCGAAGGTTGCGCCGATGCGCTGGTGGCCGGAATCGCCAAACCACCGATCAGCGGACAAAGAGCCAGAAGCCCGAACAAGCGACTCAGCCTAGCCTCATGCGAAAATCGACGCGCATCCGTTGCCATGGACGATCCCCCGATTGGGTCGCAAGTTTTGGCTCTCGCGACTGTTTTGACGGCTCGAAGCAGCGCTGGCCCGCCTCACTCAAGCATCTGCCTGTCTAGCATGAATGGCACCAGTGTTTCAATGATCGATCGCTCAAAAAAACGAGCGATCAGTCATAAACCGATCGATCCGCATCGCTCGTCCACAGCCCGGACGACAGCAGATCGATCAGGCGCTCGATCGCCTCATCGTCCGGCGCGCCCAGATGCTGGTTGCCGCGCATTTGACCCTCTATGACGAAATAGTTGAAGAAAAAGAAATAGATCGTAGCCAGTGCGAATGCTGGATCCAGGCCGCACCAGCCGGGCTGCGCGCTTGCCTTGTCCAGCGCTGGTCCGGACAGATGGCGAAACCGGGTCGGTAGGTCACGAAACAATCCGGAAAAATATTGACTTTTAAATTCGACAACATCGATGAACATCAAAAGTACATATTGCACGTCGTCATAGACCATGGATCGCACCGCCCAGGCCAAAAGCCGCAGATCGTCTCTCGACAGCGGATCATTTAGGGTAGTGATGATTTGTCTGATAAAGCGTGTCATACAAATTTTGTAACTATTTGTCAGAGATTCGAAAATTGTTTCTTTTTTCTCATAGTATCTGTAGATCGTACCCTGAGAGCAATTTGCTTTTTTGGCAATATCGCGAATATGGGTGCCGTGGAATCCCTGGCTGGTGAACAGTTCGAGCGCGGCCGCCTCGATGGCTAATTGAGTTTCGTCCGGGCGATTGCTGGCGGTCTCCGGCAAGAACAGCATCGAGGTATTGGCGGCCGGTTCCCCGGCGGTGTTGCCGGAAAGCCGGGCGAGAATCTGCGGCGGCGGGTTCCATAGCCTGCCACAGAGCAGTCGGATGATCGCGATCCGCTCGCGCGCAGCCTGATCCAAGGCGCGTGTCGAGCGCCTCCGCGCCGGCTTCGCGGACGACGAAACGAGGCCGAAGCTGAGCAGATCGACAAAGCCCCTGATCGCCAACTCATTGGACATGCCAAGCGGCCGCTCGCCTTGCATATAGTTTTCCAGCAAGGCGCAATGAAAGAAGTAGTTATAGACGGCGGACAGCACGAAAGCCGGGTCGTGTCCTCGCCAACCGGGCCGTCGCACCACATCGGCCAAAGCCCCCTCGAGAAGGCGCCGCAGCCGTACCGGCATGTCATGGAAAAAATCGGCGAAATGACCATTCTTGAACTCGATTACGTCGATCAGGACGAGCAGCAAATATTCGCGATCATTGCGCATTTTCGACCAGACCAACTCGGCGAACGATGTCAGGTCGCGCGGTGAAAACGGGTCATTGAGGCCGCCGACCGCCTGCTCGAACCATTCGATCAGCATCGCGCCATATCTATGCACCAGCGCGGTGAAAATCGCCTCCTTGCTCGGGTAATGCAGATAGATCGCCGCGGTCGAGATGCCGGCCGCGGCGGCGATCTCGCGGTTGTTCGTGCCGTGGAACCCTTGGGTGGTGAATAAGCTCAGCGCCGCCGCATCGATCCGCCGGCGGCTTTCTTGCGCGCGATCCTTGCCGGCCCTGGCCGGCGGGTCGGCGGTACACTCGGTCCCGTCCGGGCGATGTCGGGTCATGGCAAATTGGCTCCGATCGTCTGTTACCGGCGTCACGAGTGGCCAGGATAGTGTCTAACCGGCGGCAGAGTCGGACGCAATGCGAGCCCGATATGGCAGATTGAGTGGTGTCAGGGCAAAAGTGGCCGTTGAGCCTGCACAGGTTGCTTGGGCGGCGACGCGTATTCCTTCGGCATCGTCCGATAATCCTCGAACGCCACCCGCCGCGTTGCCATCCGATAGGCGAGCGTAAAACCCGACCAGTTGTTCGTCACCTTGCCGGCCGCATTCTTGTACCAACTGTGGCAACCGCTGGCCCAGACCGAGTGGCCGAGCTTGTGCTGAAGCTGTTCGTTGAAACGCTGCGTCGCCTCCGGCTTGACATCAAGCCAGGCCAAGTGGCGATCGAACAGGGCGCGGACGCAGTTCACCACATAGCCGACCTGGGCCTCGATCATGATAATGATCGAATTGTGGCCGAGATTGGTGTTCGGGCCATAGAGCATGAAGAAATTGGGAAAGCCCGGAACGGTCAGCCCCAGATAGGCTTCGGCGCCATTCCGCCAGACATCGCGGAGATCGCGCCCCTCCCGTCCGACAATGTCCAAAGGAGCCAAAAAGTCGAGCGATTCAAAGCCGGTGGCCAGGATGATGACATCGACCGGACGGGATATTCCGTCGTCGGTGACGATGGCGCCGGCCTCGATCCGCGCGATCTGGTCGGTCACCACATCGACCTGCGGCAGTTGCAAGGCTGGATAATACTCATTGGAAATCAGGATGCGCTTGCAGCCGACTGGATAATCCGGCCGCAGCCGTTCTCGTAGCGCTGGGTCGGTTACTTGTGCCAGTTGCCGCTCCGCCACCTTGTGGAACTGCCGGCCGAACCAACTGCCCTGGATGAAGGCGAAAAAATTCTTCTCCAGCAGCAAATAAAGATATTGCCGATAGAGCCAGGCCCAGCCGGGCATGGCTCGGAACAGGATCTGTTCCAGCCGGCCATATTCCCGGTCGTCCTTCGGAATCATCCAATTCGGGCTGCGCTGGAAGATATGCAGCTTGCCGGTCTTGGCGGCGATCCGTGGAATGAACTGGATGGCGCTTGCGCCGCTGCCGATCACCGCCACCTTCTTGCCGGTTAAATCGGCTGCGTGATCCCAGCGCGCCGAATGGAATTTGTCGCCGGCGAATCGCTCGAGACCTGGAATATCTGGCCAGTAGGGGCGGTTGAGCTGGCCCACGCCGCTGACTAGGACCTTGGCGGTAAGGGTTTCGCCTGCAATCGTGGTCAACTGCCAGAGACCGACTGCTTCATCGAATCGAGCCGAGGCGATTTCGGTCTTCAGCCGAAGATGCGCGGTCAAGCCATATTTTTCGACGCAATGCTCGAGATAGCGCAGGATTTCCGGCTGTTCGGCATAGGCGCGACTCCAATCGCTCTTGGGCTCGAACGAAAAACGATAGACATGCGAGGGCACGTCGCAGCCCGAGCCGGGATAGGAATTGTCGCGCCAAGTCCCGCCAATGCCGTCCGCTTTCTCGAAAATCGTAAAACGCGTGAAACCGGCTTTGCGCAGCTGGATCGCCATGCAAAGGCCGGCGACACCGGCGCCGAGGATCGCCACTTCCAACGGCGGTTGCACACCGCCGGGCGTGGGGGGCATCGCTACCGTCACTTGCCATCTCCTCGACCGGATCATCGGGACAATTTTGTACATTTTGCCCCGAGAGTGATCGGTCGAGACCGGGCCGGCAAGCGCAAACTCGGCGCGTCGTCACGGATTTGTGCGGGCACAATCTCTCGTGGTGCTGAAATCCGCGTTGCCGACACCATGGAAGTCTGGTTAGGGTTGCGGCCGGGCAGGCAAAACGCGCAGGGAAACGCATGATGATCCGGTTTTCACCCTTAGCCCGGCGATGGGCCGGCGGGTTTGTTGTGGTCTTCTCGGCCCTGGCGATCGGGACGGCGCTGGCCGAGGCGCCGTTCGATTTCGCGATGACACCGGGTAATCTACCCAAGAGCGTCGTGCCGCTGGCTTATCGGCTTGATCTCGCGCCCGATCTCGATACGCTGGGTTTCACCGGCCAGGAGGAGATCGATATCGATGTCACCGCGCCGACCGACACGATCACGCTCAATGCCAATGCCCTGAGTTTCAGTCGCGTCTCACTGGTCGGCGAGGACGGTACGGCCGTGACTGTCAGCCTCGACCCGAAATTGCAGACCGCCAGTTTCCACCTCGCGCCCCAGATCAGTCCGGGCCGCCACACGCTGGCGATTTCCTATGCCGGCACGATCACGCCGCAGCCGCGCGGATTCTATTACAATGACTTTCCGTCGCCGCAGGGGCGCCAGCGCATGCTGGTCACCCAGTTCGAGGATACTGATGCGCGCGACATGCTGCCGTGCTGGGACGAGCCGGCCTTCAAGGCGACCTATCGCTTGAGCGTCGTGCTACCCAAAAGCTATGCCGCGATCTCCAACACGCCGATCGAAAGCGAAGGCCCGGCGGGCACCGACGCCAAGGGCGGCTCGCTGAAGAAAGTCGGCTTCGGCCAGACGCCCAAAATGTCGAGTTATCTGCTGGTGCTCGCCGCCGGGCCGCTCGACCGAATCCAGACCAAGGCCGGCGGCGCCGATATCGGCGTCTGGGCGGTGCCCGGCAAGCAGGAGCTGGGCCGCTATGCGATGAATGCCGCGGCCAAGATCCTGCCTTTCTACAATGATTATTTCGGCGTGAAATATCCGCTGCCCAAGATGGATCTGATCGCCGTGCCGGGCAATTTCGCGGCCGGCGCCATGGAGAATTGGGGTGGCCTCACCTTCATCGATAATGCGCTGCTGTTCGACCCCGCGACCTCCTCGCCGCAAACGCGCGAGGCGATTTTCAACGTCGTGGCGCATGAGATGGCGCATCAATGGTCGGGCGATCTGGTCACCATGGCCTGGTGGGACAATACCTGGCTGAATGAGGGCTTCGCGACCTGGATGGCCGCGAAGGCGAGCGACCGGTTCAACGCGACTTGGGACATCTGGCCCGATAGCCGCATGGCGAAGGAACGGGCGATGGCGATCGATGCCCGCTCGACTACCCATCCGATCCAGATCAAGATTGCCGACGAAAGCGAGATCAGTGCCGCCTTCGACTCGATCAGCTATCTCAAGGGCGCCGCCTTAATCCGCATGCTGGAGACCTATCTGTCCGAGCCGATCTTCCGCGAGGGCATGCGCGGCTATATGAAGGCCCATGCCTATTCGAACTCGACCAGCGCCGATCTGTGGGCGGCGCTCGCCGCGGCCTCGGGCAAGCCGGTGGCCGAGATTGCGGCCGGCTTTACCGAACAGCCGGGGATTCCGCTGATCAAGGTCGAGTCGGAATGCATCAAGACCGACCGGGTCGTCACCCTGACCGAGGATCGTTTCACGATCCACGATCCGAACGCCGCCAAGCTGACCTGGCAAGTGCCGGTCCAGATCGGCACGGTGGGCGGGCACGCGCCGCGCACCGTGCTGGTCGGCGACAGGCCGGAGACGGTGAGCTTTCCCGGCTGTGACAAGCCCGTGCAGGCCAATTACGGCGATGTCGGCTATTTTCGTGTGCAATATGACCCAGCCAGCCTGAAGGCGCTGATCGCCGGCTACAAGACGCTGCCCTTGGCCAACCGGGCGGCCCTGCTGGCCGACCAATGGGCCTTGGTCAAGGCCGGTCGAGCCGAGGTCGCGAGCTATCTCGATCTGACCAAGGCGCTCACCGGCGAAAATGACCGGGTCGTTTGGACCATGGTGGTTGATGCGCTGAACCAGATCGACACGATCGAACGCGGCTCGCCCGATCGCGCCGCGTTCCGCCGCTATGCCATCGGGCTGCTCCATCCGGTGCTCGACCGGCTCGGCTGGACCGATCGACCGAATGACAGTGCCGAGGCCGTGCTGCTGCGCGGCGAGGTGATCGGTGCGCTGGGTGAATTCGGCGACGAGGCGGTGATCGCCGAAAGCCGCAAACGCTTCGATGGCTTCCTCACCGAGCCGGCATCGCTGTCGCCGACCATTGCCGGCCCGGTGATCACCACGGTCGGCCGGTATGCCGATCAGGCGACCTGGGACAAGCTGCACGCGTTGGGCAAGGCCGCGTCCGGCACGGAGGAAAAGCTGCGCTATTACTTCGCGCTGGCGGGCGCGCACGATCCGGCGCTGATCGATCAGAGCGTCGCGATCGCGCTCACCGATGAAATCTCGAACGGCCGGGTCAATCGCTTCGTCATTCATGCGGCCGAGGCGAGCGACGATCCAGATCGGGTCTGGGCCGATGTCGTCGCCAATCCGGAGCCGATTCTAGCCAAATTGTCGGAATTCAGCCGCGGGCCATTCCTGACCAATGTCGCGGCAAGCTCGTCGAGCCCGGAAACCGAAGCGGCGTTGCGGAGCCTGCCGGCCGCGACCGCTAATAGCGGCGCCCGCTACGAGGTCGGCCGGGCCGCCGAGACGATCGAGAGCCGAATCGATCTGCGCAATCGGCTGCTCGGACCGGTCGGGCGGTGGCTGCATGCGAATGGGGGCGCGTGAACCGCGCGAGGGCGGCCCCCTCCGCCCTTCACCGCTTATGTGATTGGCCTCTCCTGCGGTGCGGGAGACGCTACTGGAACAGAACCTTGACGATCTCGTAGGATTTGGCGCCGCGCGGTGTCGTGACCTCGACGCTTTCGCCGAGCGCCTTGCCGATCAGCGCCTTGCCCAGGGGCGAGGTCACTGACAGCATGCCCTGCTTGACGTCAGCTTCATCCTCGCCGACCAGCTGATACTTGGTCTCTTCGTCGGTTTCCTCGTCGGCCAGCATGACGGTCGCGCCGAATTTGACGACGTTGCCGTTCAACTTGCTGACATCGATCACCTCAGCCCGCGCGATCTTGTCCTCAAGCTCGATCACGCGGCCCTCGATGAAGGATTGCCGTTCGCGCGCCGCATGATATTCGGCGTTCTCGGACAGATCGCCATGCTCACGCGCCTCGGCAATGGCCCGGATCACAGCCGGGCGATCGGTGGTCTTGAGCCGTCGCAGTTCTTCCTGCATCCGGCTGAACCCGAGTTCGGTCATTGGAACTTTTATCATCGACGTTGGAGCCTGACCTGAGAGTACGGTGATGCGGGACGACAAACACTGCCCGCTATCAGCCGGATAAGCCGCCTCACGCAGACGGCTTATCAAAATAGGATTGAAGTGGCGCAACTTCAAGACTGCCGCTCTTCAACGCGTGAATTGCCTCGACCGAAGCGCGAGCCCCTGCAATCGTCGTGTAGTACGGAATGGCGTGCGTCAACGCCGTTCGGCGAATCGAGAAACTGTCGGCCACGGCTTGCTTGCCGTCGGTCGTGTTGAAAACCAACGCGATGCCGCCGCTCATCATCCGATCGACGATATGGGGACGGCCCTCCAGCACCTTATTGACGGTCTCGACCGGCAATCCGGCCGCGCGCAGATGCTGCGCAGTGCCGTGGGTCGCGACCAGAGCGAAGCCCATTTCGATCAGACGTCGGCACGGTTCGATCACGGCGGATTTGTCGGTATCGCGCACCGAGACGAACACCGCGCCGCCGAGCGGTAAAACCACGCTGCTGCCGAGCTGCGATTTGGCAAAGGCGCGGCCGAAATCCGCATCAAGCCCCATGACCTCGCCGGTCGAGCGCATCTCCGGTCCGAGGATCAGATCGACGCCGGGAAAGCGGTTGAACGGAAAGACCGCTTCCTTGACCGCGACATGGTTGGCGGCCTGACGCTTCAGGTCGAACGCCGCGAGACTTTCGCCGGCCATGACGCGCGCCGCGATCTTGGCGATCGGCACGCCGGTCGCCTTGGCGACGAACGGGACGGTGCGGCTGGCTCGCGGATTGACCTCCAGCACATAGACATCGCCATTCTTGACGGCGAATTGCACATTCATCAGGCCGACCACGCCAAGCCCGAGCGCCATGGCGGCGGTCTGTTTTTCGATCTCGGTGACGATCGCGGTGGACAGCGAATAGGGCGGCAGGGAACAGGCGCTGTCGCCAGAATGAATCCCGGCTTCCTCGATATGCTCCATGATACCGGCGATATAGACGGTCTTGCCGTCGCAAACCGCATCGACATCGACTTCGATGGCGTCGCTCAGATAGCGGTCGAGCAGGATCGGGCTGGAGCCCGAGACCTTGACCGCATTGGTCATGTAGCGCCGCAGGCTGACGATTTCATGCACGATCTCCATGGCGCGACCGCCCAGCACATAAGATGGGCGGATGACCAGCGGAAAGCCCAGCGACTCGGCGACAGCCTCGGCTTCTTCGACTGAATGGGCCGTGCCGTTGGCCGGCTGGCGCAGCCCCAGATCGCCGAGGAATTTCTGAAAGCGCTGACGGTCCTCAGCCAGATCGATAGCGTCGGGCGAGGTGCCGAGGATCGGAATATTCGCCGCTTCCAGTGCGGCGGCCAGCTTCAGCGGAGTTTGCCCGCCAAGCTGGACGATAACCCCCAGCACCGTGCCGTTGCGCTGCTCGACCCGGACCAACTCGATCACATCCTCGGCGGTGAGCGGCTCGAAATAGAGCCGATCCGATGTGTCATAGTCGGTCGAGACGGTCTCTGGGTTGCAATTGACCATGATCGTCTCGATACCGGCGTCTCGCAGGCTGTAGGCGGCATGGACGCAGCAATAATCGAATTCGATGCCCTGGCCGATGCGATTCGGCCCGCCGCCCAGGATCAGCACCTTGCGCCGATCGGTCGGGTCGGCCTCATCCTCGGCCGGGCTGAGCCCGTCGCCCTCATATGTGGAATACATATAGGGCGTCAGCGAGGCGAATTCGGCGGCACAGGTATCGATGCGCTTATAGACCGGATGGATGCCCTGCGCCGCGCGCTGCCGCGCGACCGCCGCCTCGTCGGTCCCGCCCAACTCGGCCAGCCGTGCATCGCTGAAACCCTGGCGCTTCAGCGCATGCAACCCGGCGGCATCCTTGGGCAGGCCATTGGATCGGACGCCGTTCTCGGCCGCGACGATATCCTCGATCTGCTCCAGGAACCATGGATCGTATTTGCAGGCCGCGTGGATTTCCGCCACGCTCAGCCCCTCGCGGAACGCCTGCGCGATGACCAGCAGCCGGTCGGGCGTCGGCTGGGCGAGTGCTGCGCGCACGGCGTCCTTGCCGCCAGCGATGGAAATCTCGTTGAAGCCGGTGAGGCCGGTTTCCAGTGAGCGCAGCGCCTTCTGCATGCTTTCGGCAAAGCTGCGGCCGATCGCCATACACTCGCCGACCGACTTCATCGAGGTCGAGAGCAGCGGCTCGGCACCGGGGAATTTCTCGAAGGCGAAGCGCGGGATCTTGGTGACGACATAGTCGATCGTCGGCTCGAACGCCGCCGGGGTGACACGGGTGATCTCGTTGCGCAACTCATCGAGCGTATAGCCGACCGCCAGCAATGCCGCGACCTTGGCGATCGGAAAGCCGGTCGCCTTCGAGGCCAGGGCCGACGACCGGCTGACGCGCGGATTCATCTCGATAACGACCAGCCTTCCATCGGCCGGATTGACCGCGAACTGGACATTGGAGCCGCCGGTATCGACACCGATCTCGCGCAACACCGCAAGCGAGGCATCGCGCATCACCTGATATTCCTTGTCGGTGAGCGTCAGGGCCGGGGCGACAGTAATGCTGTCGCCGGTATGGACGCCCATCGGATCGATATTCTCGATCGAGCAGATGATGATGCAATTGTCCGCCTTATCGCGGACCACCTCCATCTCATATTCCTTCCAGCCCAGCACCGATTCTTCGATCAGCACTTCGTGGGTTGGCGAGGCGCGCAAGCCGCCGGTCACGATCTCCTTAAACTCTTCGAGATTGTAGGCGATGCCGCCGCCCGTGCCGGCCAGCGTGAAGGACGGCCGGATGATCGCCGGCAGCCCGACCGCATCGAGTGCCTCACGCGCCTCTTCGAGCGAATGGGCGACGCGCGAGCGCGGCGAGGTGAGGCCGATCCGGTCCATCGCGTTGCGGAACAGCAGTCGGTCCTCGGCCATGGCGATGGCGTCTTCCTTGGCACCAATCAGTTCGACGCCGTATTTCGCCAGCGTGCCGTCCTTGGACAGCGCCATCGCGGTATTGAGCGCGGTCTGGCCGCCCATGGTCGGCAGCAGCGCATCGGGGCGTTCGGCCGCGATCACCTTGGCGACCATTTCCGGCGTGATCGGCTCGATATAGGTGGCATCGGCCAGTTCGGGATCGGTCATGATCGTCGCTGGATTCGAATTCACCAGGATGATCCGATAGCCTTCGCTTTTTAGTGCTTTGCACGCCTGGGCGCCGGAATAGTCGAATTCGCACGCTTGGCCGATGACGATCGGGCCGGCACCGATGATCAGGATGGATTTGATGTCGGTGCGCTTAGCCATGACTGACCGCCTTTTGATCGATAAGGTTCATGAAGCGCTCGAACAGATAATGGCTGTCCTGCGGTCCAGGTGACGCCTCTGGATGATATTGGACCGAAAAGACCGGTTGTCCGGTGACGCGCAAGCCTTCGTTGCTGCCGTCGAACAGCGAGACATGGCTCGGCACGACATTAGCTGGCAGGCTTTGCGGCTCGACTCGGAAACCGTGATTCTGGCTGGTGATCTCGACCTTGCCGGTTGCCAGATCCTGAACCGGATGATTGGCGCCGCGATGGCCGAGCGCCATCTTGGTGGTCCGGCCGCCGAGCGCCAGCGCCAAGAGCTGATGGCCAAGGCAGATGCCGAAAATCGGCAGGCCGGTCTGGATCAGATCTTTGATCACCGGCACGGCATAGGCGCCGGTCGCGGCCGGGTCGCCCGGTCCGTTCGACAGGAACACGCCATCGGGCTTATGCCGCAGAATTTCCTCGGACGTTGCCGTCGCGGGGACGACCGTCACCTGGCAGCCATGGTCGGCCAGCATGCGCAGGATATTGCGCTTGGCGCCGTAATCGATCGCCACGACATGGCGTTTGGCGTCGCCGAGCCGGCCGTAGCCCTGTCCCATCGTCCAGCGCGTTTCGGTCCAGTCGTAGTTTTGGCGCGTCGTGACCTCGATCGCCAGATCCATGCCTTCGAGGCCGGGCCAGGCGCGGGCGCGGGCCAGCAGGTCATCAATGTCGAACGTGCCGTCCGGCGCGTGGCACAGCGCACCATTCGGGGCGCCGCCATCGCGGATACGGCGGGTCAGCGCGCGGGTATCGATACCGGCGATGCCGACCAGATCGTTCGATTTCAGCCACGCATCGAAATGCTGTACCGCGCGCCAGTTTGAAGGCTGGGTGATGTCGGTGCGGATGACCAACCCGCGTGCCGCGGCCGTGGTCGTCTCGATATCCTCGGCATTGGCGCCGGTATTGCCGATATGGGGAAAGGTAAAGGTGACGATCTGACCGGCATAGGATGGATCGGTCATGATCTCCTGATAGCCGGTGATCGAGGTGTTGAAGCATACTTCGCCCAGGCGAATGCCGGCGGCGCCGATGCCGTGACCCCAGAAGATCCGGCCATCGGCCAGGACCAAAACTGCGGTGGCGCCCGGTGGGCGCGGTGGGATGGGGGTCTCGGTCATGCTGGCTCCTTGCGCCGGTGCGCGCGTGCAGTCAGCCCCGCACGCGCGCCGTTCGCCGCGACGCTTGGTGCCGCGCGAATAACGCCGCATGCGCGGCTCGTCTGACCTCTTTCTGGGTCACCGGGACGCGGTTCGCCCCGGTGAGCGTGTCGAGTAACCTTCCACGCGCCGTGCCGTCAAGGGCGTGATCGCAGCGATGCGGGCGACGCGCGGGTCGTTAGGGCGGGATTTTCGCTCAGTTTGTCTCGATCGCCACACTTGTCGAGCCATGCAGTGCGCCGCTGGCATCTTCGAACCGCACGAAGATGCGCGAGGTCGCCGGCGAGAAGGCGATCGCGCCGGTCGATTGCAGGAAGATCGAAAAGGTTGGGCTTGCCCCGCCGACATAGTCGAGCGTCACGGTTGGGGCCGGTGCCGCGAGGCACTGGCCGGTGCTTGGGTTGGTCTGGCAGATCGAGGTCGCGACCGGCAGGGTGGCGTCGCCGGTATCGGCGGACACGGTGATTGGCG
This sequence comes from Aliidongia sp., assembly GCA_049696095.1. Lineage (GTDB taxonomy): Bacteria > Pseudomonadota > Alphaproteobacteria > ATCC43930 > CGMCC-115725 > JAXDMU01. Next base: position 4,078 of record JBAVTK010000523.1, on the reverse strand, counting down.
CCGTCGCCCCGACATTGAAGCTCGCGACGGCGAACGCCCCGACCCCGCCATTGGGCAGCGCCACCGTGCCGCCGCCGGTCGTCGTCGCGGCCAGCGCGATGATGTCGGCGATCGGCGTGGTGGAAAAGGTCAGATCGACGGTATCGACACCGGTCACAGCCGCCGCCGGGGCGGAGCCGGTGCATTCGAACTGCGGTGCCAGGGTTGGTGCTGTGAACGCCGCCGTGCTCTGGAACGCCAGGAGAAAGGTTTGCAGGCCGTCGTGGCCGGCAATAGTCACCGGCGTGTTGGGCGTGCCGGTGAGGGCGTTGGTCGCCGGATTTGTCGTCTGGAAGCTGAGCGTCAGACCGTTCGGTGCCGACGCCGGGAGCACGATCTGGCAACCGGCCAGCGAATTGGCGCTGGTATTGATCATCGTGGCAAAGATCGTTGCCGGGTTGCCGATCTGGACCGAACGCGAGCCGGGCAGCACCGAGGCGACGAGCAGGGTCGGTGTCGCCACGATCTCGTCGATCGCGTTGGTGCCGGAAACCGCGACGAAAATATTGCCGCTGCCATCGACCGCCACCCCGGCCGGTTGAGCCAACCCGCTGGCAATCGTGTTGACCGTGGCAAAGCCGCCCGCAGCCGGAATTTCGAACACGGTGCCGACACCGAAATCGGCCACCAGCACATTGCCCGAGGCATCGAGCGCCACGCCCTGCGGCGCCGAGAACCCGAAATTGCCGCCCAGGGTTTTCACCATGGTGAAACCGCCGGCCGCCAGGATCTCGTCGACGGCGCTATTGCCCTGATCGGCGACGAAGACATTGCCGCTGCCGTCAAGCGCCACACCGGTCGGCAGGACGAAGCCGCTGCCGATCGTGTTGATGGTCGTGAAGCCGCCGGCCGCCAGGATTTCCTTCACCGCGCTGTTGTCGGTGTCGGCGACGAAGACATTGCCGTTGCCATCCACCGCGACGCCGCTCGGGCCGTTAAAACCGCTGCCGATCGTGTTGACGGTGACATGACCGCCGGCCGCCAGGATTTCCTTCACCGCGCTGTCGCCCTGATCGGCGACGAAGACATTGCCGTTGCTGTCGACCGCGACGCCGGTCGGTGCGAAAAAGCCGTTGGCGATCGTCTTGACCGTGGTGAGGCCGCCAGCTGCCAGGATCTCGTCGACGGCGCTGTTGAGGAAATCCGCGACGAAGACATTGCCGCCGCCATCGACCGCCAAGCCTTGGGGAAAGGCAAAGCCGTTGCCGAGCACCGTCACCGCGGTGAAGCCGCTCGCAGCGGTCAATCGCTTGACCGCGGCATTGCCCGAATCGCCGACATAGAGATTGCCGGCATCGTCGACCGCGACGCCCGACGGGCTGTTGAACCCGCTGCCGATCGTCTTGAGCGCGCCGCCCGTCGCAATTTCGCTGACCGTGTTGGCCGCTTCGTCGGCGACAAAGACGTCGCCGCTGCCATCGACCGCAACGCTGGCCGGTTCGTTGAAATTGCTGTTCAGGATATTGACGTTGGTCAGGCTGCCGGCAAGAATCTCCTCGACCGCGCCGTTGCCGAGATCGGCGACGAAGACGTTGCCGTGCGAATCGACTGCGACACCGGACGGAAAATCAAAGGCAAAATTGCCGCCCAGCGTATTGACCGTGGTAAAACCGCCGGCCGCCAGGATTTCCTTTATGGCATTGTTGCCCTGATCGGCGACATAGACATTGCCGCCCGCATCGACCGCGACACCGGCGGGATTGTTGAAGCCGCTGCCGATGGTGAGTGTCGTGGTAAAACCGCTGGCCGCCACGATTTCCTTGACGGCGTTATGGTTGAAATCGGCGATGAAGATATTGCCGTGGCTATCGACGGCAGCACTGGTCGGCTGGCTGATGCCGCTGCCCAGCGTGGTGACGGTGGTAAAACCGCCGGCCGCCAGGATTTCCTTCACCTCGCTGTTCTGGGTGTCGGCGACGAAGATGTTGCCGCTGCCGTCGATCGCGACTCCTTGGGGCACATTGAAGCCGCTGCCAACTGGAACGATGGTCTGGGCCTGTGCCGCGGGCAGATTGGCCGCGCAACCGATAAATACCAGCGCCATGGTGAGGCGGGCCGAATATTTCATGCGTCTTCTCCCAAAGTCACCGAGTCGGTCAGGCCGCACCCTACGCATGACGCTTCCGAGGTCCGTATTTATGCCACACCCCTAAGGCGGGAAACAAACGGATTTTGCGCAACCGAATTACTATTGGCCGATCGGATCATGCGGCGTGACACGCCGTTTGCTCTGGCGCCCGCGACGCATTACACTCCCGGCCCCCAAACGGAGCTGACAACATTATGAAGCGCCAGGAATTGAGCGATGCGCTCAAAGAGGCCATGAAGGCGCGCGACACGCGGGCCACCACGACCCTGAGGATGGTCCTGGCCAAGATCAAGGACAAGGATATCGAGGCGCGGCTGGCCGATAATCACGACGGGATCGATGATACCGCCGTGCTGGCGCTGCTCCAAGGCATGATCAAGCAGCGGCGCGAGAGCATCGCGCTCTATCAACAGGGCAATCGCCCGGATCTGGTCGATCAGGAAAGTGCGGAGATCGCGCTGATCGAGCGCTTCCTGCCGGCGCAACTCGATGCCGATGCCGCGAAGGCAGCGGTCCACGCCCTCATCCAGGAAATCGGCGCCACCGGCATCAAGGATATGGGGCGCACCATGGCCGCGCTGAAGGAGCGATTCGCCGGTCAGATGGATTTCACCAAGGCGAGCGCGCTGGTCAAAGAGGCGCTGGCCGGCACCGCCTGAGCCCGATGTCCTTTCCCCCGGCGTTCCTTGACGAGATCAGATCGCGTGTGCCGCTGGCCGAGATGATCGGACGGCACACGCGTCTGGTCAAACGCGGTCGGGAATATAGCGGACTCTGCCCGTTCCATAACGAGAAATCGCCCTCCTTCACGGTCAACGAGGAGAAGGGGTTCTTTCATTGCTTCGGCTGCGGCGCGCATGGCGATGTCATCGGTTACGTCATGCAGACGCAGAATCTGGGCTTTCTCGACGCAATTGAGGCGCTGGCGGCCGAAGCAGGGCTCGAAGTGCCCAAACCGACGCCGCAGGAGCGCGAGCGGGCGGTCCGCGAGAAGACGCTCAACGAAGTGACCGAGGCGGCCTGTGCATTCTTCCAGGCCCAGCTACAAACACGCGCCGGCGCCGCGGCGCGCGCGTATCTTGAGCGGCGCGGTCTCGACGATGCCGCAATCGAGCGCTTTCGCCTGGGCTATGCCCCGGGCGGCAACGGGCTGCTAAAGCAGCATCTGCTGGCGGAATTTCCCGAATCGCTGCTGCTCGAAGCCGGGCTGATCGGCCAAAAGGACGGACGGGACTCGAGCTTCGATTATTTCCGTGACCGGGTGACATTCCCGATTCTCGACCGGGCCGGCCGAGTCATCGCGTTCGGTGGCAGGGTCACGGGTGACGGTAAACCAAAATATTTAAATTCGCCGGATACGCCGATCTTTCACAAGGGCGGCGTGTTGTACGGGCTAAGCTGGGCGCGTGCCGGGATCGGCAAAGGGGCCGAACTTGTCGTCACTGAAGGCTATATGGACGTGATCGCGATGCACCGGGCCGGCTTCGACGGTGCGGTCGCACCGCTCGGCACGGCGCTGACCGAACATCAGCTGGCCGAACTCTGGCGTCTGGAGAACGAACCGGTGCTGTGCTTCGACGGTGATGCTGCCGGCCAGCGCGCGGCCGGGCGTGCCCTCGACCGGGCGCTGCCGCTGCTGAAGCCGGGCAAATCGCTCCGCTTTGCCACGCTGCCGCCGGGCGAAGATCCCGACACGCTCATCGGTAAATTCGGTGCGGCCGCCCTGCAAGGTGTGCTGAAATCCGCTCAGCCGCTGGCCGAGGTGCTGTGGGCGCAGGAATTGGCGGCGCGGCCGTGCGATACGCCGGAGCGCAAGGCTGATCTGCGCAATCGACTGAAAGCGCGGTCCGGCTTGATCCAAGATCCTGGTCTCGCGCTGGAATATCAGAATTTTTTCAAGAACTGCGTCTATGAGCGGCTGCGCCCGGCGTGGAATGGGCAGCGCCGGGC
>JBAVTK010000522.1:0-4020 GCA_049696095.1 Aliidongia sp. | reverse complement strand
GTGCCCGGCAGCCGCGACGGCATCGACCCGGCGACGCGGACCTTTCAGGCCTTGCGCATCGCGGTCAATGACGAGATGGGCGAATTGGAGCGCGGCCTCGCCGCCGCCGAACGGCTGCTGAAGACCGGAGGCCGACTGGCCGTGGTCTCATTTCACTCACTGGAAGACCGCGCGATCAAGCTGTTCCTGCGCGACCGCGCCGGGACCGCCCCCTCGGTCTCGCGCCATCTTCCCGACATAACCCCGCCGTCGGCGCCCAGTTTCCGTCTCGTCGGCCGTAAGCCGATCGTCGCGGGACCGGAAGAAATCGCGCGCAACCCCCGCGCCCGCTCGGCCAAACTGCGCGTTGCCGAGCGGACTGCCGCTCCAGCCTGGGAGATCGCCGCATGATCCGCCAGCCCACCCTCGTCGCCGTTGGTTTGTGCATGGTGCTCGGGTTCAGCCTGTTCCAGGTCAAATACGACGTCCAGGCCCTTGAAGAGCAACTCATCAAGATCGACCGCCAGGCGGCGGCCGATCAGGAGGCGATTCATGTTCTGAAGGCCGAATGGAGTTTCCTTACCAAGCCGGCTCGGCTGGCCGAATTGTCGGATCGCCACCTTCCGCTGCATCCGCTGACCGCCGCCCAAATCGGCAATTTCGACCAGTTGGCCCTGCGTGACGATCGCTCGGTCGGGCCGCAGGTCGCCGCGATCGACAAGGATGTCCCGGTCGAATCGGTGCTTCAAGCGATGCAGCTTGCGGCCTTCAAACCCGCGCCCGCGATGCTGCCGCACGCATCGGGAAGCACCGCGGCCAAGCCGAGGACCATCCGATGAAGGCGGGGCCGCTCGACGGCGACGACAATCCCTGTCGCCCCCGCCATTTCCTGCCGGTCGCCGCGACCTCGACCGCTCTGGTTCCGCAGGCAAAATCGCTGGCACTTAGCCGCAATCGCCTGGCTGTCACGGGTGCGGTGTTTGTGTTCGCGTTTCTCGTGATTGGGACGCGGCTGGCCCAAGTCACCTTGCTGATCAAGCCCGACGCGGAACTCACTCATCTGGTCCAGCCGGCCGTCGTGAAGCCGGTCGATTATGGCCGGGCCGATATCATCGATCGCAACGGCGCGGTGCTGGCGACGACGCTCGACAGCCCGTCGCTCTTCGCCTATCCGCATCAGATCGCCGACCCAATCGACACCGCGCACAAACTCGCCCGCGTGCTGCCCGGCACGGACGAGGCCAAGCTACGCGCCCGGCTGACCGCGACCGACAAGAAAAGCTTTGTGTCGCTCTATCATCATCTGACCCCGTCCCAGCAATATGCCGTGAACGCGCTGGGTGTTCCCGGCCTGGAGTTCGAGCCCGAGCAGCGGCGGATCTATCCGAACGGCGCGCTCGCCGCCCATGTCGTGGGCTATCTGGGCGTCGCCAATAATTTCTCTGCCGGCATGGAACGCTCGTTCGATGCCGATCTGGACAGCACACGCGAACCGCTCCAGCTCTCGATCGATATCCGCCTGCAAGATATTTTGCGCGAGGAGATGGAGAAAACCGTTGCCGATTTCTCGGCAATCGGCGCGACCGGCATCATCATGGATGTACGATCCGGCGAAATTCTATCCATGGTCTCATTGCCGGACTTTGATCCGAACGATCGCGATAACGCCGTCAAAGAGACGATGTTCAACCGGGCAACGCTCGGCGTCTACGAAATGGGTTCCGTCTTCAAGATCTTCAACACAGCCCTCGCGCTCGACAGTCATAAATCCACGCTGAATTCCATCTATGACACACGCCCGATCACCATCGGCCGCTTTACCATTCATGATTATCACCCATTCAACCGACCGGCATCGGTGACCGAGATTTTCATGGAGTCGTCCAATATCGGTTCGGCGCGGATGGTGATGGAAAACGGGCCGGAAGTGCAGAAGGCGTTCCTCGACAAACTCGGCCTGCTGCGGCCGCCAGCGATCGAACTGCCGGAAATCGGCGTTCCGGAAGTGCCGCATCCCTGGCGCGAGATCAACGCGATGACGATCGCGTTCGGCCACGGCCTCGCGGTCAGCCCGCTTCAGACCGCGATCGCCGCATCCGCCATCGTCAATGGCGGCATCCTACGCCCGGCCACCCTGATCAAGCATGCCGAGGGTTATGTCCCGGACGGCACGCGCGTCGTCTCCGAACATACCTCGGAGGAAATGCGTAAGCTGATGCGGTTGGTCGTGACCGAAGGCACCGGCAAGAAAGCCGATGTGCCGGGCTATCTGGTCGGCGGCAAGACCGGTACGGCCGACAAGGTCTCGGCCCATGGCGGCTATGCCAAGAAGGCACTGCTGTCGTCATTCATTGGCGTTTTTCCAATGAATGATCCACAATATATGGTATATGTCATCATCGACGAACCGCACGGCACCAAGAAGTCCTACGGCTTTGCCACGGCTGGCTGGACCGCGGCGCCGGCGGTGTCGCGCATCGTCGCCCGGATGGCGCCGCTTTACGGCGTCAGACCGATTGAGGAGACGCCGGAAATTCATCGTGCGATCACGCTCGACCTCTCAGGCCCGAGCAGGCAAGTTGCCGAAGTTGACTGACCTGCTGGGCGCTTCGGCGCCAGCGCCGATCTGCGACCCGGAAATTTCCGGCATTACTGAAGACTCGCGCCTGGTTCGTCCAGGCGCTTTGTTTGTGGCGCTGTCCGGCGGCAAGCAGGATGGCCGCGCCTTCATCGAAGATGCCGTGACGCGCGGCGCTGCGGCGATCCTGACCGATCGCGAGTCCGCCGCCCGGCTCGCCCCGCTTTTCCCTATCCCACTCCTTGGCGACGCCAATCCCCGCCGGTGTCTCGCCCATCTGGCCGCGCGCTTCTACGCCGCCCAGCCGCGGATTGTCACCGCCGTCACCGGCACCAACGGCAAGACCTCGACCGCGTCCTTCACCCGCCAGATCTGGGCCATGGCCGACGAGCGCGCCGCCGCGATCGGCACGCTGGGCGTCGAAGGACCGGACGGGTTGATCGCCGGCAGCATGACGACGCCCGGTCCGGTGGCTTTGCACAAGATCCTCGCGGAACTGGCTAAAGCCGGCATCAACCATGCTGTCATGGAAGCGTCGTCGCACGGGCTCGATCAATATCGGCTGGATGGTGTGCGCATTGCCGCCGCCGCCTTCACCAATTTGACTCAGGACCATCTCGACTACCATGGCAGCATGGCCGACTATTTCGCGGCCAAGCGCCGGCTGTTCGAGCATGTCATGGCGCCGGGCGGCGTGGCCGTGCTCAATGCCGATGTTCCGCAATATGCCGCACTGAGCGAGTCGGCTCGCCACGCCGGACATTCGATCGTCGATTTCGGCATGGCGGCGACCTCGTTGCGCCTGGTCTCGCGGCACGCCCTCGCGGCAAGCCAAGTGCTGGATCTGGAGGTGCTCGGCCGGACCTCTACGGTCGAACTTCCGCTAGTCGGCGGCTTCCAGGCGCTCAACGCCCTGGCGGCCCTCGGTCTTGTCATCGCCACCGGGACCGATCCGGATAAAGCGGTCGCCGCCCTGTCACGACTCGCGGTCGTGCGCGGTCGGGTTGAGAAAGTGGCTGAATTGGCGAACGGTGCCGCGGTTTTCGTCGATTACGCCCACACCCCGGACGGGCTTGAAAAGGTTTTGACCGCGCTTCGGCCCCACGCCTCCAATCGGCTGATCTGCATCTTCGGAGCAGGCGGCGATCGCGATCCAGGCAAGCGGCCGAAAATGGGCGCGGTTGTCGCCGATCTGGCCGATCTGGCCATTGTCACCGATGATAATCCGCGCAGCGAAGATCCGGTGGCGATCCGTGCCGCGATCCGCGCCGCCTGCCCGGATGCGCATGAGATCGGTAACCGCGCGCGCGCCATCGAATTTGGGCTCGGCCTTCTCGAAGCGGGCGATGTTCTGGTCATCGCCGGCAAGGGACATGAACAAGGCCAGACCATCGCCGGCGTGGTTCACCCGTTCGACGACGCGGCCGTCGCCCGTGCGGCCGCCGCGCGATTGGATTTTGGTC
>JBAVTK010000521.1:0-2540 GCA_049696095.1 Aliidongia sp. | reverse complement strand
TCATGGACCAGATCGATCGGATCCTCGGCCGGGCCGCTACCCAGCGGGTCGGCAACCACGGTGCCGATATTCGGCACCTCCGATTCGCTCTCCTCGAGCGCGGCGACGATCTTGATGCCGTGATCGGTATGCTCGGTCGAGACGATGATGGCATCGTCGCCCAACTCGCGCCGCAGCATGTCCATGGCCTGACCCATGGTCGGTGCGATCAGCGTTCTAAGCCGCATCGGGTCGCACTCCGGAAAGGCAATAAAAGTGGGTCATCATCAGATTTGCCCCAATGTCTTGATGCGGGCCTTGGGGTGGACCTCGTTCTGCGACATGATCACGGTGGCCGGACGGAACCGCTCGACGATCGATCGGACATAGGGCCGAACCGTCGGGCTGGTCAGCAGTGCCGGGCTTTCGCCGACCATGGCGAAGCGGTCGAACGCCTGACGCACGGCGACGATGAATTCCTGCAAGCGGCTCGGCGCCATGGAAAGTTGCTTGTCCTCGCCATGGCTGACGATCGATTCGGCGAAGGCCTGTTCCCATTGCGGCGACAGCGTCACCAGCGGGATATAGCCGGCATCGCTCATATTGGCATCGCTGATCTGGCGGGCGAGCCGCGAGCGGACATGCTCGGTGATCGAGGTGATGTTGCGGGTATAACCGCACGCCTCGGCGACGCCTTCGAGGATGGTCGCCAGATCGCGGATCGAAATCCGCTCATGCAGCAGATTTTGCAGCACGCGCTGCACGCCACCGGTCGAAATCAGCGCCGGGATCAGTTCGGCGATCAGTTTCTGATGTTCCTTGTCCAGCTCCAGCAGCAATTTCTGGGTCTCGGTATAGGACAGGAGTTCCGCCATATTGTCCTTCATCAGCTCGGTCAGATGAGTCGTGATGACGGTTTGCGGATCGACCACGGTCAGGCCGCGGAACGTCGCCTCCTCACGCAGATGGTCGGCAATCCACAGCGCCGGCAGCCCAAAGGTTGGCTCGACCGTGGCCTCGCCCGGCAATGTGATCGGCTCGCCGCGCGGATCCATGACCAGCAGCATGTTCGGCCGCAATTCGCCGCGCCCGGCCTCGATCTCCTTGATGCGGATGACATAGGTATTGGAGGCGAGCTGAAGATTGTCCTGGATGCGCACCGCCGGCATGACGAAGCCCATGTCGGACGCCAATTGGCGCCTGAGCGCCTTGATCTGGTCGGTCAGCCGATTACCGCGCTCGTCATTGACCAGTGGCAGCAGCCCATAACCCAGTTCCAGCCGGCACAGATCGATCTGGAGCGCGGTTGCGATCGGCTCTTCCTTGACCGGGGCGACAGGGGCTGCGGCATCGGCCGCCGCCTGCGTCGCCGCGGCTTGTTGGGCACGCATCCGTGGCAGGCGCCACGCCGCCCAGCCGGTCAGCCCGGCGAAGAAGACGAAGGGCAGGAACGGCACGCCCGGCAGCAGTGCCAGCGCCGTCGCCAGAAACGACACCATGCCGAGTGCGGCCGGATACGCCGAGAATTGGTGGAACAGCGTCCGGTCGATCGAGTTCTGGATATTGCCCTTGGACACCATGATGCCCGCGGCCAGCGAGACGATGATCGCCGGGATCTGAGAGACCAGCCCGTCGCCGACGGTCAGTAGCGTGTAAGTGCTGAGTGCCTGACCGACCGGCATGCCGCGCTGGACGATGCCGATGATCAGGCCGGCGATGATGTTGATCGCGGTGATGATCAGGCCGGCGATCGCATCGCCACGCACGAATTTCGAGGCGCCATCCATCGCACCGAAGAAATTGCTTTCGCCTTCGAGATCGGCCCGACGCTTCTTGGCACCGGCCTCGTCGATCAGGCCCGAGCCCAGATCGGCATCGATCGCCAATTGCTTGCCGGGCATGGCATCGAGGGTGAAGCGCGCGGCCACTTCGGCAATACGGCCGGAACCGCGGGTGATGACCATGAAATTCACTGTCACCAGGATCGCGAACACGATCACGCCGATGACGTAGTTGCCGCCCATGACGAAATTGCCGAAGGATTCGATGATCCCGCCGGCCGCCCGCGTACCTTCATGGCCATGGCCGAGGATCAGCCGCACCGATGCCATGTTGAGCGCCAGCCGCAGCATGGTCGAGACCAACAGCACGATCGGGAAGCTGGAGAATTCCAGCGGTCGTTCGATGAACAACACGACCATCAAGATCAGCACCGACATGGTCATCGACAGCGCCAGCGACAGATCGAGCAGCCAAGGCGGCATCGGCAGGATCAGGACGACCAGCAGCGCCACAACACCGAAGGCCAGGAACACCTCGCCACGCAGCACGGCCTTCTGCACCGGGCCAAGCCAGGCCGGAATGCCGGGGCCGCCTCGCAGTGCGATGGCCTGGCTTGTGGTGGTGGTCAGTTCGGCCATGATCGCCTAGCCGTCCTCACGCCCGCGCCGCTTCGGGTTCGCCGGGCACCGGGACGGACAATCCCTCCTGCTTGTATTGCTGAAGCTTGTTGCGCAATGTGCGGATCGAAATGCCGAGGATGCCTGCCGCATGGGTGCGAT
>JBAVTK010000520.1:0-15024 GCA_049696095.1 Aliidongia sp. | reverse complement strand
GCCATATTCCCGCCAGCTACAATCTCGACCATACATTGCTGGTGGATCCGGCGACCGGGAAAGTCAAACCGGCGGCAGAATTGACTCGGTTGTTTCGTCAGGCCGGGATCGATCCGCAGCGCCCGGTCATCACCAGTTGCGGCTCAGGCATTACGGCCTGCGTGCTGGCGCTGGGGCTGCATCTGACCGGACATCGCACCGTCGCGGTCTACGACGGCTCGTGGGCCGAATGGGGTCTGCCCGAAGGCCCGCCGATTGAGACCGGACCCGGCCGCTCAATTATGCAGGATCTGGCTTAGGAAGCCGCGTGTCCGCTCGTTCTGCGGGGCATTGAAAAACGCGTCCGGCGCACCGCGCTCGACGATTTCGCCGCGATCCATGAACACCATGGTATCGGCGACCGTGCGGGCAAAGCCCATTTCATGCGTGACGCAGATCATGGTCATGCCTTCCTCGGCCAGTTCGATCATGACATCGAGCACTTCCTTGACCATTTCCGGATCGAGCGCCGAAGTCGGCTCGTCAAACAGCATGATCGAGGGCTTCATGCAGAGCGAACGTGCGATTGCAACGCGTTGCTGCTGGCCGCCCGAGAGCTGGCCCGGAAATTTGCGGGCTTGTTCGGGAATGCGCACCCGTTCGAGATACTCCATCGCGCGCGCTTCCGCTTCGCGGCGCGGCACCTTGCGCACCCAGATCGGCGCCAGCGTCAGATTCTCCAGCACGGTCAAATGCGGGAAGAGATTGAATTGCTGAAACACCATGCCAACTTCGCGGCGGATCGCGTCGATATTCTTCAGATTGCCGGTCAGTTCGATGCCATCGACGATGATCTGGCCCTTCTGGTGCTGCTCCAGCCGGTTGATGCAGCGGATCGCCGTCGATTTGCCTGAGCCGGACGGCCCGATGATCACCACCTTTTCACCGCGCCGGACCGTGAGGTTGAGATCCTTCAGCACATGGAAATCGCCGAACCATTTATCGACGTGGCGCATTTCGATGATCGGCGCACCGAGCCCGGCGGGGTGGTTCGAAGGCGCTTGGGACATTGGATTCATTACTCCCTCACAGGCGCCGCTTGCCGCGGTTGAGTCGCCGTTCCAGCCATTGGCTGTATTGCGACATCGAATAGCAGACGATGAAATAAATGACGCAGACGAACACATAGGATTCCGCGGTCAGGCCGCGCCAGTTCGGATCGATCAGCGCCTGCTTGGCATCCTCAAGCAGGTCGTACAGGCTGATGATTGACACCAGCGACGTGTTCTTGAAATTGCCGATCAGATTCGACACCAGCGGGGGAATGACGACGGTGATCGCCTGCGGCAGGATCACCTTGCGCATCTTCAACCAATACCCCAGCCCAAGCGCGTCGGCCGCCTCAAATTGTCCCTTGGCGATAGCCTGCAAACCGCCCCGGACATCCTCGGCCTGATAGGCGGCCAGGAACAATGTGATACCGACTAGGGCACGCAGCGTCTTGTCGATTGTAATATCGGGTGGCAGAAAGATCGGCAGCATCAGCGAGGCGGTATAAAGCATGGTGATAAGCGGAATACCGCGCATGAATTCGATCGCCGCGGTGCAGAGCAGTTTCACCGCCGGCAGATTCGAACGCCGCCCGAGCGCCAGCAGCACGGCGAGCGGAAAGGCCAAAATCATACTGAACAGCGCGAGGATGAGGGTGAGGGGCAGACCGCTCCAAAGATCCGTCGCGACGTAATCGAGGCCGAACACCCCGCCGAACATCAGCCCGAGCGACACGGTGATTCCCGCGACCCAAACCAGCAGAAGCTCCCGCCGCCAGAATGTCGGCACGAACGACAGTCCGGTCAGCGCAAAAAGAATGATGGTCGCCACCGCCGGTCGCCATTGCTGATCGAACGGGTAGCGGCCAAACAGAATGAAGCGCCATTTTTCCCGGATGAAGGCCCAGCACGCCCCCGTACCGGCGGCATGACATACCCGCATATTCGGTGCGTCCCATACCGCGTCGAGGATGAGCCAGTCAAACGCCGCGCCGATCAGCCGATACAATAGATAGCCAATGACGATCGTCGTAATGCTGTTGCCGATCGAACTGAACAGATTGGCGCGCATCCAGGCAAGCGCCGGGGGCAGCCGCCGCGCTGCCGCTCCTGTTGCCATGATGTCAGCGTCCCTTTAGCGCGATTCGCGCATTGTAGATGTTCATCAGCAGCGAAATCGTCAGGCTGACCGAGAGGTAGGCCGCCATGATGCAGGCCATGCCCTCGATCGCCTGACCGGTCTGGTTGATCTGTGTGTTTACCACCGAGAAAAACTCCGGAAAGCCGATCGCCACCGCCAGGGTCGAATTCTTCATCAAATTAAGATATTGGCTGGTCAACGGCGGCACGATGATTCGGATCGCTTGCGGCAGGACGACGAGCCGCAGAATCAAGCCGCGCTTCAGCCCGAGCGCCGCCGCGGCCTCGCTCTGGCCATGGCTGACGGCGAGAATACCGCTGCGCACGGTCTCGCCGATGTAGGCCGTGGTATAGATGACCAGGCCGCCCAACAAGGCGGTAAGTTCGGGCGAGAGGCTACCCCCGCCCGTGAAGTTGAAGCCGGCGAGATGCGGCACGCTCAGCGAAGCCGGCGCCCCGACCGCAAGCCAGGTCAGGACCGGCAGGCCGAGCAACAGCGCGCTTGCCGCCGGAAAGACCGGGAAGATCGCCCCAGTGCGATCCTGCCGCCGTCGCGCCCAACGCGCCGTGCCGACCGCGAGAATGATCGCAAAGCCAAAGGCGAATGCGAGGTAGATATGACTTGCATCCGCGACCGGGATCGGCAGGAACAGGCCGCGATTCGACAAATAAAAGCCCGGTACGGGATGCCATGCCTCGCGCGGTCCGGGCGCGACGACATTCACCAGAGAATAGAGAAACAGCAATTGCAGCAGCAGCGGGATGTTGCGGACGACCTCGACATAGGTCAAGGCGAGCCGTGACAACAGCCAATTGGGCGAAAGCCGCGCGATACCGAGAATGATCCCGAAGAATGTCGACAGCACAATGCCCAGCGCCGAGACTTCAAGCGTATTGAGCAAGCCGACGAGGAAGGCCCGCCGAAAGGTGCTCGACGGAGAATACTCGACCAGCGACTCACCGATATCGTAACCGGCTTCCTTGTTGAGAAAGCCGAAGCCGGTTGCGATCGATTGGCGCTGCAAATTCAGCAGGCTGTTATGGACGAAATAAAACATCACCGCGACCAGCATCGCCACGGTCAATATCTGCCAAAACGCGCTGCGGACGGTCGGATTGCTCCAGAAGGACGGCGCCAACCCACGTGGCGCCGTTAATCGGGACGGCATAGTCACTGAGTGCTTCCCCTTCGCGTCGGATCGTGGGCGAAATCCGCGGGCGCTCAGCGTGCCGGCGGCGAGTACATCAACCCGCCTGCGTTCCACAAATTATTCAGCCCGCGATCGAGCTTGAGCGGGCTGGCCTTGCCGACATTGCGATCGAACATTTCACCATAATTGCCCGTGCTCTTGATCGCGTTGTAAGCCCATTTCTCGTCGAGGCCGAGCGCCTTGCCATTGCCCTGGGTCACGCCCAGCAGGCGCTGCACGTTCGGATCGGCACTCTTCAGCATCTCATCGATGTTGGCTGAGGTGATGCCCAATTCCTCGGCGTCGATCAGGGCATAGATCGTCCAGCGGACGATGTCGAACCATTGATCGTCGCCCTGCCGCACCACCGGCGTCAGCGGTTCCTTGGAAATCCGCTCGGGCAGGATGATGTAGTCGTCGGGATTTGGTGCCTTGGAGTTGCGGGTGCCGGCGAGGCCCGAGGCATCGGTCGTATAAGCGTCGCACCGCCCAGAGAAAAACGCGTTTTCAACCTCGTCGAGGTTTTCGATCGTGACCGACTTCAAACTGAGCTTGTTGGTTCGAAAATAGTCCGCCAGATTGAGTTCGGTCGTGGTCCCCGGCTGCACGCAAATCGTGGCGCCCGACAGTTCCTTGGCACTCTTGATCCCAAGCTTCTTGGCGACGATGAAGCCTTGCCCGTCATAGAAGGTGACCGGGGCGAAAACCAGGCCGAGCGCGCCCTCGCGCTGCAAGGTCCAGGTCGTATTCCGCGCCAGCACGTCGATCTCGCCCGATTGCAAGGCAGTGAAGCGCTGCGGCGCCGATAATGGGACGTAACGGACCTTGTCGGACGCTCCAAAAATTGCCGCGGACAAGGCATGACAGACGTCGACATCCAGGCCCTTGAACGTACCCTGGCTGTCCGACATGGCGAATCCCGCCGTTCCGGTCGACACGCCGCAGACCAGTTGGCCCTTGCTCTTGACATTGTCCAGCGTCTGTCCCGCTTGCGCATTGCCACCAACGCCCGCGATCAAGCCGAGAGCGGCCAAAGCCAGAATCCGTTTCATTCAATTTCCCCTGCTTGGGTTTTCGCCGGAATTGCACAATGCCATTAGAGTTTCTTGGTGCCGACGGTGATTCGTTTCTGATCTATTGCGACACAATGTTCAGACCTTGGATAGGAGCGCGACCGTAGCATGGTACGACAGATCGCCGCAACACACGCGAAAGACCGACATCGAACCGACAGCTTGGCCCTCAGGATCGCTATCGGCGGTCGAATTCCAGATTATGCCGCGGCACGCGAGCCGAATAGGAGATTAAATTGTTCAATGGAATATCCTGTCGGACCGATCAGTCGTCATGGAAGCCGTATTCGCGTAAAACGCCTGGCCCCTAAACGTGGGCACGAGCGACGGAACCCCGAGGCGATTACCGTACGTTGCTTTTCGGGCCATCTTTAGCACGTCAACCCCGGATTTGCATACCGTATCGTCACCATCAGGCTTATAGTTGTTGTGGCGATTACTAAAAATATGTGTTAATCAGAAGCTAACACCAAACGTGAGGATCAGTCGTGGCACGTTCATCCATCTCCCCCATAGCGCCCGTCGCTCGCACTCAAGTACGCGGCCAGCTGACAATCGATCAGCTGAAATCCATTGACGTCGCCGTTGGAGCGCAAGTTCGGCTTCGTCGTATTCTGCTCGGCCTGTCGCAAGAAGCCGTCAGCAAGGTTATCGGCCTGACCTTCCAGCAGCTTCAGAAGTACGAGCATGGCACCAATCGGATCAGCGCCTCCCGACTGTATCAGCTATCGCTGATTCTGCATGTGCCGGTATCGTTCTTCTTTGAAACGGTCGATGTCGAAGGCGGGTCCGAAGCGGCCCAAGCGGCATACGAAGTCAATAACCTGCACGACATCGAAGGCATGCCGAGCGACCTGATGAAGAAGCGCAAGACGGTCGAACTCGTCCGGGCGTTTTATGGCATCGACGATGATCGTCAACGCGCCGCAGCCCTCAGCCTGATGAAAACTCTGGCGAAAGCCAGCAGCAAGTAACGGGCGAGGCATCTCGGGTCGTACGGGGCCGGCTGCGCCAAAGCGCGCGCCGGCCCAGAATTTTCGCAGCAAGCACGATGTTCCATCATCAGACGAAGTGGCGACCCCGGCAGGGCTCGAACCTGCAACCCCCGGCTTAGAAGGCCGGTGTTCTATCCAGTTGAACTACGGGGCCGATCTTGAGAGTCCCGGGCGCGGCAACGGGTTGACCTAGCCTAAGAGCACGCGGTCGGTCCGGAAATTGTCGGCATAGGCCTTTGGCTTCAGCGTGCGCGTGTTCGGCTCCTCGATCGAATAATCCAGCCCCTGCTTTTGCGCAAAGGCTTGCGCTTCTTCGAGCGTATCGAAACTCAGCCGGACCTGATTCAGCGTATCTTCAGCGCTGATCCAACCCATCAGCGGGTCGGCCCGGCGTGGTGTCGCCTGCTCGAATTCCAGAATCCAGCATTTGGTGCGGGCCGTCCCCGAAGACATTGCCGTCTTCGCCGGACGAAGGATGCGGGCTAAGGCCATGGACCGTTTCAGTCTCCAGATGTCTGGTCGGGGCGACATGATTCGAACATGCGACTTCCAGTTCCCAAAACTGGCGCTCTACCAGGCTGAGCTACGCCCCGATCGTGGCTAACGATTTAGAGGTTTCCGGCCGGCTGTGCAACATATCGCTTGGCCCCCACCGTCGCCGCCATGGCCGGTGCGCCGCCGCTATGATAAAAGGCCGGCCCTTGCATCGATCGAGTTATCCTTTTCCATGCGTGTCGAGGCTTTTGATTTCACGCTCCCGCCCGAGCGAATCGCGCAACGGCCAATCGAGCCGCGGGATGCCTCGCGCCTGCTGCGAATTTCGGCCGGCGGCCTGCTCGACCGACACAGCCGTGACCTACCGGACCTGCTGGCCCCAGGCGATCTGCTGATCTTCAACGACACCCGCGTCATTCCCGCCCGCCTCGCCGCGATGCGCGGTACTGTGCCGGTGTCGATCACGCTGCACCAGGCAATCGCCGACGATCGCTGGCGGGTCTTCGCCAAGCCGGCAAAACGGCTGCGTCCGGGTGACCGGCTCGATTTCGCGGCGGATTTCAGTGCCGTTGTGGTCGAAAAACGGCCGCAAGGCGACGTCGCCTTGCGATTCGATCGCGGTGGCGGCGAACTGGTCGCCGCCTTGCACCGCTATGGCACGCTGCCCTTGCCACCCTACATCCGAGGTGGCCTAGCCGATGATCGCGATCGCACCGACTACCAGACCCTGTTCGCCCGAATCGAAGGTGCCGTTGCCGCCCCGACTGCGGCACTGCATTTCACTCCGGCCTTGCTGTCGGCGCTGTCGGCACGCGGTATCGCGACCGCCGGATTGACGCTGCATGTCGGCGCCGGCACCTTCCTGCCGGTCAAAGCCGAAGATACCGCCGACCATGTCATGCATGAAGAGGGGGGGATTTTGTCGGCGGCGACCGCCGAGACGATCAATCGCGCGCGTGCCGACGGCGGTCGCATCGTGGCGATCGGCACCACCAGCCTGCGCCTGCTGGAAAGTGCGGCCGCGGCCGACGGCACGATCGCCCCGTTCGCCGGATCGACCTCGCTCTTCATCACGCCGGGTTACCGATTCAAGGTGGTCGATATGCTGCTGACCAATTTCCATTTGCCGCGATCGACCTTGTTCATGCTGGTCGCCGGGTTTGCCGGGCTCGATCGGATGAAGGCCGCCTACGAGCATGCGAAGGCGGCCGACTACCGCTTTTATTCCTACGGCGATTGCTGCCTGATTGATCGGATCGCGACGCCATGAGCGAATTCGGTTTTACCCTCCTCGGGCGCGACGGGGCCGCGCGACGCGGCCGAATCGCGACGGCCCATGGCACGATCGAGACACCGGCCTTCATGCCGGTCGGCACGGCCGGCACAGTGAAAGGCATGCTCCCCGACGCGGTGGCCCAGACCGGTGCCGAGATTCTGCTCGGCAATACCTATCATTTGATGCTGCGGCCCGGCGCCGAACGGGTCGAGCGGCTGGGCGGATTGCACCGCATGATGAATTGGCCGCGCCCGATCCTGACCGATTCGGGTGGCTTTCAGATCATGTCGCTCACCGGCCTGCGCGAGTTGACCGAGCACGGCGTCACTTTCCGCTCGCATATCGACGGAAGCACCCATGAATTGACGCCGGAACGGTCGATCGACATTCAGCGCATGCTCGATTCCGACATCACCATGGCACTCGACGAATGCACGCCGCATCCGGCGACCCATGAGCAGGCGGCGGCGTCGCTCGGCCTGTCGATGCGCTGGGCCGCGCGCTCCCGGCAGGCCTTCGTCCGCCGGCCCGGCTATGGCTTGTTCGGCATCGTTCAGGGAGGCGTTCACCTGGATCTTCGGACGTCGTCGGTCGAACAATTGCTGGCGATCGGATTCGATGGCTATGCCGTCGGCGGCTTGGCCGTCGGCGAAGGCCAGGAGACGATGTTCGCGGTGCTCGACCATACCGTCCCGGCCCTGCCGGCTGACCGCCCGCACTATCTGATGGGGGTCGGCACGCCGGCCGATCTGGTCGGCGCAGTCGCGCGCGGCATCGACATGTTCGATTGCGTCATGCCGACGCGCTCCGGCCGCACCGGTCAGGCCTTCACACGGCGCGGCAAGGTCAATATCCGCAACGCCCGCCACCAGGACGACCCGCGGCCGCTCGATGAAGCGTGTCGCTGCCCGGCTTGCACCGGTTTCAGCCGCGCCTATCTGCATCATCTGCACCGGGCCGAAGAAATGCTGGGGCCGATTCTGCTGACCTGGCATAATCTGACTTATTATCAGGATCTGATGGCCGACCTGCGCCGGTCGATCGAGGCCGGTCGGCTCGGTGAGACCGCAGCCGCCTTCCACGCGGCGCAGGCAGCCGGCGATGTTCCGGCATTGTAGGTGACGAATGACAGACGATCTGCCGAGCGGGTTGACGCAACTGGGCCGCATTGTCGCGATCGCTGCCCATCCCGAGGCCGCGATCATCGAGAAGGTACCGAATCCCGAGCCGGCACATCCTTATGTCGTGCGCTTTGCCGCGCCGGAATTCACCGCGCTCTGCCCGCTGACCGGCCAGCCCGACTTCGCTCATCTGGTCATCGATTACGTACCAGGTCCGTTTTTGCTCGAAAGCAAATCGCTGAAGCTCTTCCTGGCATCGTTCCGCAATCACGGCGCGTTTCACGAAGCCTGCACGGTCGGAATCGCCCGGCGGCTAATCGATGAAATTCAGCCGGTCTGGCTGCGCATCGGCGGCTATTGGTATCCGCGCGGCGGCATTCCGATCGACGTCTTCTATCAGACCGGCCCGGCGCCTTCCGGCATATGGCTGCCGGACCAAGGAGTTCCGGCCTATCGTGGACGCGGTTGACCTCAAGCGCGAACTGCTCGTCCAAGCCCGAGAACTGGGCTTCGATATCGTGCGTGTCGCCCGGGCTGACCTCGCACCCGATGTCGGCGACAATCTGCTTGCGTGGCTGGCGGCCGGATCTCACGGCGACATGGCCTGGATGGAACGAGAGCCGCTGCGGCGCACGACGCCCCGCGGCCTGTGGCCGGACGCCCGTTCGGTCGTTGTGCTCGGCGTCAATTACGGACCGGAAACGAATCCGCTCGACGAGGCACCGAGCCCCGGCACCGCAACGATCTCAGCTTATGCCCGCGGCGCCGATTACCATGATGTCCTCAAGAAGCGGCTCAAAATTCTTGGCCGATGGCTCCATCAGGCATCGGGTGCCGAGATCAAGGTTTTCGTCGATACGGCACCGGTCATGGAAAAGCCGCTGGCCGCCGCGGCTGGCCTCGGATGGCAAGGCAAGCACACCAATCTGGTGTCGCGCGAGTTCGGGTCCTGGCTGTTCCTGGCCGAAATCTTTACCGCGGTCGACCTGCCGCCCGACGCGCCGGAGACCGACCATTGCGGCCACTGCCGGCGCTGTCTGGATGCTTGCCCGACCGCGGCCTTTCCGGCTCCCTATCGGCTCGATGCGCGACGCTGCATCTCCTATCTGACGATCGAGCATAAAGGACCGATTCCAGTCGAGTTCCGGCGCGCGATCGGCAACCGGATCTATGGCTGCGACGATTGTCTGGCGGTCTGCCCCTGGAACAAATTCGCCAGGCGAACCGGCGAGCTGGCGTTTCATGCCCGTGCCGAGCTGACCGCGCCCGTGCTGGCTGAGCTTGCGGCGTTGGATGACGGCGCATTCCGCCGCTTCTTCGCCGGCTCGCCGATCAAACGGATCGGGCGCGCGCGCTTTGTGCGCAATGTGCTTATCGCACTGGGAAACTCCGGCATGGAAACTGACGCATTATTGGCCGAGACCTTGCTTGACGACGAATCACCCCTGGTTCGCGGCATGGCGGTCTGGGCGCTCGCCCGACTTGATGGCGAGCGGTTCGACCATTGGGCATCCATCCGGACCGCGGACGAAACCGATGACGCAACACGCGCTGAATGGCGCACGGCACGCGAAGGCTGTTTACTGTAACTTGACGTTTCTCGGCCAGGATGGCGGAATAACTTATTACGCGGGTCCGCAACGTGGACGATTTTCATCGAAAATCCGTGCAACGACCTGGTTTTGCAGGTAGAGCTAGACGCTTATTTCCGGGGGATAGTGATGCAATCTAGCAGAGTTCGCACCTTGCATGCCGCGTTGGCGATCACGTGCCTCGCGCTGTCCTGCGCAGTGCCCGGCGTCGCGCAGGCACAGAACGGCCCCAAGGTGCTCACCAAATTTTCTGCCGATGGGTTGGGGCCGCTCAATATCGTGACCGGTTCGGACGGCAATCTCTATGCTTCGCTGTCTGGGGGCACGCCCACAAATGGCGCCGCGGCCGGCATGCCGCAACTGGCTAAGATCTCACCCGACGGCCGGGTAACCGAGTTTGGTGCGGCGGCGTTCCCTGGCTTTGCGCCGACCGCACTCGTGCCCGGCCCAGATGGCAATGTCTGGTTCGTCGATAACGGAAACAATGCGGTCGGTCGGATATTGGTCGAGGGACCGTTCGTCGAAGAGGTCGTCACGTTTCCCGATTTGACACCCAGCAATATCGCCGCGGGGCCGGACAATAATATCTGGTTCACCGAATCGACCGGGACCATGATCGGCAGGATCACGACCGTCGGTGCGGTGACCTTGTTCACAGAAGGTCTCAGTTCGGTAGCCGGAATTCAGCGCATCACCGGCGGGCCGGACGGCAATGTGTGGTTCACCGAAGCCGGACTCAACCGAATCGGCTCGATCACGCCGAGCGGCGAGATCCTGGAATATGGCGCGAATATCTCGCCGGCGGCTGGTTTGTTCGACATTGTTATGGGCCCGGACGGCAATCTGTGGTTCAGCGAATCCGCAACGGGCCTGATTGGCAGGATTACCCCCGCCGGGGTCATCACCGAATTCCAGACCGGCATTGACCCGATGAACGCACCCCTTGTGTTGGCATCGGGCCCGGACGGCAATATCTGGTTCGGCGAGCAAACCACGAGCAACGCCACCGGCGCGGCGCAAGGCCATAACCGCTTCGGCAAGATCACAACCAGCGGGGTCGTGACCGAATATCTCGCCGATCTTCCTGGATTGGACTTCCCCGATAGCGCTACCGCGATCACGCGCGGGCCGGGCAATACCGTATGGTTCACGCAAACCGTGACGAATAGATTCAGCCAGGTGACGCTCGATCCGCCATCGACGCTCGCCGCCTCGATTCTGCCGGGCGGCCGGACCGTCGCCCCGGGTAAGCCCGCGACCGTCTTCGCGAGCATGCTCAATGGCGGCACGGCTGCCTTGAGCAATTGCCAGGTCGAACTGCCGGTCGATGCGCCCTTGAGTCTCCATGTCAATTATCAGGCGACGGTTCCGGCGACGAACGCACCGACCGGCCCGCTGAATACACCCTTTACCCTCGGGGCGGGCGCCGCCCAAACACTGCTCCTGACATTCAATTCCGCGGCGCCGGTCTTCGCGCCGGGCCTTGCCGTCAATTTTTCTTGCACCGGTGCGACCGCCGCTCCGACCGAGGGGGTCAATACGGCTGACCTGTATTTCTCGGAGCTTTCGGTACCCGACGACATTGTGCTTGTTGCCTCTGCAACACCGGGCATGCTCAACGTGCCGGTCGAGGGCAGCGGCGCCTTTGGCGTGGCGATGCTGAATGTCGGCGGGTCAAGCCAGGGTGTCCCGACCCAGGTCAGTGTCGATACCGGCCTGGCGATTTTGCCGGTGACCGCAACGGTCTGCCTGACCAACGCCGTCGGCGTGTGCCAGCAGCCACCGTCGCAGACTCAATTCGTCAATCTCCCGGCCGGCAGCGCCGCGACTTTCTCGGTCTTCGTCAGTGCCACCGGGGCCGTGCCGTTCGACCCCGGCAATAATCGCGTCTTTATCCGCTTCATCGATTTCGATGAAACTCAGGCGCATCTGGTCATGCGCGGCTCGTCGAGCGTCGCGCTGACCGCTCAGTAACCGCAAGGACGATCCCGGCACGCGCCGACCGATGGTGCGTGCCAGCTGCCCTCTAGACCGTTGGGGAAAGGCTCAATTGGTCAAGGACGGCGCCACCACCTGGTCGCCGCGCTTGAGGCCCAGACGGCTGACTGTGCCGGCATTCAGCTCCAGCACCGCCTTGACCGGCCCGTCCGACGGAATGATCGCTTGCGATTGCGGTACCGCGCGTTCCCGAATATTTCCGATGCGGTCGTCCGGCCCGATGAACACGACATCGAGCGGGATGAACATATCCTTCATCCACATCGTCGCCTGCTGCGGATGCGGATAAACGAACAGCATCCCGGCATCGGCCGCCATGCGCTGGCGATAGGCCAAGCCTTGCGCCCGGCGCACCTCGTCGGTCGCAAGTTCAACGGTAAATTTCTGCGGACCGGCACCGGTCTGAATGGTGAGATCACCTTTGTCGAAGGTGACGAAATTCCGCTGCGCCAGCGTCGGCATGGCGACAAGCAGCATTGTGGTCAGGGCCAGGGCCGGGGTGATTTTGCGCATATGTTTCGGATAGCCGGTCGCGGCCGGTCTGTAAACCCATGTCGGCGCGGTTCGTAGTCAAGTCAAAACTCATCTCTATGGTTGGTGGATTGTCTCACATCCGGCGCGCTTATCTGCGTTGCAGGTCTGTCGCGCGTCTTCAATCATTTTCGCGACGGGTTGTGTACGAGGAAAGGCGGCGATCACCGCGGCCGTACAACGGATGGATTTTGACGCTGTGTCCAAGCGTGTCGCGATCTCGACTGCATGGAAGCCGACCGTATAGTCAGAATAGTGTGCGGCCAGCTTCGTCAGCACAGAACAATAACCGGCGAACCGCTCGGGGTGCTGGAGAATCGAGCGTCGAAACGCTGAGTCTGCTAGCTTATCAGGATTGCCGGTTTGCGGCTTTGTTCGCACCATCGTATTCGGCACATCGCGGCGCAGCAGGATATCAAAGACTGTTACCAGATCACCCACCGCAATACATGCAGCACGAGTGCATCCGTCGCGTGCTAACTGACCATTGCCGTCAGACAGAGCGGTTGATGTCGCCGGACCCTCCAGCAAGCCGGCATAGGGATCCGGCCCATCGGCGGCCGAGCCAACCGCTGGCGAGACTAGCATAATGAGGACGGCAGATAGCAGCCTAATGGACATGGCCCGTCCCCGGCTGACGGTAGAATTTGAACTTGGCCTCGGGAATGCCGGTGACTGGCCTCGGCATGAAGTGCGCGGCAAAACCGGGCCGGTAATTCTGAACTGGGTTGCCGGTGTGATTTTGCACGCCGGGAACCGATTCCAGACCGCCGGCGACATCGATACCGGTGGTATCTTCGCCTATTTTGGGCATGATTTCGGGTGTGTAGAAATGCGTGGCGCCGTCGGTTGGGTCTGGGATCTTGCCGTGGAGGATGCCGGCGGCGATGACCAAGGCGGCGGCTGTCGGTGCCTTGCGATGCTGATAGCCACGCCAAGCCTGGTCAACATGCGTCGCGCCGTTCCGGGCCATGCGGTTTCGCACAGTCCAGCCAACGGCAATCTGTGCCGTTTCCCCGACACCGCCGGCCTCGGTCACGATTACCTTCGCAAGTTCGGTGACGTTGACGTCGGTGCGCGATTTTGGTGGATGGTGAGCCGCAGCTTGATGAGGACGATTCGGCACAGTCATGACGCCAGCCACAACAGAGAAAGAAGCGTAAGTTAGAGTGACGGCAATCCCGAAGCAAGCGTAGCAATGACCAGACCTAGGGCACCGGCCCTCAAATTGGCCAGCCGATCGAGCACACCTTGCAGAATATAGGCCGCGGCCGCGCGATCGACCGCCGCAGCGCGACGCTTGCGCGACAGATCGGCCTCGATCATGCCCCGGGTGACGGCCGCGGTACTGAGCCGCTCGTCCCAGAAACAAATCTCAGGATCGTCGATTTTCAGCAGATTATGCGCGAAGGCGCGCGTCGCCTGGGCGCGCGAGCCTTCGCTGCCATCCATATTGATCGGCAGGCCGATGACGAGCGCGCCCACGCCGTGCTCACGCCGCAACTGTTGCAGCAGAGCGGCATCCTGGCCGAACTTACCGCGGGTCAGTGTCTTCAGCGGCGTCGCCACCATCAGCAACCTATCGCTCAAGGCAAGACCGATCGTCTTGGTGCCGAGGTCGAGCCCCAGCAGTCTGGCACCGGGCGACAGGACGGATCGAAGGTCGGTGGGGTTGCGGATGGGCATATCGAATGGTAGCTTCCGGGCTCTTCCAGCCTGGGGCGCGCGCGGCACGGCTTCTGGTTTCCCGGCGATGGCCGGAACCCGCGGCACCGGAGCGCGTCCCGGATGAACAGAGGTTTACCCCATGGCGTTGGACAAGGCCACCGTGGCAAAGATCGCCACCCTGGCGCGGATCAAACTTCCCGAAGCCGATCGCGAGGCGATGGGGCGCGAACTCGACAAGATCCTGCATTGGGTCGAGCAACTGGACGAGGTCGATACCACCGGGGTCGAACCGATGACCAGCGTCGCCCACATGACCCTGCCGATGCGCGACGACCTCGTGACCGACGGCAATCGCGCCGACGAAATTCTGCGCAACGCGCCGAACGGTGCCCATGGCTTCTTTACCGTGCCTAAGGTGGTCGAGTGATGAGCGAACTGACCGATCTCACCCTCGCCTCCGCGCGCGAGGGGCTCCGCCGCCGTGACTTTTCCGCGGTCGAGCTGGCCGAGGCGCATATCACGGCGATCGAAGGCGCGCGCCATCTCAATGCCTTTATCACCGAGACGCCGGAAAAAGCGCTGGGCGAGGCCCATGTCAGCGATGCGCGCCTGGCCAAGGGCGAAGCCGGCCCGCTCGAAGGCCTGCCGATCGCGATCAAGGATCTGTTCTGTACGCGCAATATCCTGACCACCGCCGGCTCGCATATTCTGGACGGGTTCAAGCCGCCCTATGAATCGACGGTGACGGCCAAGCTATGGCAGGCCGGGGCGGTATGCCTGGGCAAGCTCAATCTCGACGAATTCGCCATGGGCTCGTCGAACATGACGAGTTATTACGGGCCGGTGATCAATCCCTGGTCCAAGCCGGGCGACGCGCGCAAGCTGGTGCCGGGCGGTTCGTCCGGCGGCTCGGCCGC
>JBAVTK010000519.1:0-32865 GCA_049696095.1 Aliidongia sp. | reverse complement strand
CTTCGACGTTCGCCACTCGCCCTCGCTACCCGAATGGATCCGGGCCAATCTCGAGACGCTGGCCGGCAGCCGCTTGACCCAGGATGGCGTGCTGATCATCCAGGCGCAACAATTTCGCTCGCAGGATCGCAACCGCCAGGATGCGCTTGAGCGGCTGGTCGAGTTGATTCGATCAGCGGCTCAGCGCGAGTTGCCGCGCCGTCCGACGCGTCCGACGCTTGGTTCGAAACGCCGCCGCCTTGAGGCCAAGAGCCAGCGCGGGGCGACGAAGCGGCTGCGAGGGATGCCGGCACAGGAATGAGGGGATAAATGGCCGCCCGAAATCATCCAAACTGCCAAACCTCGATTTGGCAACATGACCGCTACGTCACCCCTTGAAACCGGCGCAAAAGCTGCGTAGCGTGTGCTGCTAGATAGCGCCTGCTTAGCACTTTTTAACAGATCATTGGGTACCTCCGATTAGTTGCTCACACGCCGCAACAAAGGCCTCCCCCGGTAGTCAAGTCGATCTAGGGGGTGGTTGAGTCGCGTTTCTCACCAGGATTGGAGAAGCATTGGTAACATTCGAAAATCACACGAAAAAATGCATTGATAGGCGGTAGTATCTTATAAATGGAAAGGAATGTTTCTAAATGACGTATGTCGAGACTGTTTTTTTTATTTTATTTACTCCCCTCATTATCATCGTTCGGTATGTTGTTATTTCTATAGAATTACGGGAATGGTTGATCATCACTGCGAGTGGTATCTTTCTGGCCTCGTGGGGGCACGTTTCCATCTTGGTGTTTCTCGGTGTTTTGGTGATGAATTATACGGCGACTATCTCTATAGAGAGAACCGATGATCGCATATCAAAATACATACTAATTTTGACAATTACTGTCAACTTGTTTATTCTCTCATATTTTAAGTACTATAATTTTTTTATTGATTCCCTAAATGGGGTGGCTCGAACGGTGCTTGGGCATCAGGGTTTTGGGTTGCCGTTGGCAATTTCATTTTACACATTTCACCTCATAAGCTACCTTGTCGATTTGCAGCGTGGACAAATTCGTCGCGCCGGCATCAGAGAGTATCTATTCTATCTGGGTTTTTTCCCACATCTTGTTGCTGGACCGATTGTGCGTGCTTGGCAATTCTTTCCCCAAATCGGCAAACGCCGAACAATCTTAAGTGATGTACCGCTCGGACTCTATCAACTTGTGTCCGGCCTGTTTCTAAAATCGATCTTGGCCGATAATATCGCCCAATTGATCGACCCGATTTGGGATGGCACGGCGACATTCGCCCCAACGAGCGCCGATCACTGGGTTGCCGCCGCGCTATATTACTGTCAGATCTACGCGGATTTCGCTGGGTACAGCCTTATGGCTCTGGGGATGAGTCGACTTTTGGGTTATCGACTGCCGTCAAACTTTCGGCAGCCAATGTTCGCCTTGACTCTACAGGATTTCTGGCGTCGATGGCACGTCACTCTGTCGCGCTGGCTGCGTGACTATCTGTACCGGCCCTTGGGCGGTAATCGGGTCGGGCGTTGGAGAATCGCCGCCAATCTCATGGCCACGATGGTGCTGGGCGGGCTGTGGCATGGCGCCGGCTGGACATTCGTCCTCTGGGGTGCGATGCACGGCGCGGGGTTGGTGATCGAGCGTGTCCTCGGCTTAAATCGGAGTCGTGGGGCGGTACGTGCGGGTTGGTTCATGGTGACCCAGCTTTGGGTGACTTTTGCGTGGATCTTCTTTAGGGCGCCGGATCTGGATCACGCACAGAGCTTTATACAGGCGATGGCGGATCTCTCGTCAAAAAGCCTCGTCCTCCACCCGCCGATCCTGCTCGGCACAGCGTTCGGCCTTGGCGCCGTCATTCACCAAGCCGTCGAGTTCGGCGTGGTCCGACTACCGCGGCGCTATATTCCTGGGGCGTTGGGCCTCATCACAGCGCTTGGATGCGTTGCCGATGTGGTGATCTTCGCGCCCTCCAAAGTTTTCATCTATTTCAAGTTCTGAGTGGCATCATGAAATGGCGGGCATATTGGCTGGGTTTGACTGGCTGTTCACTGGCGGCGCTATTTTTTCTTGGCTATTTCACGGCGCTGCCGTTAGCGACGCGACCACCGCGGCCGGATATGCCCGCATTCGGCCAGACTTTTGTCTCGGAGTATAACGCGGCCGGGTGGGATGCCGCACACGACATTTTCTTCCACGGTCTGTTCAACATGGGCGACCGACTGCGGCATACTGACCTTTTTCTGGTCGGCTCATCGCATTTCGAGTTTGGCCTGTCTGCCGCCCGGATGGAGTCCCTTTTGTCGAAGAACGGGCGTGCCCTCCGCGTCTTCAACCTCAGCGCCGGTTGTGGCGAAACCGCCGGCTTCGGCCTTGATGCTCTTGCCGCCAATGGAGTTTCGAGCCGCTCGGTGATCGCCGAAGCGGGGTTCCTAGACACCCCGGCCTCGGGGCCATGCGCACGTCGAGCCGAAGGATTCGATACGGTCCAAGCCTATTTCGACGTCTTCAGGATCTGGACGAAATGTCTGTACGACTGGGTGTTCGATCCGGTCTTGCCGCGCCTAGTGTTCGCCGAGGATGGCCTGCATATTCAGCGCTTCCTATACGGCTTTCTAGTGGAACGGGACTGGGAAACAGGGGATGTCACCCTCGCCTGGCACCCGGTCGAGGGAGAATTCTACCCCGACCATCCGATTCGACAAACCGAAGTCGCAGCGGCATCGCTCGACCGCGGCGTTGACTGGAAGCTCAACGATGGAGAAATACTCGTCAACGATCTTCTGAGGCGGAAGGCCACTGCGCTTGATATCGATCTCTCGTTGACCTTCCTGCCTTGGGTGATTCCTTTTCCAGGTTTCGATAAATGGTATGACGCGCAAGTCGCCTCCATCCGGCCGACACAGTCCGAGGAGACGCGCTGCCTTATTCCCATCTCGGTCGAGTCTCTGTTGAGTTGGGATGGTGGAAATCACCTGACCGGGAAATCCCGCGCTCTCGCAACCGGGCGGCTGGTTGCCGGTATCGAAGCCAGTCGCTGCGTGACGTCAGCCCATTAGAGTTCGGAGACGTCAGGATGGCATTTTTCGTTTCGGTTGGATTGTTTTGTTACTTCTGGATCATCGGCTTCGCCGTACAAAGCGTTCTTTACCGTCACGATGATTTGATTCGCACGGTACTGATCGCACCGGCGGTCGGAATCGTAACGACGCTCTATGGGAACTATCTGTGCAGCCGTGTCGGTTTCCCGGTCGGCGCGATTGCATGGCCGCTCGCGATCGTTTTGTTGGCAGCCTCGATTATAATAATGCTATGGCGCCGGCCGGCATTGCCCGGACGGCGAGGGATTCCCTATCTCCTCGTCTTGGTACTGGCATTCGCCGCGTCGGGCTGGCCCCTCCTGTTCGACGGCTTCGCTTGGTTGGCCCATCTCAACCCCGATGCGGCAAATTATATTCTCGATACCGATCGTCTCGTCCGCTTGCCCTTTATCGGCCCCCCGGATGCCGATTCCTGGCTTAACCAGTCCGATTGGGGCAGCTACTATGTCACCTACCCACTGCGGGGTGTGCGAACCGGTACGGATCTGCTGTTCGCCTGGGTAGTATCGTTGCTAGGGTACGGCGAGCCTTCTCTCTTCATGCCGCTGATCGTCGCCTTGCACGTTGCGGCCCTGGCGGCTGCGACCGCTTTGGTCGGAACGGCTTATCGCTTCGCGCGGTTGCTAAGCGGTGCCATGCTCGCCGTCACGGCCTTGTCCAGTGCTGGTGTTGAACTGCAACTGCTCGGCCAGGAATTGGGACTGGTTTTCCTCACCCTGGCGTCCACCCTCCTGTTGAGCCCGTTTTACCGGCTGTCTTGCGCTGCGATGGCACGTTTCGTGATGTTGACGAGCTTTGTCATGGCGGCGTTTTTTATCAGCTATCCTGAAATGCTGCCGTTCCTCGGTGTCGGGTTCCTCATTTACCATGGCGCCGGTGCGAAGGAGCTGAGCCGGTACTGGCGTCGATACATAAGTACCTTGGTGCCGATTGCCGTCCTATCATACCTGCTGATCGCGCCGGACGTCTTGCCTGCCATCAGTTTCCTGCTAGGTCAGGCCCGTCTATCACAGGCGCAGATGCTCTTCCCGGAACTTTTCCCCTATTTATTGATTCCGTCGGGCATTGGCGCGCTGTGGGGGCTGAATTCTTATATTCCGGGTGGGGTGGCGCTACTGGGTCGGGATCTCGCCATTGGCGTCGGCCTCGCGCTGTCGGTTGCCACTGCGATCGGAACTTTGTGGCTGGTCTGGCGCCGCGAAGCATGTGCTGCGCTGGTGGTGGTGATGGCGCTGGTGGCGGTGGTACTGGCAACCAGCAATTCGGGCTTTGGTATGTTCAAACTGGCGATGTATGCTCAACCATTCCTGATGGTAACGATGGTTCTGTCGCTATGCCGAGCGCTCAGGGTGGCACGATGAGCCGCTTCTTGCGCCGGGTCGCGGCTGCTGCGGTCGTAAGCAGCCTCGGCCTCGCCAATTTGGTCACCCAGAACGGATATATTGCCGGCTCTGCCTCGAAAGGCTGGGGCAGCATGCTGAGCCAATTGCGGGAGTTGACCACGCTCCCCCCGCATGTGCCGGTCGCGATCGGGTTACAGGATTTTCCTGGGCCGCAGCTTGTCGGGCTCTACACGAAGGGGCATCCGGCCTGGAATCTTGGCGGCACCGATATGACCCAGATAGAGAAACGAACATGGGAGGTCTATCCGAAGGCATTCGAGGATTTGACCAGCCAGCTCCTCGCTTCATATCATCCAATCGAATTCGATCTGGGACCGGATGAGGGGAGCCATCTGTTCAGACGCTTCGAGCCACAGGGCTCCGTGCGAGCACAGGTCGGCTACGTGGTTCTTCCGGCGCGCGACGAAAGTGTTGTGAACGGCAGCCAGAGCGACCGGCCCCAAATCGGACACCTTTATGCAGCATTGCAGGCTGACCAGCACAATACACTCGTCCTAATGGATACTGATCTCGGGCATATAATTTTTCCCGGAAAGATCCAAAACATCGCCCTTTGGCAACATGAGCCCGATTTCGCCGGCTCGCCCGGTGGCCTCCAAGGCATCGGTCGGCATTTGTTGTTCGAGGTGCTCAATCCGGTCCCTGGTTCCCGCCTCCTGCTCGATTATACGACCGGCGGGTTGGCCGGGCAGGGTGTCGCGCTGCCGCCGGCCGACGTAATCGGTACCGAGCGGCTCTCGCTGGGCTTCGAGGGGCGCGGGGCCGGGCGGGTGTTGTCGGCGGTGGTCACGCCTCGGGAAATCGACGGTCATTACTATATCGCCATCGATATGGGCGCCGATGCCATGCAGTTCCGCACGGAACGGCATGGGTTGGCGGCGCTTTACAACACGCGGCTGCGGGACGATCCGCGCTATCTGATCGGTTTTGCGCGCAATATTTCTCTGCTGGCGCCGGACCAGGTGGCGGCGATCGTGCCGCCCTCGGCGATAGCGAGCTTTCCGGCCGGTCTGTTGGCGCCGGGGCTGTTGTTCAGCGGTGTTGCGGAGGATGGCTGGCTCGCCGACAAAGCCTGGTTCGAGTTGAGCCTGCCCGGACCCAGCAATTTCATCCATGTCACGGGAGACATTCCCGGCTATAGCCCAAAGATCCTGGAGGGCGTGGTCCGGGTGTTTGCCGATGGGCAATTGGTGTCAGCGGGCAAGGCGATTGGCGGTGTTGTCGATCTGACGATCCCGATTCCCGAAGCGTCGGGGCCGCGCGAGATCACCTTCGACCTCACCGGGGTCGATCGCTTGCCTGAGCCGGATGGAAGGCTGGTCTCGATCCATTTGACCTCGCTGGCACTGGGCAAGAGCGACGGTTCTGCTGAACCGAAACCGATTCCACAATTTGACCGGTAGGGCGGGCCGGTAAGTCATCACTTGCCGGTGGGGAGTGGCTTGCGGTACAAAATTCGGCAATATGTCCTCGATACCCGAAATCGCCCTCGTCACCTCGATCCCGCCCCGCCTGACTCGGGAACAGCAAGGGCGCGATATCGGTGAGCAATATCAAGCCGATTGCGTGGCGTCCTGGATCGCTGCCGGTTTCAAGATCTTGTCGGTCAATGTCCGCGCGGAAATTCCGGCGCTGGCACAGCGCTTTCCGGCGGTCGAATTCGTGCCGGTCGATCGCGATGCGGCAAGCGTCGCCGGGCGGCCGACGCCGTTGATCGATGATCTGCTTCAGGTGCTCGACCGGCAGCCGCAGGACATTGTCGGCATCATCAATGCCGATCTGTGCATGGAAACCGGCAAGGATTGGATCCAGCCGATCAAGGGGGCGGTTGCCTCCACCGTTTTAATCGGCCATCGGTTGGATCTCGTTCACTGGTCGACCGTGCCGGGCGAACTGGTGGCGTCCGGCGCTGCCTATGATGGCGGATTCGATCTGTTCTTCTTCGAGAAGAGCGCGATCGCGAAGTGCCTGACCGGGGCTGGGGCCAAGCGGCATTTTTCGTTGGGCATGCCCTGGTGGGATTTCTGGCTGCCCACGGCGCTCGCCTTGCAGGGCTATCGCGTCGCTCTGATGGCCAGGCCGCTGGCCGGACATCTGGTCCATCCGATCAAGTACGATCCCGCGGTTTGGGAATATATGGCCGCGCAATTCATCGATTATGTCCGTCACCATGTCAGCGACGACACCGCGGCGCGGGTGCCGGAACTGGCACCGATGATCGAGCGCGTGCGCCTGCTCGGACGTCGTGCCGGGGAAGAGATCAGCACCTGGCGGCGGCAGCGTAGCTTGGCCGACCGCGGCGACAAATGGTCGGCCCGGTATCGCACCAATATCGAACTGTTTTGCGGCCTGACGCTCTCTACGCTGCGCGAGCAGATCGGCTGTGACGGCCAGCGTTCGACCGCGGCGGATTAATTCAGATCACGGATACACCGAGCTGTTCGATCAGGGCGAGTTCATCTTGCGGCAAGGCGCGGTACTGCGCCTGTTCCTTGGGATGGTAGTGATAATTGCCGATGACGACCGGCAATCGCAACAGCCGCTTGTTCAAATGCTTGGCCAAGATCAGCCACCAGGCGGCGTCGGCCGCGGAGCGTATCACCGTGCCGTCGGGAAAGCGCCACGGATAGCGTGGGGCGCCGATATGGGCATCAAGGCGCCACATCACCGCCGGACCATAAGTGCCTTGCTCGCCAGTGCCGCTGCCCAATCGGGTGCGAACCCCCGGTGCGCGCTGCTCCCAATCGGCGATCGAGGGCAGCAGTTCGGCCGGATAGCAGCGATCGATCGCATCGGTTTCCTTCTGGGAATAGGTGATGTTCCATTCGCCGCCGATCAGTGCCGCATCTTGCGGGGCTAGGGCGGTTTCGAGCCGTTCAACCGCATCGGCGGCCAAGCGATCATCCAAATTCAGATTCATCACGAAATTCGTGCGCGCCAGCGACAGGGCGACGTTCCACGCTTGGTAAAGACTTAGGCTTTCACGCACCACAACGGCGCGGCCTTTCAGCCAGGGTGGAATCTTGTCGTTATTGTCGAAGACATAGATCGGTTCGACCGGCACGGTCTGGCGTGCCAGATTGGCCATATGTCCGCGCAACAGATCGCCGCGCTTAGGATCGCCGCTCCAGACCGCGCAGATCACCGAGGTCTGGGCCAGGCGCGGCTGATCTCGTCGCTTGAAGATCGCATCCGCGCCGAGGCGGCCGACCGGATCATAGCCTTTTTTGACCAGCAGCCCGGTCCAGTCGTCAGGGTGGCGGAGGGAGATGACGGCGATGCGAAACCGTTCGGTATCGAGGGCGGCCAGCAGATCGGGCGTCGCCGGACCGGCATCGATCGCGCAATAATCGATGGTCGAAAGGCCGTGCGCGCCCAAGATCTCGGGAAGGTCGTTCCCAGGCGCGAGTCGGACAAAAGGTACAATACGGTTCGCCGCGTGCCGCTCGGCCGTGGCCGAATCCGACATGATGCAGAGCCCGCGCCAGCCCATGAAGCGTTCGAAAAACAGCGTCGCGCTGTCGGTTTCGGCAGCCCCGATCTCGACGAAGACGCCGTCGCGCTTGCCCTTGAAAAACTGGTCGAGCAGGAACCGGTCCTGACCGGATAACGAAAAGAACCGCATCGGGAGATCCCAGCCCGGAGATCGGGCGCACGGCAGCTTATGGGCAACCGCGCGCCCGGATCAACCGGTGAAGATCCGTCAAAGGTTGATCGTCCGCCCGGCGACCGCCAGTGCCGCTTCCTTGACCGCCTCGTTCAGCGTCGGATGGGCGTGGCAGGTGCGTGCGATGTCTTCGGACGAGGCGCCGAACTCCATCGCCAATGCGGCCTCAGCGATCATCGTGCCGGCATCGGGTCCAATGATGTGGACGCCCAGCACCCGATCGGTCGTAGCGTCGGCGATGATCTTGACGAAACCGTCGGTCTCGCCGTTGGCCCGCGCCCGGCTATTGGCCGAGAACGGGAATTTGCCGACCTTGTAGCCGGTGCCCGCAGCCTTGACCTCTTCCTCGGTGCGGCCGACCGAGCCGACTTCAGGAAAGGTGTAGATCACGGCCGGGATGGCGTCATAATTGACATGCGGCTTCTGGCCGGCCAATTGCTCGACGAGCACCACGCCTTCCTCCTCGGCCTTGTGTGCCAGCATCGGGCCGGCGATGACATCGCCGATGGCGTAGATGCCGGGTATGTTGGTACGGAAATGCGCATCGACCTTGACCCGCTTGCGTTCGTCCAGTGCGACGCCGGCTTCGGGGAGGCCCAGCCCGTCGGTATAAGGCCGGCGACCGATCGATAGCAGTACGACATCGGTCTCAAGCGTCTCGGAAGCACCACCCTGAGCCGGTTCCAGCGTGAGGGTGACGCCGGTATCGGTCTTGGCGGCGGCGGTCACCTTGGTCGAGAGCTTGAATTTGAAGCCCTGGCGCTGCAACAGGCGTTGCAGCATTTTGCCCGTCTCGCCATCCATACCGGGCGTGATGCGGTCGAGGAATTCGACCACCGTCACCTCGGCGCCGAGCCGGGCCCAGACCGAACCCAGTTCCAGCCCGATATAACCGCCGCCGATCACGACCAGCCGTTTGGGTACCGAATCGAGCGACAAGGCGCCGGTCGAGGTGACGATAGTCTTTTCATCGATCTCGACGCCGGGCAGCGGCATGCTTTCCGAGCCGGTCGCGATGATGATGTGCGTGGCCGCCAGATCCCGGCTGCCGCCTTCGGCCAGATCGACCTGGACCTTGCCGGGTGCCGAGATGCGGCCCGCACCCTTGATCCAGGTGATCTTGTTCTTCTTGAACAGCCCCTCGATGCCCTTGGTCAGGTCACCGACCACCTTGTCCTTGCGCGCGAGCATGGTCGCCAGATCGAGTTCGACACTGCCCAGCTTGACGCCATGGGCTGCGAGGCTGTGTTTGGCCTCCTCGAATTTCTCCGAAGATTGCAGCAGCGCCTTCGATGGGATGCAGCCGATATTGAGGCAGGTGCCGCCGAGCCGGTCGCGCTTTTCGACGCAGGCGACCGACATGCCGAGCTGTGCCGCGCGGATCGCGGCGACATAGCCGCCCGGCCCGCCGCCGATGATGACGAGATCGAAACTGTCGCTCATGATTTGTATCCGCCTAAAGATCGATCAGCAGGCGCTGCGGATCTTCGAGATTTTCCTTGACCCGCACCAGGAAGGTGACGGCCTCGCGCCCGTCGATGATGCGGTGGTCGTAGGACAGGGCCAGATACATCATCGGCCGGATCTCGATCCGATCGCCGATCGCCACCGGCCGCTTCTGGGTCTTGTGCATGCCTAGAATCGCCGATTGTGGCGGATTCAGGATCGGCGTGGACATCAGCGAGCCATAGACCCCGCCATTCGAGATGGTGAAGGTGCCGCCGGTCAGCTCTTCCATGGTCAGCTTGCCGTCGCGCGCCTTTTTGCCATAGGCGCCGATGGTCTTTTCGATCTCGGCGAACCCCAGCTTGTCGGCATCGCGCACGACCGGCACGACCAGGCCCGTCTCGGTGCCGACCGCAACGCCAATGTCGTAGAAATTGTGATAGACGAGGTCGTCGCCATCGATCGAGGCATTGACCATCGGCAGTTCCTTGAGCGCCGAGAGGCAGGCCTTGACGAAAAACGACATGAAACCGAGGCGAACACCGTGCCGCTTCTCGAACGCATCCTTGTAGCTTTCGCGCAGCGCCAGGATCGCCGTCATGTCCACCTCGTTGAAGGTGGTCAGCATCGCCGCGGTATTTTGCGCTTCCTTGAGCCGTTCGGCGATGCGCTTTCTCAAGCGCGTCATGCGCACGCGCTGCTCGCGCGCCGCTGTATCGCGCGGCGCGGCCGGCACCGGCGCGGCCGGCTTGACGGGTGCCGTCGCGATGGAGGCTAGGACATCGCCCTTGGTCAGCCTTCCATCTTTGCCGGTCGCCGGGATAGCGGCGGGATCAATGCCGCTTTCCGCCACCAGTTTTTTCGCGGCTGGGCCGGAGCGATCGAGATCGCTTGTGGCGGCAGGAGCGGGAGCCGCCGCCGGCTTGACTGCCGCCGGGGCCGGTTTGGTCGAGGTTGCCGGAGCGGCGGCGCCGTCGATCAGGCCGAGCACGGCACCAATCTCGACATTCGCCCCTTCCTCGGCCGCGATCTGTGATAGCACGCCGGCCACCGACGCGTTGACCTCGAGCGTCACCTTGTCGGTCTCCAACTCGACCAGCGGCTCGTCCACTGCCACGGTCTCGCCGATTTTCTTCAGCCACCGGGCGATCGTCGCCTCGGTCACCGACTCGCCCAGCGTGGGCACTTTGATTTCCGTCGCCATGGCGGTTCCTTCAGTTGGTTTACGGCAGCCGGAGCGCCTGATCGATCAGATCGGTCTGCTCTTTGGCGTGCCGTTTGGCTGAGCCAGTAGCCGTCGCCGCTGAACCGGGGCGGCCGGCATAACTCGGTCGCTGGGCTGCGATGTCGAGCCGGGAAAGCACTGCTTCGATGTGTCGATCGACGAAGTTCCAGGCGCCCATATTCATTGGCTCCTCCTGGCACCAGACGATCTCGGCGTTGGGATAGCGCTTCAATTCCCGGCCGAGCGCATTTGCCGGGAAGGGGTAAAGCTGCTCGACCCGCAGCAGGGCGACATTGTCGATCTTGCGCTGGGTCCGCTCGGCCAGCAATTCGTAATAGATTTTGCCGCTGCACAGCACGACGCGCTTGATCTCGGTATCCGCGGCCAGCGCCTCGGTCTCACCGAAAATCCGATGAAACGCCGTGCCCGGTCCCATATCGGCCAGCGCCGAGAGCTTGGCGCGCAGCATCGATTTCGGCGCCATGATGATCAGCGGCTTGCGGAAATTCCGGTGAATCTGCCGCCGTAGCGCATGGAAATAATTGGCCGGGGTCGAGAGATTGCAAACCTGGATATTGTCCTCGGCGCACATTTGCAGATAGCGCTCCAACCGCGCCGAGGAATGCTCCGGGCCTTGGCCTTCATAGCCGTGCGGCAGCAGCATCACCAGCCCCGACATGCGCAGCCATTTCGCCTCGCTCGAGGTGATGAACTGGTCGATCATCACTTGGGCGCCATTGGCGAAATCGCCGAACTGGCCTTCCCAGGCGACCAGGGTCTTCGGATCGGCCAGGCTGTAGCCGTAATCGAAGCCAAGCACGCCGAATTCCGAAAGGGGGCTGTCGAAGATCTCGACCTGGGCCTGACCCGGCCGGACATTGTTCAGCGGAACATAGGTCTTCTCGGTCTCTTGATCGACCAGGACGGCATGGCGATGGGAAAAGGTGCCGCGCCCGACATCCTGGCCCGAGAGACGCACGAACACGCCCTCGCTCGCCAGCGAACCGAAGGCGAGCGCTTCGCAGGTGGCCCAGTCGAAACCGCTGCCGGTTTCGAACATCTTTGCCTTTTCCTGCAATTGACGGACGATTTTGCGATTGAGATTGAAGTCGTGAGGCGGGGTTACCAGGGCCTTGCCGACTTCCCCAAGCAACTCGGTCGAAATCGCGGTATTGCCCCGCCGATCATCGTCGGACGCCAGTTCCAGCCCGGTCCACGCGCCTTCCAGCCAATCGGCCTTGTTCGGCCGGTAGCTCTTGGCGTTTTCGAACTCGCCGTCGAGATAGCGGAGGAAATCCGTGGCGACCTTGTCCGATTGCTCTTCGCTCAAGACCGTTTCGTCGATCAGGCGACGCGAGTAGATCTGGCGAGTGGTCGGCTGGTTGGCGATTTTGCGGTACATCAGCGGCTGGGTGAAGGCCGGTTCGTCATTCTCGTTATGCCCGTGCCGCCGATAGCAGAACATATCGACCCAGACGTCTTTCTTGAATTCCTGGCGGAATTCCATAGCCAACTGGCAGGCGCGCAGCACCGCCTCCGGATCGTCACCATTGACGTGGAAGATCGGTGCCTGATTGGTCTTGGCGACGTCCGAGCAATAGATGCCGGAACGTGCATAGGCTGGGGCGGTGGTAAAGCCGATCTGGTTGTTGATGACGAAATGCACGGTGCCGCCGGTCCGATAGCCTTTGAGATCGGACATCGCGCAAGTCTCGGCCACGACACCTTGCCCGGCGACCGCGGCATCGCCATGAATCAGCAGGCCGACCACCTCGGCCCGCTCAGTATCGCCGCGCTGGCGCTGCTTGGCGCGGACCTTGCCGAGAACCACGGGATTGACCGCTTCGAGGTGAGACGGGTTAGCTGTCAGCGACAGATGGACGATCCGGCCGTCGAACTCGCGATCGGCCGAGGTGCCGAGATGGTATTTGACGTCGCCCGAGCCTTGGACATGCTCCGGATTGGCTGGGTTGCCTTGGAATTCCGAAAAGATCGCCGAGAACGGCTTGCCCATGACATTGGCCAGCACGTTGAGGCGGCCGCGATGCGCCATGCCGAGGACGAATTCCTTGACGCCCAATTCGGCACCGCGCCGCATGACGGCTTCGAGCGCCGGAATCATCGTCTCGGCGCCTTCGAGGCCGAAGCGCTTCGTGCCGGTGAAGCGCTTGTCGAGAAAGCGCTCGAAGCTTTCCGCCGCGGTCAGCCTGGAAAGGATCGCAGTGCGTTCAGGCGGAGTGAGGGACGGGACGTTACGGCCTTGTTCGATCCGTTCTTGAATCCAGGCGCGCTGAGTCGGTTCCTGGATGTGCATATATTCGACGCCAAGGCTGCCGCAATAAGTCCGGCGCAGCAACTCGATGATCTGGCGAATGCTCGCCCGCTCGAAGCCCAGCACTTGATCGATGAAGATCGGCCGGTCCAGGTCAGACTCGGTAAATCCATAGGTCGTAGGGTCCAGGTCGCGATCCCGACTGGTGCCGGGCTTCTGCAAACCCAGCGGATCGAGATTGGCCAGCAGATGGCCGCGCACGCGATAGGCGCGGATCAGCATCAGTGCCCGGATCGAATCGACCGTTGCCCGCTCGTCACCGGCGCTGCTGATCGGTGCCCGTTGCAGGCCGGGATAAGCGGCCTCGCCCTGTACGGCCGGCTTCGCCATGGCCGGTGGGGCGCTGCCATTGCCGTGCTGGATGATGCGCGGCGGCGGCCGGCGCGACCAGGATGGGCCGACGAGTTCGGTCAGGATACCGGCCGAATCCTCGCTGAGATCACTGAAGAAACTCTGCCAGCTCGGATCGACGCTGGCCGGATCCGCGGTATATTGCGCGTAGAGTTCGGCGATAAACGCGGCGTTGGTTCCGGTCAGGAACGAGGATTGCGGGTTCTGGGCCATGCCGGGATGCCGCCGCTTGGCGCGGCCGCTCTTTCTGTGTGGAGTTGAGGTAAAGAGTATGTAGCGCTAACCGCAAGTCATGCCAAATGATACTACTATACGGTTCGTGTGGGATTTGACGATGGAATTGAGGCGCAAGAACATGACCGGTGCGATCCAGGAATTCAGGCGCCTCAAGATCCACTTCAGCCCTTCATCGCGGCCAACATGGTCGAGCCCAGAGCTGCCGGGCTGTCGGCGACATGGATGCCGGCGCGCTTCATCGCTTCCATCTTGTCGCCGGCCGTGCCTTTGCCGCCCGAGATGATGGCGCCGGCATGGCCCATGCGTCGGCCGGGCGGGGCGGTGACGCCGGCGATGAAGCCGGTGACCGGTTTCTTGATCTTGTGATCGATCAGGAACTGGGCGGCTTCCTCTTCGGCTGAACCGCCGATTTCGCCGATCATGATGATGCCCTGGGTCTCGTCATCTTCCAGGAACAGGCCCAGCGCGTCGATGAAGCTGGTGCCGTTGACCGGATCGCCACCGATACCGATGCAGGTCGTCTGGCCCAAACCGGCCGCCGAGGTCTGTGCCACCGCCTCATAGGTCAGCGTGCCGGAGCGTGACACGATGCCGATTTTGCCGCGGCGATGGATATGGCCCGGCATAATGCCGATCTTGCATTCACCGGGCGTGATGACGCCGGGGCAGTTCGGCCCGATCAGCCGCGAGCCCGTGCCGGACAGGCCACGTTTGACCCGCACCATGTCGAGCACCGGAATGCCCTCGGTGATGCAGACGATGAGCGCAATGCCGGCATCGACCGCTTCCAGGATCGCGTCGGCCGCAAAGGGCGGCGGCACATAGATCACGCTGGCATCGGCCGCGGTGGCATGCACGGCTTCGCCCACCGTGTTGAACACCGGCAGGTCGAGATGGCGCGTGCCGCCCTTACCGGGGGTGACGCCGCCGACCATTTTGGTGCCATAGGCCAGCGCCTGTTCCGAATGGAACGTGCCTTGGGCGCCGGTGAAACCCTGGCAGATGACTTTGGTATCGGCATGAACGAGAACGGCCATCACGCAGCCTCCTTGACGGCCTTGACGATCTTCTGCGCGGCATCCGCCAGATTGTCGGCACTGAGAATGGGCAGGCCCGATTCGGCCATGATCTTCTTGCCGAGTTCGACATTGGTGCCTTCGAGGCGCACGACCAGCGGCACGTGCAGGCTGACCTCGCGCGCCGCGGCGACGACGCCTTCGGCGATCACGTCGCAGCGCATGATGCCGCCGAAGATATTGACCAGAATGCCTTCGACGTTCGGATCGGACAGGATCAGCTTGAACGCCGTCGTGACACGCTCCCGCGTGGCGCCGCCGCCGACATCGAGGAAATTGGCCGGGGCCGAGCCATAGAGCTTGATGATGTCCATCGTCGCCATGGCGAGACCGGCGCCATTGACCATGCAGCCGATATTGCCATCGAGCTTGACGTAGTTGAGTCCGTGCTTTGCTGCTTCCAACTCGCTCGGATCTTCTTCATCCTCGTCGCGCAGCTCTTCGATGTCCTTGTGCCGGAACAGCGCGTTGTCGTCGAAATTGACCTTGGCGTCGAGGCAGATGATCTCGCCCGCACCGGTCACGACCAGCGGATTGATCTCGACGATCGAGGCGTCGAGTTCATGGAAGGCCTGGCTCAGCGCCGTGATGAATTTGGTCGCGGTCTGGATCTGCTTGCCTTCGAGGCCAAGGCCGAAGGCAACTTCGCGGGCGTGGAACGGCTGGATGCCGGTGGCGGGATCGATCGCGATCTTGAGGATCTTTTCCGGCGAATGGGCGGCGACTTCCTCGATTTCCATGCCGCCTTCGGTCGAGGCCATCAGGGTGACGCGACCGGTCGCACGATCGACCAGCATGCCGAGATACAGCTCGCGCTTGATATCGCAGCCTTCCTCGATATAGACGCGCTTCACTTCCTTGCCGGCCGGGCCGGTCTGGTGCGTGACCAGCGTCATGCCCAGCATCTTCTCGGTCGCGGCCTTCACATCGGCCAGCGATTTGACGACTTTGACGCCGCCGGCCTTGCCGCGGCCGCCGGCATGGATCTGCGCCTTGACGACCCAGACCGGGCCGCCCAGTTCCTTGGCGATCTTTTCGGCTTCATCGGCGGTATAGGCCACGCCGCCGCGCGGCACGGCCACGCCGAACCGCTTCAGCAGCGTCTTTGCCTGATATTCATGAATATTCATCGAACTCAGCCCTCAAATTTCCCGAAGGACGGCCCCGGCAATCAGGCGGCCGGTAAGTTTTTGACGACATCCATCAGCGTCTTGACCGCCTGGACCGATTTGTCGAAACCGGCGCGTTCCTCGGCATTGAGCTCGATCTCGACAATCCGCTCGACGCCCTTGGCCCCGATCACGACCGGCACACCGACATAGAGGCCGTCGACGCCGTACTGGCCGGTAAGATGGGCGGCGCAGGGCAGCACGCGCTTCTTGTCCTTGAGATAGGAGTCAGCCATCGTGATCGCCGCCGCGGCCGGCGCGTAGAACGCCGAACCGGTCTTCAGCAAGGCGACGATCTCCGCGCCGCCGTCACGGGTGCGCTGCACGATCTTGTCGAGCTTGTCTTGCGTGGTCCAGCCCATTTTAACCAGATCAGGTACCGGGATGCCGGCCACGGTCGAATAGCGCAGCAGCGGCACCATGGTGTCGCCATGGCCACCCAGTACGAACGCGGTGACATCCTCGACCGAGACGCCGAATTCCTCGGCCAGGAAATAGCGAAAGCGCGCGCTGTCGAGCACGCCGGCCATGCCGACGACGCGATGGGCCGGCAGGCCGCTGGCTTCGCGCATCACCCACACCATGACATCGAGCGGGTTGGTGATGACGATGACGAAGGCGCCGGGCGCGTGCTTCTTGATGTTCTCGCCGACCGAGCGGACGACCTTGGCATTGATGCCGATCAGATCGTCGCGGCTCATGCCCGGCTTGCGGGCGATACCGGCGGTCACGATGATGACATCGGCGCCGGCAAGGGCGGCGAAATCGTTCGAACCGGTCATTGCGCCATCGAAACCTTCGATCGGTGCTGCTTCGGCGAGGTCGAGCGCCTTGCCTTGGGGAATGCCCTCGGCGATATCGATCAGAACGACGTCGCCCAGGTCTTTCAGTCCGGCGAGCAGCGCCAGCGTTCCGCCGATCTGACCGGCCCCGACCAATGCGATTTTGTTACGTGCCATGGAATTTCGTCCCTTCGATAGCCCTGGGAGGGGGCTCGTGGAGATAGAGCGAGGCCGAAGCCCGCTCGATGCAATGTCTCCGCCGCGGCAGGAGGCCCCGTCGCGGGCGGGTCTTAGCGCGAAACGTCGGGTGCTGCAAGCAGCGCCGGCTGGGGGGCAGATCTGTGATGATTGGCCGGCCGCCGGGCGGAAACATACTCGGCCGACTGCATCTCCATCAGGCGGGACACCGTGCGCTGGAATTCGAAACTGCCGTCCCCATCTGGATAGAGCGCGGCGGGTGCCGCCGCTGCCGAGATCACGATATGGACCTTGGCTTCGTAAAAGGTGTCGATCGCGGTATTGAAGCGCTTGGCCTCGTCGCGCCGGTCCGGCACCAGCAGAGGGACATTGGCAATCACGATACTGTCGAAAGCATCGGCGATCGCGAGATAGTCGCCCGGCCCGAGCGCCGCGCCGCATAATTGGACGAAATCGAAAAAGGCGGCACCGCAAGCCTGACGCGGTACGGTGAGTGCGCGCTTTTTGATGTCGAGCACCATCGGTTCTGGCCGGACATCGTCGCAGAGTTCAGCAAAAACCTCTTCAAGGGCGGCGGCGGCCCGATCGTCGTGCGGCCAGTAATAGACCGGTCGGCCGATCAGTCGTGACAGGCGGTAATCGCGACCATTGTCGAGTTCGAGGATGTCCAGGTCACGCTTTAGCATGTCGATAAAGGGCAGGAAGCGCTCGCGTTGCAGCCCATCTTGATAGAGATCGTCGGGCGCGCGGTTCGAGGTGGCGACGACGACGACGCCCTCAGCGAATAGCGCCTCGAACAGCCGCCCTAAAATCATCGCATCGGCGATGTCGTTGACCTGAAACTCGTCGAAACACAGCAGAGCGGCATCGGCGGCGATCTCGCGCGCCAGGATGCGCAGCGGTTCGGCAGCGTTGTCGCCGCGCAGCCGGTGCAGCCGGTCATGGACCTCCTGCATGAAGGCGTGGAAATGTACGCGCCGTCGCGCCGACACGGCGCTGGTCGCAAAGAAGAGATCCATCAGCATCGACTTGCCGCGTCCGACGCCGCCGAAAAGATAGAGCCCCTTGGGCGGGCGCACTGCCGGTGCAGCGGGCACCAAGCCGAACCGGCCGAGCCAGCCGACCGGTTCGGCCCGAACCGGCTGCGGCTGGTAGAGGAGCAGCGCACGGTGCAGCATCTGGAGCTTTTCCGCGGCCAGGTCCTGCATCGGGTCGGGTTTCAGCGTGCCGGCGGCGCGTTTTCCTCGATAGGCCGGCATCGGCCCCGGAAATTCCGATAATGTCGAACCCCGGCCCCCGGAAGCAGAGGCCGACTCCGTCGGCGTCACGCCGATCATTGCGTCCAACTCCCCAACCCGCCTCTCCTCTAACCATGCCGCCTTCCGCTTCGCGAGGCTGCGGCCGACAAATCGGGGCCTGTCTGGCGCAAGCGCGGACTAGGCGCAACCATCGGCCGCCTGTCCGCGCCAAGCATCAGACCGGCGCGCGCCGCATGCATCGCTTGGTCTGCGAAAACCTATTCCGGCCGGGCCGGCGCTGCGCTAACATCCAGGTTGCACCTGGTGGAAACACCGAACGGCGAGCGAGTGACCATGGGCCTGCTGGATATCGAAGCCTTCACCGCGACGGAACTGGTCCGTCAACCCTACCCGTATCTCATCGTTCCCGGCTTTCTCAAAGCCGACGCACGTGCCGCCGTGCAGGCCGATTATCCGGAAATCGCCGAACCGGGCAGCTTTCCGACCAGCGAGGTCGAATACGGCCCGGCCTTCGCAGCCCTGCTGGCCGAGTTGGAAGGGCCGGAAATGCGCGATGCCTTTGCCGCGAAGTTCGGCATCGACCTGTCGAACCGGCCGACCATGGTGACGGTGCGCGGTCGCGCCCAGGCCAAGGATGGCCGCATCCATACCGACAGCAAATCCAAAATCATCACCGTGCTGCTCTATATGAACGGCCAGTGGGAGGCCGATGGCGGAAGGCTGCGGCTGCTGCGCTCCGAGGCGTCGCTCGACGACATGCTGGCCGAAGTGCCGCCCGACGAAGGCACGCTCGTGGCCTTTCTGGTGACGCCGCATTCGTGGCACGGCCATGGCCGCTTCGTCGGCCCGCGCCGGGTGATTCAGTTGAACTGGGTGACTGGCGACGACGTGGTGCGTCACGAACAGAGCCGTCATC
The DNA here is from genome assembly GCA_049696095.1 of Aliidongia sp. GTDB lineage: Bacteria > Pseudomonadota > Alphaproteobacteria > ATCC43930 > CGMCC-115725 > JAXDMU01. The sequence goes on along the minus strand of JBAVTK010000519.1, from coordinate 13,698 downwards.
GCTTCTCGGCGCGCATGAAGAAATTGTTCCGCTTCGCGTCGTGAGATCTCCGCCCGGTTTCCCCGCGCTTTTCGGGCTGACGGTCGCCGCGAATTTTGCGGCGATCGGGGCGCATGCCCAGACCGACGAAATCCAGGTCTATGATGCGACGATCGCGGCGCAGGGCGAGTTCAGTGTCACGCTGCATAACAATTACACGCCGTCGGGCCGAACCCAGCCGGATTTTCCGGGCGGCGTCGTCCCCAATCACGCCTGGAATGGCGTCGCCGAGTGGGCCTATGGCGTCACCGACTGGTTTGAGGCCGGAATCTATCTGCCGCTCTATACGGTCGCCAATGACGGTCGGGTCGAATTCGATGGCGGCAAGCTGCGAGCGCTTTTCGTCGAGCCGGATGCCAAGAACCAACAATTTTTCTACGGGCTGAATTTCGAGCTGAGCTTCAATGCCGAGCATTGGGAGCCGACCCGCAACTCGGGCGAGATCCGCCCGATTCTCGGCGAGCATCTCGGGCCGTGGGATTTCATCATCAACCCGATCATCGATACCGGTTTCAACGGCCTCCACCGCCTGGATTTCGCGCCGGTCGAACGGGTCGCCTATAATTTCTCCGAAACCTGGGCCGGCGCGGTCGAGCATTATGCCGATTACGGTTTCGTCAGCGATTTCGAACCGCTGAACCGAGAGGCGCAAACCGGCTTTCTGGTGGTTGATTATAACGGGCAGTCGAATACTGTCGAATTCGGCATCGGCCACGGCTTCACCGAGGGGTCCGATTCGCTTGTGCTGAAGCTATTGATTACGCACGATTTCTGAAGCGGGTGGTAAATGAGGTCCGCTGTTTTCCGGTGCGACGGGAAGCCGAGCGTGAAGACAAAGACTGTCCCGCTCAAACTCCCATCATGTCATCGTTCAAACCGTAAACCCCATATCCATCAGCGGCAGCGAGCGCGCCCGTTTCCCGGTCGCGGCGAAAATCGCATTGGCGACCGCCGGGGCGATCGGCGGGGTGCCCGGTTCGCCGACGCCGCCGGGATAGGCCGTGCTCTCGATCACATGGACCTCGATCTTGGGCATCTGGGCGAGGCGGACCATTTCGTAATCGGGGAAGTTGCCTTGCACCACGCGGCCCTTCTCGATCGTGATCTTGCCGTATAGCGCCGCACTCAACCCATAGACGATGCCGCCCTGGATCTGGGCCTCGACGATCTGGGGATTGACCACGGTGCCGCAATCGGCTGCCGCCACGACCCGCTTGACGCTCAGCTTTCCGTCTTCGATCGCGACCTCGGCGATCTCTGCCACGATGCTGCCGAATGAGGCATGGAGCGCCACACCGCGGCCCTGGCCGGGCGGCAGGGGCTTGGCCCAATCGGCTTCCTTGGCGGCGCGTTCGAGCACCGCCAGCGCGCGCGGCTGATCCTTGAGCAGGCGGCGCCGGAGTTCGACCGGATCGATCCCGCCCGCCGCCGCGACCTCGTCCAAGAAACATTCCTTGAAGAAGCCATTGAGCGAATGGCCGACCGAGCGCCAGGCCCCGACTGGGACCAAACTCTCCTGGGTCGAGCTTTCCATCCGTTGATTGGGGATGGCATAAAGCATCTCGGCGCTGCCTTCGGCGATTGCCGGATCGCCCTTCATCCAGAGCAAGGGCGGGAACAGCCGGGCGAAGATCGAATTGGTCGCGACGCGATGGCGCCACGCCACCGGCATGCCGGCATCGTCGAGTCCGGCGGTCAGGCGGCTGACCGCCATCGGCCGATAGAAATCATGCTGCATATCCTCTTCGCGCGACCACAGAACCTGGACCGGCTGTTTCATCGCCTTGGCCAGTGTCACGGCTTGCGCGACGAAATCCACTTCGGCCCGTCGGCCGAAGCCGCCGCCGAGCAAGGTGGTGTGAATGCGAACCTTGCCGGCCGAAATGCCGGCCGCCTCGGCCGCAGCTTTCTCCGCACCGGTCTGCGCCTGCGTCGGAACCCAGACATCGACGCCGCTCTCGGTGACCTCGGCGGTGCAGTTTATCGGTTCCATGGCGGCGTGGGCGAGGAAGGGCAGGTGGTATTCGGCCGTCACCGTCTGTTTTGCGGTGCCCAGCGCCTTGTCAAAATCGCCGGTCGCGGCCACACGGTCGAGCTTGCCGTCGAGGGCGGCCAGATAGTTTTTGTGCAGCGTGGCCGAATCGAGTCCGGCATTCGGCCCGTCATCCCACTCGATCGCGACCGCTTGCAGTGCTTTGTGGGCATGCCAGGTCGTGTCGGCGACCACGGCGACGCCGCCGGGCACCGCCTGCACGGCCTTGACACCGGGCAGCGCTAGCGCCGCCGTGGCATCGAAATGCTTGAGCTTGCCACCAAAGACCGGGCAATGGGCCACGGCGGCGAACAGCATGTTTGGTCGCCGGACATCGATGCCGAAGATCGCGCTGCCATCTGTCTTGGCTGGCACGTCGAGCCTGGGCACGGGCTGGCCGACCAGCTTCCAGTCGGCGCGCGGTTTCAGCGGCACGTTACCGGGCGGATCCAGTTTGGCCGCGGCGGCGGCGAGATTGCCATAGCTGCGTCGGCGGCCGGTGCGCGGATGGCTGACGATCCCGGATTCGACGACGCATTCGCCGGCCGTCACGCCCCATTCTTGGGCGGCCGCCTCGATCAGCATGGCGCGCGCGGTCGCCCCGACCGTGCGCAGGCGGACAAAGCCGTCGCGGGCACTGCTGGAGCCGCCGGTGAATTGCATGCTGACATTCTGCGCGATCTTGGTCAGAAGCCAGTTCTTGGTCGCACTCATCTGATCGGGTTCGCTGTGGCCCTCGGTCAGCAATTCCTCGCCGCCATAGATATTGACGAAGGCGGCGTTGGCCGGGCCGGTTTCCACTTTCAGTTTCCGCCAATCGCAGCCCAGTTCCTCGGCCAGCAATTGACCGAGCCCGGTAAACGCCCCCTGACCCATCTCGGATCGGCCGCAAAACAGGGTGACGGTGCCATCGCGATCGATCGACAGCCACGGGTTGAACGCGGTCGCACCGGTTTCGGCCGCCATGCTGTCCAGGACCGTTCCGTTGCCGCCCAACACCAAACCGGCAGCACCGGCCAGCACCAGGAAGCGACGGCGGTCGAGTTCGAGATGCCGGGTCATTGCGCCGCCTCCGCGACCAGATGGATTGCCTCGCGGACGCGCTGATAGGTGCCGCAGCGGCAAATATTGGTGATCGCCGCATCGATATCGGCGTCGCTCGGCTTCGGATTCTGCGACAAGAGCGCTGCTGCCGCCATCAGCATGCCGGATTGGCAATAGCCGCATTGCGGCACCTGGGCCGCGATCCACGCCTTTTGCAGGATATGCCCGCGATGCGGCGACAAGCCTTCGATCGTCGTGACTTCGGCGGTGCCGACCGACGCGACCGGCAGCGTGCAGGAACGCGTGGCCGCGCCATCGATCAGCACCGTACAGGCGCCGCAAGCAGCCACGCCGCAGCCGAATTTCGTGCCGGTGAGGCCGATCGAATCGCGCAGAACCCAGAGCAGCGGTGTGTCGTCCTCGACCGTCACCTGGTGCTCCTTGCCGTTGACGCTGAGCGTGATCATTTGCTTCCCTCGTGTCGCGTTGCAACCAGCATACAATGTGCGTCTAGCTGTGTCCCAAATGTTCCCGCATCGGTGCTTGCTTGATTGTCCCGGCGTCGAGCCAGCTGGCGATTTCGCTGTTGGCGAAGCCGGCCTCGCGCAGCACCGCCTCGGTATGCTCGCCCAGGCGCGGTGCGCGGCAGCGAACGCTGCCGGGCGTCTCGGTCATCCGCACCGGCACCCCGGCAATTTCGAGCACGCGGTCCAGCTCCGGGTACGCTACCGGCACGATCATCTCGCGTTGACGAAAATGCGGGTCGGCCATGATCTCGGCCGCATCAAGCACTGGCCCGAACGGTACAACACCACCCAGCCGGGCGGTGAGTTCAGCCTTGGTCAGTTGTGCCGTGCGGGCTTCGAGCAGCTTTGCGATCTCGTTTCGATGGATCGACCGATCGTGCTGGCTGGCGAAGCGCTGCTCGTCCGCCAGCGCCGGCAGGTCGAGCGCCGCGCAGAGCTGTCGCCAGAACGGCGTTGCGTGGCAGGCCAGCGTGACCCAACCATCCTTTGCCGGGAAAATCCCGAACGGGCAGAGCGATGGATGATGATTGCCCTCCGGCCTCGGCGTCCGGCCCGTGGCCGAGCGCGTATAGATGATGCGCTCGCAGACCGCCAAGACGCTGTCGGCCATGGCGACATCGACATATTGGCCGATCCCGGTCGCCTCGGCGTGGCGCAGTGCCGCCAGAATGCCGAAGGCCGCGAACAGGGCCGGCGCGATGTCGCCGATGCCGGGGCCGACCTTGGTCGGCGATTGCGCATCGGCACCGGTGACGCTGATCACGCCGCCCATCGCTTGGGCCACCACGTCGAAGGCCGGCCAGTCGAGATAGGGGCTGTCGCCGGTTCGACCGTCACCGAAACCGCGGATCGAGGCATAGACCAGCCGCGGATTGATCGCCTTCAGCGCCTCATAGGACAGGCCGAGGCGCTCCATCACACCACCACGGAAATTCTCGATCAGCACATCGGCCTTGGCGACCAGAACCTCGACGATCCGGCGCCCGGCCGGCGTTTTCAGATCGACCGCGACCGAGCGTTTGTTGCGGTTGATGCTCTGGAAATAGACGCCGAATTCCTGCTCGAGATCGCCGGGCAAATAGGTTCCGGTGTGGCGCGCCATCTCGCCACCGAGCGGCTCGATTTTGACGACATCGGCACCGTGATCGGCCAGCAACTGGCTACAGAACGGGCCCGCGAGCATGACCGTCAGATCGACCACTTTGAGGCCGGCCAGACTGCCGAAACCGATTGAAGCGGTCGTCATGGCGCGCGTTCTCTCCTGCGGTGGTTTGGTCGTCGCCTACGGGCATCCAGCATAGCGTGACCGCGGTTGATCGGTCGATCGTAATACAGCCGGCCGAGACTTTCGACCGGCTCTATCCGGTCGCTGCCAGCATTGCGGCCAGCTCTCCGCGGTGGTTCGTGTCGGTCAGTTGCCAGCGCCACGTTCCGTAGAAACCATTCATATCAAGTACGCCACGTACCGGATCGAAGCTTAGGCCGCCGGCAATGAGGGAGTGTCCTTCGAGCCAGGGAAAGGTCGATAATTCGATTTGCCAGGGAGAACCGCCCGCGCGGCCGATCCGGCCATAGGCGATCGGCATGCCGAGAAGATCGTCAGGTCGCTCGATCCCGCCCGGCGCTGCGAGCAGGGCGGCCAGCGACACAGCCGGCGGCAGAGGTGGGCGGCGGTCGACCGCGGCGATGAAATGATCGCCGACCACGACCAATATCCCCTTCTGGCCGCTTGCATCCGCGCTCAGGCGGAAACCGGCATGAACGGCGTCCGACGGCGTTTCGCGCTGCCAGACTTCCTCATAAGCTTCATGGAGGCCGGTTTCGATCAGGATATCGCCGTCGATCCGAAAACGCGCCTCGTCCGGCGGGCCATCCGCCGGCTGGAAATCGATTTCCCGATTCCAGCGACAGAGATCGCCCGCAATCTCGAAGGTGCCGGCGAAGCCTTTCATGGCCGCAAGACCCAACCGGTCTGCCGCGTCATAATCGGCAAGGCCTCGGGCCGATCGAAGATCTGGGCGGTCGGCTGGAATGCGCAGATCGGCGAAGAGGTGGTGCGTTTGCAGCCACAGCACTTGCGTGGTCGTGTCGCGCCGGCCATCGGCCTGAATCAGAATCTGACGGCGCCACAGGCCGGTGGCATCGGGGGCAATTGCGTTCGTCATCGCTGCGATATAGCAAGGATCGAACCGGGTACGACAGGGGAAACGTTATGAGTTTCGCGATTGCGGATCGTTGGTTCGAGTTCGAACGGATGGGCGACGGCATCACCCGGATCTGGGAGCCGCATGTCATCCGCCTGATGCAATGCAATATCTGGCATGTCCGCGGCCGCGACCGTGATCTGGTGATCGATGCCGGGCTTGGCGTCGCGAGTCTGCATGAGGCGGCACAGCATCTCTTCGAGAAGGCGGTGACGGCGGTGGCGACGCACAGCCATCTCGATCATGTCGGCTCGCTCCATGAGTTTGCCGACCGGGCGGCGCATCCGGCCGAGGCCCATCGGCTGGCCACCCCGGCGCCGCGTGTGAGCTTGCGTCGCGACGATTACCCGTCGGCTCTGATCGAAAGTTTCGTACGAGGTCGGCCCGACCTATATCACCGCTCTGCCGCGGGCCGGCTATGATCTTGACAGCTTCTCGCTCCGATCGGCCCCGGCGACCCGGCTGGTCGAGGAGGGCGACGTGATCGATCTGGGCGATCGGATGTTTGAAGTGCTGCACTTGCCCGGCCATTCGCCCGGCAGCATTGGCTTGTGGGAGAAAGCCTCGGGCGTGCTCTTTTCCGGCGATGCGATCTATGACGGGCCGCTCCTTGACGAAGGCGGCGATGGCGATATCCCGGCCTATCTCGCGACCATGCGGCGTCTGGTCGAGATCCCGGCCCGCGTGGTGCATGGTGGGCATGATCCGAGCTTCGGACGCGAGCGGCTGGTGGAACTGGCCCAAGCGTATCTGGTGAGGCGAGGGTAGGGAAAATTGCGTGGCTGCGCCATGCCCAATGAAATCCCGCAACCAGACCGCACGGCCGCCTGGTTGACAGCCGTTGTCGTCACCCATATCGTCCAGCGCTCGGTCGGGGCGAGGTTGTCGACTGCGTAAGGCCGAAGAGGGCGGGGGCCACTCTTCATGACCGGAGATTGCTGATGAAAGTGCTCGTCGCTGTAAAAAGGGTTATTGATTACAACGTCAAGGTGCGCGTTAAGGCGGACAAGACCGGGGTCGAGACCGCCAATGTCAAGATGTCGATGAACCCGTTCGATGAGATTGCGGTGGAAGAGGCGATCCGCCTGAGGGAAGCCGGCGTCGCGACCGAAATCGTCGCGGTCTCGCTTGGCGTCCAGCAATGTCAGGAGACGATCCGTACCGCGCTGGCGATGGGGGCCGATCGCGGCATCCATGTGCTGACCGATGCCGAGTTGGAGCCGCTGGCCGTCGCCAAGCTGCTGAAGGCGCTGTGCGACAAGGAACAGCCGCAACTCGTCATCCTCGGCAAGCAGGCGATCGACGATGATTGCAGCCAGACCGGCCAGATGTTGGCGGCTTTGCTTGGCTGGCCGCAAGGCACCTTTGCCTCTAAGGTCAAGGTCGCCGACGGCACTGCGGATGTGACGCGCGAGGTCGATGGCGGGCTGGAGAGTGTGGCGCTGAAGCTGCCGGCTGTGGTGACGACCGATCTGCGGCTGAACGAGCCGCGCTATGCCTCGCTGCCCAACATCATGAAGGCCAAGAAAAAGCCGATCGATGCGACCAGTCCGGCCGATCTCGGTGTCGATGTCACGCCGCATCTGACCGTACTCAAGGTCGAGGAGCCGCCGAAACGGCAGGGCGGCAAGAAGGTCGGTTCGATCGCTGAACTGGTCGATAAACTGAAGAACGAGGCGAGGGTGATCTGATGGCGGTCCTGGTCTTTGCCGAGCATTCGAACTCGGCGCTGAAATCGGCCACGCTAAATGCCGTCACGGCGGCCGCGGCGATCGGCGGCGATATCCACGTGCTGGTGGCAGGGTATAATGCACGACCGGCAGCCGAGGCGGCCGCGAAAGTCGCGGGTGTGGCCAAAGTGCTGCTCGCCGACGCGGCCGCCTATGAGCATTTGCTCGCCGAGACCGTGGCACCGCTGGTGGCGAAGCTCGCCGCCGGCTATAGCCATGTGCTCGCCACCGCGACCACGTTCGGCAAGAACTTCATGCCGCGCGTAGCTGCGACGCTTGATGTCGCGCAAATTTCGGAAATCCAATCGGTGGTCTCGCCCGATACGTTCGTGCGTCCGATCTATGCCGGCAACGCGCTGGCGACGGTGCAGTCCAAGGATGCGATCAAGGTGATCACGGTGCGCGGCACCGGCTTTGCCGCCGCGGCGGCCGAAGGCGGCAGTGCTGCGATCGAGGTGATCGAGGCCGGTCCGACGACCGATCTGGCGCGTTTCGTCGGCGCCGAATTGTCGAAGTCAGAACGGCCCGAACTGACCGCGGCGCGCATCGTCATTTCGGGTGGGCGCGGCATGCAATCGGGCGATAATTTCCATATGCTCGACAAGGTCGCAGACCAGTTGGGCGCGGCGGTCGGTGCCAGCCGCGCCGCGGTCGATGCCGGCTTCGTGCCGAACGACTATCAGGTCGGCCAGACCGGCAAGATCGTGGCTCCCGACCTCTATATCGCGGTCGGCATTTCCGGGGCGATCCAGCATCTCGCCGGAATGAAGGACAGCAAGGTCATCGTGGCGATCAACAAGGACGAAGAGGCGCCGATCTTCCAGATCGCCGATTACGGCGTGGTCGGCGATCTGTTCAAGCTCGTGCCGGAATTATCGTCGGAATTGGCGAAGATCAAGGGCTGAGTGGCCATGTGGAAAGCCGGGCGTCATGCCCGGTTTTCTTTCCGCACAGCTTAAGGATGAGGGTGACATGATTTCGCGCATCGGCGTCATTGGCGCCGGCCAGATGGGTTCCGGGATCGCCCAGATCTGTGCCAGAGCCGGTTATGCGGTCAAGCTCAGCGATATCAGCGCGGAGGCGCTGGCGCGGGGCGTCGAGGCCATTTCGGCCAATCTTGCGCGCCAGATCACCCGCGGCAAGATCACCGAGGATGAGCGCGCGGCCGCATTGGCGATGATCGAGACAGGTACCGAATACCGCCTGTTCGCCGATTGCGATGTCGTGATCGAGGCCGCGACCGAGAAGGAAGCGATCAAGCGCGAGATTCTGAAGACACTTGTGCCGGTGCTGAAACCCGACGCGATCATCGCGACCAACACCTCGTCGATCTCGGTGACGCGGCTGGCGGCGGTGACCGACCGGCCGGGTCGTTTCATCGGCATGCATTTCATGAATCCGGTGCCGGTCATGGCGTTGGTCGAGCTGATCCGCGGCATCGCGACCGAGGAAGCCACCTTTCAGACGATTCGCGACTTGGCGATTCATCTGGGCAAGACACCGGTCGCGGCCGAAGATTTTCCGGCGTTCATGGTCAACCGCATCCTGCTGCCGATGATCAACGAAGCGGTCTATACGCTTTATGAAGGCGTCGGTTCGGTCGAGGCGATCGATACGGCGATGCGGCTTGGGGCCAAACACCCGATGGGGCCGCTCGAACTCGCCGATTTCATCGGTCTCGACACCTGCCTGTCGATCATGCAGGTGCTGTATGAAGGGCTGGCCGATTCGAAATACCGGCCTTGTCCCTTGCTGGTGAAATACGTCGAAGCCGGCTGGCTCGGCCGAAAGACCCAACGAGGCTTCTACGATTATCGCGGCGAAAAACCCGTGCCGACTCGCTGATCGGCAACCGCACGCAATAGCTACCGGCTTAGAACAAGATGGTTTTGGGTGAAGTCACCCAGAATCTGAATCTTGTTCTACTTGAATAAGTTAGAGCGCGATTCAGGTTTCGTCCCGAAACCATCGCGCTCTAGTGGCCGGTCGCAAGCGCTCGGGCGAGCTGGCTTAACGCATCCTGGTGTCGCTCGTTCGGGATATGGCTGAAATTGCGCGCCAATTCCAGGCACATGCGTTCGCGCGGCGAATTCGTCGTGGGGTCATCGCCGGTATCGACTCCTTCGAACAAATAGGAGATCGGCACGCTCAGAACCCGCGCGATCTCGAACAATCGTCCGGCCGAGATTCGGTTGATGCCGCGCTCGTATTTGTGCGCCTGCTGATAGGTGACGCCAATCAGATCGGCGATCTGTTGCTGGGTCAGCCCCAGCATGATGCGGCGCTCGCGGATGCGCGCGCCGACATGGCAATCGATAGCCTGGGTACGCTCTGTGCTTCTCTTCATGGTGCGCCTGCTCATCTGGCCTAAGCGGGTATTTGACATGCCGCCCGGTTTTTCCCCGCCGAGTGGTTGCACAATAAACGCAGCCGGTGCTTCGCAGTTCCGCCGGGATTCCACACGGATACATTTCCTGAGATTCGTGCGTTGCGCATGGCCGTATTGCAGCCGGAACCCCGGCCTTTCGCGCGCGATGGTTTGACAGCAAAGGCGAACGGATGATACCTGCCAGAGACATATTAGCAAAGGTGGGTGGTACAATGCCGCGCATGTCCGTAGGCGATTGCAACCTCTATGTCGAGCGCCAGGGCGATGGTCATCCGGTTATTTTGATTTCCGGCTTGGGCGGTCTTGCAAGCTATTGGCAAGATCAGAAATCTGCCTTTGCGCGCGGCTATTCGGTCGTCAGCTTCGACCATCGCGGCATGGGCCAAAGCGACCATGTGCGGATGAAGTACACGGTCGAAAAAATGGCACAGGATGTCGTGGCGCTGATGGATGCGCTGGGGATCAATGCGGCGCATTTGGTCGGGCATTCGACCGGGGCTGCAATCGCCCAAGTGTTGGCGCTCGATCATGCCCGGCGCGTTACCTCCATGGTGCTGGCCGCCGGCTGGCCAAAGCCCGATGCGTATTTCCGCCGGCATTTCATGATGCGGCGCGAGATCCTTGAGGGGCTGGGACCGACGGCCTACATCCAGAATGCCAGCCTGACGCTCTATCCCCATGATTGGATCGCCGCGCATAATGAAAAGCTGCGCGGCATCGAAGCGCAACTCGTCGCTAATTTCCCGCCGACCGAGATTATGGTCAGCCGGATTGAGGCGATCATGGCGTTCGATCGGTCAGACGAGCTGGGCCGGATCAAGGTTCCGACTCTGGTGGTTGCAGCAGTCGATGACAATGTCACGCCGGCCTATTACAGCGAGGCGCTCGCTCGTGCGATCCCGAATGCCGAGCTGAAACTGTTCGCCGAGGGCGGCCACAATTTCAGCTCCGTGACGCCGCGGGAGTTCAATCAGGCGGTTCTGCCGTTCCTTCAGGCGAACACGCCGAAGGCTTGATATCCGCAGGCTTTTGGAGCCTGCGGACTACACATTTTATTGATTGAAGGCGACCCGCGATCCTGAGCCGGGTGGCACGCAGGTGAAGGTCACTTCCTGCCCGGTCGTCGCGGCAAGCGCGCGTATTGCCCCATCGGTCAGCATTGTGCCGGTCGCCGAAGCGAAGGCACCAGCGGCAGGGCTGAAGAGGAAGCCCTGGACGGCGCTATTCTGAACCACGTTCGCCACCAGATCGCATTCGGTCACGCTCCCGCCCAGGAGCTTGGAGGTGAAGGGGGCTGCCGCTCTTTGCTCGAGCAGCGTGATGCGCGGGCCGACCGTACCGGCATTCTGGCTGTCGAGGGTGATCTGCTGGCCGACGATCGGTGCCAGGTCAGCGTCGAAGGCCAGCATATATTGCTCGACATCCCGCCGTGTCGTGTCCGGATTGAGTAGCGGGAAGCCGCTGGTCAGCAGCGGATTGAACACTTTTGCATGAAAGAAGTCGAACATCGTATCGAGCGAGCCGTCATTGGTGAAGCCGAAGCCACGGATCTGCGGGCCGGTACTGCCCGTGTCGATGTCATTGAAGAACTGGACCGACGGAAAGCCGAACATGCCGACCTTGGTGTACATGTTGCGGAGATGCGGGACCTTGAAGATCTGGGTGAGACCCTCGAAGCTGGCATTGGTGCTGGTGCCGAATTGGCCCTGGGCCGGATCGAGCGCGTGGCAGCCATCGCACGTGAAGGAACTCTGACCCAGGACCAGACTGACGCCCGGCACCTTGATGCCGTCGGCCGGACGCGACCCGCTGAAGAAGGCTTTGCCGGCCGCTTGGGTCGAATTCAAGGAGTTATCGAGGCTGCGCACTGGGTTCGGCGGTAATTGGACTTGCAGGACGAAATCGGTGAAGGACTGCATCTGCTCGGGTGTCGGCAAGTTGGCGGTGCCGACCAGCGATTGGAACGAGCCGATGAAATTGTCGAAGGACAGGTTCTCGTCAGTCGCATTCACCCCGAAAACCCCGTTGGACTTGTCGCCGCGCCAATGCATGGCGCCCGAATTGGCCAGACCGCGCAGCGTCTGCGTCGTCATCGGCCCTTTCATCGGGTGGAAGATGTTGCCCTGACCCGTGCCGTTCAGCGGCGTGGTCACGCCGAACAGCGTTTCGCCCAAGGCCAATTGTACCGGGTTGCCGAGATTGATCGGAATCGGGCTGGTCGTCACCTTGTCCTGCGGGCTGCCGAGATCCCAGGCCAATTCGTCCTTGTCGTTGAAGGTATGGCAACTGGCACAAGCCGCCTCGCCGTTGCTGCCGAATTGCCGCGCGTCATAGAGCGTGGGGCGCCCCTGAAGCACCGACGCTGGCTCGGGATTACGCAGCGGCACGGCCTGAATCTCGCTGTTCGAGGTGAGACTGATTACCTTGACCGCGTCATCGAACCGGGTCAGCACGTAAAGCTGGCCGCGCGCCTCGTCCAGCACCACGCCGCTCGGACCGCCACCCGAGACCGGGATGTAGTTGGCGCTGATGATTGTCGGATCGAAGCTGTTGCCTTCGAGGGCGGCGGTGTTGAAGACGCCGATTTTGCTCGACCCGAAGGCGGCGAGATAAAGCGTGCTGCCGTCCGACGAGACGGCCATGCCGAGCGGCGTCGCCAGGCTGTGCAATTGCTGGCTCGGATCGAAACCCGGTTCGCCCGGCAGAATGCCGTAATTGATGTGCTTATTGAGATGGATTGGCGTCACGGTTGAGCCCGATACGACCGTGATATCCGCCTCGGCCAGGTGGCCGGTCACACTGTGGCCGGCCGATTTGGTCTGATCCTCGAACCGCACCTGATTCTGCGAGGAATTGTTCGAGATATAGAGGTGACCGGTAACTGGATTGGCCGCCATGTTGAACAGGGTCGTGCCGACATGCGCGAAGGCCGCGGTTTGGGTCAGATGGTTGGCATCGAGCGCGAACACATCCGTGTCGGGCAGCGTGAAGCGAACGGAATTGTCCCAGACGCGGCCCAGTTCGTCTTGCCAATGGCCATCTTCATTGTTGAACTTGACGATCTGCGAGACTTTGGGGGCCGGCTCTCCGGACGTATCGGCTGCCGGCCCGAGATTACCGCCCGGGCTGAGCGTCACGTCGGCCTGAAGGCAGGGCTGGCCGGCGTTGAAACCGTCGCAGATCCGCCCGGCATCGATGATTGTCGTCTGGTTGCCGGTCTCGAAGCCGGCGACATAGACCGTGTTGCCATCGGGGCTGACCGCCAGCGCGCGCGGCGTGTCGGTGAAGAAGCTGAGAATCTGTTGCGGTGTACCGCCGATCGTGGCGCCGAGATTGTTCGGATCGAACACCCAGACATCGGCGCGCGGAACGCCTGCGGTGGTGAGTTGCGGGTCGCCGGCGCCCGGCACATTGGCGATTGACGGGTCCGAGCGCTGCTGCCCGCGATGAGCGGTGGTGACGAAGGCGAATTGGTTCGCGCCGGCAAAGACGATGTCGCGCGGCTCGTCGCCGACCAGCAAGGTCCGCACGACATGCGGCGTCCCGGTCAGCGAGACGATGCTGATGCTGTCGGACAGGTGATTGACGACCCAGACCTCGCTGCTGCTGCGGGCGGCGACGGCGACGGGTTCCAGGCCGACCGGGATGTGCGCCGTCTGCGTCAGGCCGCCGCTGCCGATCGTGAAGATTTCGAGCGTGCCGTTCGGCGTATTGACCGCGAACAACGTATTGC
>JBAVTK010000518.1:0-15375 GCA_049696095.1 Aliidongia sp. | reverse complement strand
GGCGGCAAGCGCCTTGGCCATGGTCGCCTCGCTGACCGGCGCCCCCTCGGCGTCACAGGCGGCCCCGCCGACCAAGGCGGTCTCGACCTCGAAGGCGATACGGCCTTTGGTATCGAACCAGTCGATGAGCCGCGCCACCTCGCTCATGATTTCAGGACCGATCCCGTCGCCCGGCAGAATCAGAAGGCGTTTGGTCATCATCAGAACTTCCCTCTCATGAGCGCTGCGCCAGCCACGGCCGGCCGAGCCGCTGGCCTTCCTCGTAGCGCTCGATCGCCGGCGCCTTTTCCAGCGTCAGGCCGATATCGTCGAGCCCGTTCAGGAGACAGTGCTTGCGGAATGCATCGATTTCGAACGAGACCATGGCGCCATCGGGCCGGGCGATGGTCTGGTGCTCCAGATCGATGATGAAGACGGCATTGGCGCCGTTCCGGGCGTCATCCAGCAGCGCCGCGACCGTCGCCGCATCAAGCCGGATCGGCAGCACGCCGTTCTTGAAACAGTTATTGTAGAAGATGTCGGCGAAATCCTCGGCGATGACGCAGCTGATGCCGAAATCCAACAGCGCCCAGGGTGCGTGCTCGCGGCTCGACCCGCAGCCGAAATTCGCCCCAGCGATCAAGATCTTGGCTTGACGCCAGGGCGTTTGATTGAGCACGAAATCGGGGTTTTCCGAGCCGTCGGCCTGATAGCGCAACTCGTCGAACAGCCCTTGGCCCAGACCGCTGCGCCCGATCGTCTTCAGATATTGCTTGGGGATGATCTTGTCGGTGTCGATATTGATCATCGGCAGCGGCGCTGCAACGCCGGTCAGGCTGGTGAATTTGCGCATGGCCTCCCGTTCCCTCACGCCAGATCGCGAATATCGGTCAGATGGCCGCGCACCGCCGCCGCCGCCGCCATGGCCGGGCTTACGAGATGGGTCCGCCCGCCGCGGCCCTGGCGCCCTTCGAAATTGCGGTTCGAGGTCGAGGCGCAGCGCTCGCCCGGCGCCAGCTTGTCGGCATTCATCGCCAGGCACATGGAACAGCCGGGCTCGCGCCATTCGAAGCCGGCTTCCAGGAAGATCCGGTCGAGTCCCTCGGTTTCCGCCTGTTCCTTGACCAGGCCGGAGCCGGGCACGACCATCGCGCTGACCCCATCGGCGACCTTGCGGCCCTGCGCCACGGCGGCGGCGGCGCGCAGATCTTCGATCCGGCCGTTGGTGCAGGAGCCGATGAAGACCCGTTGCACCGGAATCTCGGCGAGTTTCTGGCCGGGGACCAGGCCCATATAATCGAGCGCGCGGCGCATCGACGCGCGCCGTGCCTCATCGGGCGCGTCCGCCGGATCGGGTACCGTCCCGGTGATCGGCAGCACATCTTCGGGCGAGGTACCCCAAGTCACTTGCGGCGCGATCATGGCCGCATCAAGGCGCACGATCCGATCGTACCGGGCGCCCGGATCGGACGGCAGCGTCTTCCAATAGGCGACCGCCTGTTCCCAGGCGCCGCCCTTGGGCGCGAGCGGCCGACCGCACAGATAGGCGAAGGTGGTTTCGTCCGGCGCGATCAATCCGGCCCGCGCACCGCCCTCGATCGACATGTTGCAGATGGTCATGCGCCCGGCCATGTCGAGTGCCTGGATCGCCGGCCCGGCATATTCGATGACATGGCCGGTGCCGCCGGCCGTGCCGATCGCGCCGATGATCGCGAGCACGATGTCTTTGGCCGTGACGCCCGGCCCGGTCTCGCCCTCGATTTCGACCAGCATGTTCTTGGCCGGTCGCTGGATCAGCGTCTGGGTCGCCAGCACATGCTCGACTTCCGAAGTGCCGATACCGAAGGCGAGTGCCCCAAACGCGCCATGGGTCGCGGTGTGGCTGTCGCCACAGACCAGCGTGATGCCCGGCAGGGTCAGCCCCTGTTCCGGTCCGATGATATGGACGATGCCCTGGCGGATATCGTCCATGCCGAAATAGGTGATGCCATGGGTCTTGGCATTGCGTTCCAGTGTCTCGACTTGAAGCCGTGCTTCGGGATCGGCGATACCGGCGGCCCGGTCGAGCGTCGGCACATTGTGATCGACCACCGCAAGCGTCGCATCCGGCCGGCGCACGGCGCGGCCGCCGAGGCGCAACCCCTCGAACGCCTGCGGGCTGGTCACTTCATGGACGAGGTGACGATCGATATAGAGCAGGCAAGTTCCATCCGGCTGGCGATCGACCAGATGATCGTCCCAGATCTTGTCGAACAGCGTGCGCGGTGATGCCATGGTCGAAACCCCTTCGAACAACCAGTCCGGTATCGATGATACGCCTCGCGACATCCGAAGCCGACGGAGTTCTGCGGTATTATGGCGCAAACTTGGCGCTATCAAGAGCCAGAAATCAACTCAGGCAGCCTCCCGTTGGCCTAGCCGAAACCCAATCGTATCCCGCCGCTAGCAGCTGTTTTCCGGTGACGATCGTCCCTGTGATCGCTTGGTCGGCTTTCAGCGAACGGCGTTCGCGGCAGATTGGTCGAGACCACATCAGTACCAGGGCTGCCTACCACTAAGTACCTCATGTCCATAGATTGTGGTAACAGAGAGTTGATCACAAAAGTGAACAGCAGGGTTGATTTACGTCGCAATTTGTACCATATTGGTACAGTTGGAACACGTGGTCATTGGCCGAAAATGAGCGAGGCCCCTAACATAGTTCGGCCAATCCGCTGGTCGAAGCTCCGCCGTGACGAGGCGGAGCGCGTCATTCGACAACGCTGCGCCGACTCGGACAATGTCATCTTCGGCACGCACGCATTTCGGCGAATGAACGAGCGATCGAACATCCAAAAGCTCTACGCCGAAGATGCCTATGTGATCCTCGAATCGGGATCGGTCAAGGATGATCCGGTGCTGGAAAATGGCGAATGGAAAGTCGTTGTGATCAAACGAATGCCCGGTACGCGTGAGGCCGGCGTCGTAACACTCTTCACGAAGGACGGAACAACCCTGTTCATCAAGACAGTGGAATGGATGGATTGGCAAACATGACTGACGGGTATCACTACACGGCCTGCGGGCTGGACTATGTGTACCTGCTCAACGGGTACACGGAAAGAGAAACCCCCCATGGATCGGGCATATCGATCCGAGATGCGCGGCGCCTGCACGAGGTCATTGCACGTGCGGTCATCACTTCCGGCCGGCGTCTACGCGGCCAAGAAGTTCGCTTCCTGCGCGGGATGATGCACCTGTCTCAGGAAGGGCTGGCGCGTGTGCTGGGACAGCGGCGCGGCTCCGTAGCCCGATGGGAAATGGACCATGAGAAGGCCATCCCAGGCGCGGCTGACCGTGCGCTGAGATTGTTTTCTGCGCTCAAACTCGACGGCCATGAGACCGCCGTCGAGTTGGTGAATCTGCTCACCGAATTGGACGAGATCGAGCATAAGATCGAAGCTCTCTGGAACATGAGGCTTCAAGAAACGAACAACGACTGGAAAATCGCCGCCTGAGCAAAGCTGCGACCGGTCGGCTGTTATGGGCCGACCGTCACCGCAAGGCCGAGTTTCGGGAAAATCTCGCTGGGCGGCGAACGCCGTACCGCGTCGAACGCCGCGAGCGTCAGCGGCTGTGGTGGGCTCGCTTCGATGGTCAGGTGGTGCGGATCGACCAGAAAGGCGCCGATTGCCTTGGCCGCGGCCGCCACGGCCTCGGTATTGCCGAAAATCGCGCTTTGCGCCTGGATGGCCAGAGCCAGCTCACGGGCGTACTCGACCGGATCGCCTCCCCCGGCCACGATTTTCAGTGTCCTGCCGACCAGTGAGGCATCGGTGTAGCGCAGCACCGCATGCTTCAGCGCCCCGGTCTGCATCACGGTCTCGGCCTTTTCGATGCCGGAGAAATCGGCCGACAGCGTCAGGTCACCCAGTTCATCGATCTTGATGTCGGCCTGCTTCAACAGAGCGCTCTTCTGTTCGGCGTTCCAGCTGTAATCGACGCCGAACCCGAGCGTCACGCTATCGAGTCCCCATTGGTTGAACACGTCGAGCGCACTTGGATCGGTCACCTGCGCCTTGGCGACCTTGAAGCCCGTCACCGAAAAATTCGCCGACACCGGCAGCCCTTGCGCAATGGCGAGGTTGGAGAGCGTGATGGCACCGATCGTTACCGGTGCGCCGGTTTGGGTTTTGACGGCAATCCCCGTCGAGTCCAGCTTGCCGAGCGCGGCCTCGGCACCGGCCGCATCGAGCGGCGCCCCGGACAGGACCGACGTCAGCAGTTTCCGGGCATCAAGGCCGCTCGCGCCGACATGCTCGATCTTGAGATCGAGGTTCGGCCCGGCCGTCGCGGCGAGGCCATCAATCGCAAAATCGCGATTGGCACCATGGTCGACATCGGTCGCGCTCAGCTTCCGCACCGTATAGACAACGCTCATCGGCGGTGCATCGGGCATCGGCACCTGGAACCGCGCCGCGAGATCGTCGGCCATGTAGGAATCATAGCCGACGCCCTGGACATAAGCCGCCTCGAAGCGGAGCAGCGGTAGAACATCCTCAGGCTTCGGCGGTGTGGAGGGGTGTTGGATCAGGCTCATCGCCTCGCCGAAACTGGGAACATTGTCATGCAGCAGCGCCCAGGGGTAAAGCCGCATCCGGTCGATCCGGGCGAACCCCAGCCGGATCTCCTGGCCCTCCAGACGGGCCACAACCCCCTTGATGGCGATCGAATCGGCGACCGGCAACGCCTTGTCCGGGGTCCGAGTCGCGGGATCGGCGGTCGCCCTGCTCCAGGCCGAACCGAGATCGAGCGACAGCCCGCCGACATCAAGCTCATCGATCGTCGCATCCACCGTGACAGTGCCGGTGCCGTGAATTTCGATGCCCTTCAGCACCGCCCGATTCGACCATACGCCGTAATCGGCGCTGCTATAGGTGACAGTCCAGCCCGGCGGCAGCTTTTGCAGCGCCTGATCGAGCATCTGCTTGACCCCTTTGTTGGAGAGGCTCGACAGGCCAAAATAGGCGCCGAGGCCGATCACGCCCGCAAGGGCGACCAAAAGGGTAATCTTTCGCATGGGTATCTCCGCTACAGCGGCGGGATACCTAGCACGACCGCCGACGTCTTTGCCATCACCCCGCGAACCGGCGGCATGGTGAACGTCTGTGGCAGAAGGCGAGCCATTTCGTCGCGGACCATACGGAATGCCGCACCCGCCAATTACGTTATAAGTTGGGGAATGCGAGACGCTCGCGCCGGGTGAGGATCCGTGTGATGACAAGAATGTTTTTGCGGGCTGTGGCAGGTATGATCGCCCTGGGTTTGGCCGGGCCGATCACCGGCAACGCTCAGGAAACCCCGGCCGCCGCGGCGGGATCGGCGCAGCTTGCCGCGATCCTGGCCCCTGTGGCACTCTATCTCGACCCGGTGCTGAGCAATATCCTGACCGCGTCAACCTATCCGCTCGAAGTGGTCGAGGCCACACGCTGGCTGAGCGAGCCCGGCAATGACGAGCTGACCGGCGACATGTTGCTGTCGGCGCTTCAGCAGAAGGATTGGGATCCGAGCGTCAAATCCCTCGTGCCCTTTCCGCCCATCCTGAAACTGATGAACGACCAGCTCGACTGGACCCAGCAAGTGGGCAATGCGTTCTTGGCCCAGCAAGGCGATGTCATGGACGCCGTGCAGACGCTGCGCCGCCAGGCGCAGGCCGCCGACGGGCTGGTTTCGACGCCGCAGCAAACCGTGCGAAATGACGACGGTACCGTCCAGATCCAACCGGCCGATCCTGAGCAAGTCGCAATCCCGGCCTACGATCCGACCGTCGTGTACGGCGCCTGGCCGTATCCCGAAGCACCGCCCGCGGCCTTTGCCGCCTATGATCCGGGTGACTATGACAGCGCCTTCGCCGGCGGCTGGTTTTTCGGGCCGCCGATCCTGCTGGAAAGCCCGGTCTGGTTCTGGAGCCGCTTCGATTGGCGCGACCATCGAATTGACATGGACCGCGACCGGGTCGTCGACCTCAACCCCTTCCGCCCCTATATCGCCGATACGATTTGGCACCATGACCCGGCCCATCGACATGGCGTGGCCTATCGCGACCTTACCGTTCAGCAACATTTCCAATCGGGACGCCCCGCGATCCCCCGTCCGCTTCCGACCATTTTCACCGGCACACCGAGCGAGCCGCGGCCGCAATCCGTGCCACAACGGGGATCGGTCGCCCCACTACCCGCCATCAACCGGCCGCCTGCCGCCCTGCCCCCGGTCTCGACCCCCCGTCCGGCCCAGGGCACACTGGGTCGTCCGCCAGCCCCGACCATCGCGCGTCCGATCATACCGGGTCAGTATTATCGGGCCGAACCGCTGGGATCGCAGCCGGCGACAGCCCAATATCCGGCACCAGCCGGACGGCCCCAAGGCGCCGCCCGGTCGCAGCAGCCGGTTTCGGGGGACGGCCGGCCATCCCGTTGAAGGGCGTCCGTCAGGCCCGGTAACAGACCCGCAGACCGCCCCACAGCCGGCCATCGACCCTGATCGGTGCCGATGCGTCCTTCATGAGGGCAAAGACGCCGCCGCCCATGTCGCGCCGATAGGTTTGCAGCAGAAAGGGCTGGCTGTTCTTGCTGACAGCGGCGGCGGTTTTGTCCTGGTAGATGCGCCGATTGCGGCCGTTGGCAGCATTCCAGATCGGGTCGCTGCCGTGCGGTTTGCAGAATTGGGGATTATGGCTGGGGATCATCTGATTATGATCGGTGCAGGCGCAAAAGACGATACGCTCGTCAAAGTTCAGCACCGGGTCGTGGATCGGCGCCAGCGCACGGTCGAGAAATTCGATGTAATGCGTCATATATTGCTGCGGATCGGTGCCGCGTATCGGCACAAGTTTCTTGTCGAACAGCTCGGCCACCGTGATCTCGCCGGCCGTGATCGCCGCCGCAAAGCGCGTCTCGATCTGGGCCGCGACTTCCATCGCCTTGCGAATGAATTTGGTGTCCACCGTGTCGAAGCCGGCATTCACGGTCATCACCATGATGCTTTCGCTCAGATTCAAGATGTTGTCGACGCGGCGCGATGCGGTTTCCAGCGCGGCGCTTGATCGCTCGACCGAATCGATGAGGCCGGTCACCGTCCCGGCGAATGTCCCGCATTGCCCGGCCAGATCGCGGGTTTCATCGGCGATCTGGCCGACATTCTCGTTGACCTCGGAAACGGCATCATCGACCTGGCGCATCGCCTGACCGATCGAAGTGGTGCTGCGCACGACGATCTCAGCGCGCGACACACCCTCGCTGCTATGCGCGCGGAGCCGCCGCAACTCGCCCCCCAGTTCCGCAAGCGTCACGTCGATCTGCGCGGTCGCAGCGCTCGTTTGCTTGGCAAGAAGCTTGACCTCGTCAGCGACGACCGCGAAACCCCGTCCGGCCTCGCCGGCACGGGCCGCTTCGATCGTCGCATTCAAGGCCAGCAGATTGGTCTGGCGCGCGATGGTGTTGATATTTCCCGCGACATTGCTGATGCGCGCCATTGCCGTTTCCAGCCCGGCCAATTGCGTGCCGATCACGCGAACCGACTCGACCAATTCGGTGATCGTGGACAGCGCCGTTTCCACCTCGCCGTTTGAGCTGGCGACCCGGTCGCGAGCCACGGCTGCGCGGTTCAGCGTCGCCGCCGCTTTCTCTGCGATGTGCCGGTTGCCGGTGACAAGCATACCGGTCGATTCGCGCAAGACACCGGATAGATCGGTCTGCCCGGCCACGAGCCCGCTGACCTCCTGCACGTCTCCGGCCACGTCAGCGATCTCGACCGCGAGTTTGCCGACATCAATGGCGATGTCGGCAACCATCTGCGCGGCACTCTCCCTTTGATCGGCCACTATTTCGCTCCTCTTCCGGTAGACAATTTCTGCGGAATTATAGGAGATGAGCAACCGTTCGCAAATAAATTATACTGCATATTCGACAAGTTTTGCTCAAACACCCGCGATGGCTTTTTTATGTTGGATTATATTTTCAACGCGCCGGTCGCCACATTGGATAGATCACCGGGCCGCTCGGAATCGGCAACTCGCCTTGCTGCTCGAAGCCGAACGCGGTGTAAAACGCGACGTTTTCCGGTTTGCTCGCTTCGAGATAGGCCGGCTGGCGTGCGGCATCGATCCTGGCCAGACGATGGCGCAACGCGATGCCGCCGAAGCCCTTGCCCTGCCGGAGCGGGTCGGTGCCCAGAACCATCAGGTACCAATGGGCCTCGGTCGGATGACGACGCTCCAATGTCGCGAGTAGGCGCAGCGCGCGGACACCGCCGCGAAGACCGTATACGCCCAGAAAGCCCCCCAAATGCAGCAAAATTTCCCAGACCGGGATGTCGGCCTTGCCAGGCGGGCGCCACAGCCCGGCCGTTTCGCCGTCGACGGTGACGTCACATCCGCCAAGCGGCAAGGCGCTGTCCAGCAACAGCCCGAAAAGGCGCGGTAACTTGCGTTGCCGGTCCGCCGTATCCGGGAACATAAAGCGCATGACCGGATCGTCGGCAAAGGCGCGCGCCAGCATGGCGCTGACCGCCGGTCGATCCACGGCCTCGATCGGTCGTACCGCGAAAATCGCTCGCCCGTCCGGTGCCGCCGTGCCGCCCATTGGCGGCGCCTAATCGGCTGTGCCGAACTGGAAATCCGCTTGCGGGAGTACATAGCCGCTGCCGCCGGCGTCGAAGGCGCGCGCAATCTCCTCGTCCTGGACCATCATGGCGCTCGAATCGAGCATCGAAAATTCGATCACGCCCATATCGGTGAACGCCTTTTGCACCTTCGGCCCCCACAGCCCGATATCCTTGACGATCGGCACGATGCGGCTGAACAGGAAGCGCCGGAACATCTTCATGCTCTCGGAATGGGTAACGTGCTCCATGCATTCCTTCTTCGGCAAGCCGGTCGCCTCCCACAATTCCTCCGACAGGAATCGATCGCGCATGTGGTAGCAGCCCTCGACGACGAATTCCTCGCGGATATCGCGCTCATGCTGGGTCAGTTGCGGATAATAATCGCGCAGCGCCAGCCGGCCGAAGGCGACATGTCTCGCCTCGTCCTGCATGACATAGGCATTGACCGAGGCCGCCAGCGGATTGCGCGAATCGGTGCGTATCCCTTGGAACGCGGCCAGCGCCAACCCTTCGATCAACACCTGCATGCCGAGATAGGTGAAGTCCCAGCGCGAGTCGGCAATCACGTCGTTCAACAGCGATTTCAGCGGTGGTGTGATCGGATAGGCCAGTTCGAATTTTTCATGCAGCAGCCGCGAATAGGCTTCGACATGACGCGCCTCATCGATGACTTGGGTCGCTGCATAGAATTTGGCATCGATATTTGGCACTTGCTGCACGATTTTGGCGGTACAGATCAGCGCACCTTGCTCGCCATGCAGGAACTGCGAGATGTTCCACGCCTGCGCGTGCCGACGGAAATTCGCTTTTTCCTTCGCGTTCAACCGATCCCACATCGGCGTATTGATGATGGCGACCACGTGATCGGGCATCTGCATCGGGTTCTCCGGATCGAGATTCTGACTCCAATCGATCCGGTCAGCCGCATCCCACTGATTCTTCTTGCCCTTGTCATAAAGCTTTAGGAGGGAGTCGCGGCCATCTTCATATTCCCAGCGCAGCACGGTCTGTGTCTGGCCATTCACCACCCAATCGGTCTGGTCGATTGGCAAAGCATAGCGCAGCTCGGTGCTCATTCCTTCCTCCGCAGACCGGGATAACGAATAACCTCGAAACAATTACTCCACTGCTTGGATGTCGTCAATTGTTTTCAACTATTTGGCGTGCGTCCGGGGCGGCGCGAAATCGCGCCGCCCCGGTCACTCATGTGCTCTTGACGCCGGCAATGAAGCTGCCGACTTCGGCACTCAGACCCTGGGCCTCGGTGGACAGTCCGTTGGCGGCGGTTTGGATCTGCCTGGCGGCTGTCCCGGTGGTCTCGGATGCTTCGCGCACAGCAACGATGGTTCCGGTCAATTCTTCGGTACCTTTCGCCGCCTCGGCGGCGCTTCGTGCGATCTCGGACGTTGCCACCCGCTGCTCCTCGATCGCCGTTGCGATCGCGACGGCAATGTCGGACATTTCGGAAATTGTCCGACCGATATTGCCGATCGCCGTCACGGTCTTGGCCGTCAGATCCTGGATCTCGCTCACCTGGCCTTCGATCTCGCCGGTCGCCTTCGCGGTTTGATTGGCCAGCGATTTGACTTCCGACGCGACGACAGCAAAGCCTTTGCCCGCCTCGCCGGCGCGCGCCGCCTCGATCGTCGCATTGAGGGCGAGCAGATTGGTCTGTCCGGCGATGGTCGAAATCAACTGCACGACATCGCCGATGCGCTGGGCACTGTCCGACAGCGAGCGGACGGTCTCGGTCGTCACCGTCGATTCGTTCAGCGCGCGTTCGGCAATATCGCGAGAATTCGAGACACGACGACCGATATCATGGACCGAGCCGGAGAGTTGCTCGGTGGCCGCCGCCACGGTCTGGACATTGGCCGCCGTCTGCTGCGCCGCGGCGGCGACGATGCTCGACTGCCGGTTGGTCTGTTCGGCGGCAGCCGCCATGGAATGCGAGGTCTCTTGCATGCCGGTCGCGGCACTTTCCAGCGACCTCACCAGCAACGCCACCTTGCCTTCGAATTCATGGACCAACCGATCGAGCGCCTGGGTCCGACGTTCCTTGAATTTCTGATCCGCATCCTGCGCCGTCGCCAACGTCCGCGCCCGCGCCGTTGTCTCCTTGAAGGCCTCGACCGCACGCACGATCTCGGCCACCTCGTTGAGGCCCTTGGCCGGCGGGATGATCACATTGAGATCGCCTTGGGCCAATTGCGACATACGGTGCGTCAGCACCCTCAACGGCCGCACCGACTGGATATTCCATAAGGCGAGGGCGCCGCCGATCAGTACCGCCACGCCACACCACAGCATCATCACGATCTGGAATCCATCGGTGATTTCGCGCGCCTGCTTGCCGATCGCGCGGTTGCTCGCCTCCTCATAGTCGATGAATTTGTTGATCGCGGCCAGCCACTCGATGAAGGCCGGACGGGCCTGCTGCATCAGAATCGGCTTGGCCTCATCCAGATTGCCCTTCCTCACGGCGGCAACCACCTTGTCGACGAGCGGCAGGGTGTGCGTTTGAATGCGCTTCATATCGGCCTGGATCGCCAGCTCTTCCGGTGAGCTGTCCGACCGCTCGGCCAGCATCCGATCCAGCAGATCGTCGGATTTCTTATAGTAAGCGGCCAGCCGGTCGATATCCTCGACGATGGCGTCAACTTCGCTCGCCGGGGCGAGCACGACATCGCGCACGCGAATTGCCCGGTCGTGAACGCTGCCCCGGAAATTGATCGCATAACGCTGCTTGACACTGTTGACGTCGTTGATCGTCGTCAACTGGGCATTGACGGTTCCAACACGCGAAATTCCGAAAGCCGATAGCCCAATCATCAACAGCAGGATCAACGCAAATCCGACAATCTGCCGGGCCGTGATCGTCGTATTGCTCAACCAGCTCATCGGAATCCCCAATAACAAGCATTGAAAGAGATTATATGCAGACGCACGCAACCTTTGGAAGCATTGTCACGATATTGAAATGCCCGGTCCGCGTTCTACTGCGGACGTAAATTAGCAACAGATTGGTTAGCGACAATTTAACTCAAGAGCGGTAGATCTCACCAGAGCGCGATACCGCGCCCTTACTTATCCGAACCATCCCGCGCCGGCCCCGGCGCATCGAACAGAAACATGCGGCGCAGGAAACCAGGGGCAAGCGTGCTCAGCGGGTTGACCGCGATCGCCGGATGGTCGATCTGGCCGCTCATCCGGAAGTTAACCGCAAACAGGCCCTGTCCTTCACCGCCCAGCAGCAGATCGCCGAGGATCGGGACATTGCCGAGCGCACCATTCAGCGTGTATGCAGGAACCAGTGTGCCGTCGAGATCAACACGGCCGGCGTCCAAATCGAAATCTCCCCGCTCGACATTGATCGCCAGGGCACCGCCATAGGCCCTGGCATGGCTGAGGCTGAGCTTGCCTTCACGGAGCGACAGATCGGCTTTCAAGGTCGTGAACGGGATGCCGTCGCCATTGAGGAGCGCCTGGATTGACGACAGCGAAGCGACCGACAGCAGCCGCACCATGAAAGGCGCACCGGTGAAGCGATAATTATCGCCTTCCGCATGGCCCGAAAACCGCCGCGCCTTGCCCTCGCGCACGGCTTGGCCGGTAATGGCCAGCCGTCCGCCGACCACATCGCTCGATATATCGGCCACCCGCAGCACCGCACCGAAATCGTCGGTGACAATGCTAAAGGCACCGCCGGCTTCGACCGGATCGAGCCGGAAATCGACCTTCCCGCCCTCAGCGATTTTCGCGGCGACATTCGCTTGAGCCAAACCGTGATCGACGATAGTCGCCTTGAGTTGAGCGCTGCGTAGCGCCCGATTCGGACCGAGCACGATTTGTTCGGTCTGGAGATCAAGCTCGACCGTGGGGCCGGCATCCGGATGCGGCTTATCGGGTTGATTCTTGAACCGCTTCAACATTTCGGTCAGATCGACGACCGGGCCGCGCACCCCGACCCGCCAGACATCGCCGCCGTGCCCGACCGTCAAGGAGACATCGGTCTCGCCCAGTCGGAATTTCGGTGCGGCAACCTCGACCAGCCGTCCGTCATCGCCAAAGCCGAGGCTGCCTTGGATTTCAAGCCGCGGCCCCCGCAGTACAAGATCTCGGAGCCGGGCCGGATGACCATCAAGGAAATCGACAGTGAAATCGGCATGAGCCGGCAAGCCCGCCTGCTTGTGCCACCCGACATCTTCCACGGCCAGCGTCGCGGCCCCGAGATCGAGCGAAACCGCAGCTTGCGTGCGATGATCGTCGAGTTCGGCATAAACCAAGTCGGTACCGACCGACCCATGCAGATTGTCGGGCAAAAAGTCGAGATCGAAGCGCTTGCGAGCCGCATCGTCGAACACGGTCTTGACATGGGTCTCCGCTCGCCGCCCGGCCGTGCCCGACAGACGTCGCTTCAAATTGATCGTTCCGGCCAGCCCGTCGAGTTTCGCCTTGCCGTCAAGCGCCAAGCTGGTTGTGTCGAGTGTCAGGGCGAAATCGCCCTCGGTGAGATCCCGGCCCAGTGCGGCATGGCCGAGCGTCAGGTCGGTCAATTGCGCCGTGGCCCGATAATCGATTTCGCCGACCGGCAGATTACTCTCGAGGGGGAAGCGGAAGTGCAAGCGGCCATCGACCGCGCCATCGACTTCGCGCGGATCGATCCCCAGCGCGTGGGCATATTGCAGCCGCTTGGCGTCGAGCACGGTCATGACATCCTGCGCCGGTCCAACCAAAGCGAGATCGATGGTCGCCCGCTCGACCGCGGCATCGAAATTGTCGATCACGATCGTGCCATGGGAGATCGTCAGCCCTTTCAACCGTCCCGAAGTCACGTCGAAGTTCAGCCGCCGCGGCAGTAGCGTCACCGCCGCATCCACCCCTTCGACCCGCGGCAGCCCCGCCATATAGACGACATTGGCCGCTTTGACGCTCATCGTGCCGGCGAAATCGGTGACGATTGCCGGTTGATCCGCGCCAGGGTTCAAGGTCATGGCCAGCGTCGAATGCAGATCCTCGATCGCTCCGCCCGACATATTGGTCGTGATCCAGCTCCGAGTATGCACGGCAAGGCCGGTCGGCCAGTAGGATTTGAGGCGGTCGATCGGCAAGCCGTGGACAACCACGGTCGCGTCAGCCGCCATGGGCGCCGCACGGCCGCCATTCGACAGCACCAGCGGATCGTCCGGCAGATGATCAACGGTGCCGCTCAGATCGATCGACGGCCCATGCAGATCGAGCCGCAGTCCAAACTTCAGCCGATGGTCCGTCGGCATATAGTCGGCATCGAGCGCAAGCCCGGCCAGCTCCAGCCGACCATCGACGAAAAACGGATGGGCCACAACACCGTCCCCGGCATCGAGCCGGACATGCAAGGCGCCAAGCGCACCGTCGGCCAAGCCGATTTCACCCTGCGCCTGCCCCGAGACCGGCAGGCGCATCAGCGCGGCCGTGGCGGCGTAGGGTGCCGGAAGCACGGTCCCGAGCCGCGACGGATCAAATCCGGCCCAATCGATGGCAAAGCCGAGACGCTGGCCGGCCCGCGTATAGCTGAGGCGGCCGGAAACCTGCGTTTCGCTGGAACCGAGCCCGAGCGTCGTTACGAGCCTTGCATCGAGCCCATCGGCGCGGCGGTTGAAATTGATCTCACCGGCCCTGACATGCCAGGACAATCCCGCCTTACGATCGTCGAGAATGATATCGGATTGGACGATCGCAATGCGATCGAGATAACTCAGCGATCGATCGTCCGACGGTGCGCCGGCAAAGGCCTCCCACATCTCGCGCACGGGCGGCGGTGTTTCGGCCAAAGCCGGTTCGAGTTCAGCGGTATCGGCCCCGAGATCAATGCCGATTTCGCCGGACTTCGCCCGCGCGAGCCGGAGCCGGGGGCCGAGCACGGCCACGCGCGACACGGCAAAGCGCCCATTCGTCAGCGCCCGCAGGCTGACCGAAAGAGAGAGGCGCGGGATCGATACGATATCCTTGCCGGTCGGGTCTGCCACGCGCAGCCCGGAACCGATGACATCGATTGTCGTACGCCCTTCGCTCCAGCTCAGCGAGGTGCGTTCGATCTGCACACGCAGCGGGTTGGCTTTGACGTTGAGATAATCGACTAGAACCGGGGTCAGGAAATCGACCTCGATCGGTCCGAATTCCAGACGGACCGCAATCAGAACGCCCGCCAGCAGAACCGCGCCGACCACGGCACCGGCCGCCTCCAGCAGCCAGACGAGCGGGCGAAATCGCCGACGCCGGCGCCGCGGCGGTGGAGGCGGCGTCAGATCGTCATCCGGCGCCGTCCAGTCCTGCATGTCTCCCGTGTCGTTCACTGCACGGCCTTGCCGGACACGATGGCGCACAATACCTCTGGCAAGGCCCTCGGATGGGAAGAAGACGGTTGATGGATCACGCGTTGGCTTTCGTGTCGGCTTTGACGCTGGACGGGTTGCCGTTGCCGGCCGATCCCGCCCAGGTCGAGATCGAATGGGGACGCTGGCGGCAAGCCGCGCAGAGTACGGAAGATCCGACCCGGGCCGCGGCGATGCGGGCAGTTGAATCGCTGCCGCCGGCACGGCGCTGGTTGGAGGCGATTTTCGGGAACTCTCCCTTCCTGACCCACCTGGCACTTCGGGATCCGAGCATCGTGCTCTCGGTGTTCGACCAGGGTCCAGATAATACCTTGGCCGAACTGCTCGATGCGCTCAACGCCGAACAAGCAACCCTGCACCGTGCCACGTTGATGTCACGGTTGCG
>JBAVTK010000517.1:0-4287 GCA_049696095.1 Aliidongia sp. | reverse complement strand
GATGCTCGCCCCCGCCGCCAGCGCCGGATCGGCGATGATGCAGGATGCCGGCCCGGCAATTTTTCAAGCCCGGACCGGCACGGTTTGCAACTATTTCAATTAGGTGCGTAGACCGCCACGCCCTGGGCCTCGGCAGGGTCTGTCACGTTCAGCGGAATCGGCGGGGTGTTCTCGGCAACGGTGCCGTCCGACAGAATCGTCAGGACATGCAATGCGTTGCCCTGACCGACTGGGATCGACGAGGATGCGCGTTGAGTGATGACATAAAGGGTCGATCCGTTGGGATCCAGGCTGATCTGGGCGACATTGCCGAGTCCGAGCAACGTAACCGTCTGGATTTCAACCGGCGTTTCCGGGTCGGTCAGGTCGAAGACGGAGACCGTCGAGGTCGAATCGCTCACTGCGCCGCGATTGCCGGCATAGAGACGCGTTCCGGCGCTGTTTGTCCGCAGCCAGCAAACCGCCGTACCCGAATCGGGAACGGAGCGGATAAATTCCAGATTGCCGTCCACATCATATCGGTAGACGCCGACCAGTCCCCCGGTCGGAAAGCCGACATAAAGCAGAGGTGCGAAAGGATGTGACCACATGCCCTGAGGAAAATTGCCCAAGCCCAGTTCCTGGGCGAAAAACTGAGGGATCGCCGGGTTTGCCGGCAGCGCCATCGGGAGATGCTGCCTCAATTGGCCGGTCAGGTCGACAGTGAAGCTTTCGATCAAACCACCGATGAAATCCGTGCCGAACGCAAGATTTGTTCCCGGTATCGTGAAGGCCTGCGAGGGCGAGGCACCATAAGCGACCTGCACCGGGGTGACGTTTGGAAGCGGGCTCAACGAGCCATCACCGTTGATATGGAGTGTCGTGTAATTGGGCTGCACCGGGAATAACCGGCTGAAATCCCCGTTCTTATTGACGACGACCAGCGTGTTGTTGTCCGAGAGCCCGACGCTCACCGGGTCGACGCCACCCGACGGAAAAGGCGAACCCTTGACCGGGGTCAGTGAGCCATTGCCGCCGATGTCGAAAACGGCGATGGTGTCGGACCCAGAATTCACCGCGAACAGCCGGCGATGGCTCTGGTCAATGATGATATCCTGATCGGAATCGAACGGGCCGAGCGCGAGGCTCGCATCCTGCACGCCTGTACCGCCGGTCAGGAAAGGCGATCCGCTCAGCGGCGTAAGTGCGCCCCCCCCAGTACGAGAAAACGCCAGAATCGAGTTGAGCCCAGCGTCTCGCAGGTTGCTTTCTACGTATATGTATTCGGTCTTTGCCGACGCTGCTTGTGCCAGCAGTGAATAACAACAAGAGAAAAGCAAAGCCATGCCAAAATTTAGCTTTTTCATAGGTTTATCCTTTCCGCGTGGATGGGCAACTGACTCCTAAAGATTCTCTGGCACAACGGAATGGTGCCTATAGGTTGAGCTGAGCGGTGGCGAATCGTTCTTCAGGAGGGGTGTTTCGTTCGTGGTGATTGACATGAATGCCTTCTCACTGCTGCCCATTGTCCACTTTTCGCGTAACAGAAGCAATCTATGATGTTGGTGGTCGTGATGGTTTCGATCATGGGAACGCTTTGCGTCTCAGGCACTATGACATCGGCCGGTTGCCCGTCAGCAGTCTGCCGACATCGTCAATGATCTCGACCGCGCGGGCAGCCGCATATCACCGGTTCAAGAGCGGCGATTTCAGCGAGAGCGACATCGATTGAAGCTGCTCACCCAGCCCGCACCTCGCCCAGCCGCCGCTCGATGGCGTCCCAGAGTTGCGCCTCCAGCTTCACCCCGTCGAAGCGGTTGATTTCCTGGAGGCCGGTCGGCGAGGTGACGTTGATCTCGGTCAGGTAATCGCCGATCACATCGATGCCGACGAAGATCAGCCCCTGTTGCCGCAGGGTCGGGCCGATCGCGGCGCAGATTTCTCTCTC
Organism: Aliidongia sp.; assembly: GCA_049696095.1. Lineage (GTDB taxonomy): Bacteria > Pseudomonadota > Alphaproteobacteria > ATCC43930 > CGMCC-115725 > JAXDMU01. The sequence goes on along the minus strand of JBAVTK010000517.1, from coordinate 2,360 downwards.
GCGCGCCGTGAGTTGCGTCTTCAGCGCAGTACCGCCGGCATGCAGATTGGCGCGCGCCTCGCCTTGGGCCGGTACGCGCATGACGGCGCCGGCCGGCTCGCCATCGATCAGGATGATCCGCTTGTCGCCCTGGCGCACCTCGGGCAGGTAGCGTTGAATCATCAAGGGCTCGCGCGACAAGGCGAAGAACATTTCGAGCAGCGAGCCCAGATTTTCATCGCCCTCCTTCAGGCGGAACACCCCGGCGCCGCCATTGCCGAACAGTGGCTTGACGATGATGTCGCGATGCTCGGCGCGAAACGCCAGAATGGCGTCGCGGTCGCGCGTGATCAGCGTCGGCGGCATCAGGTCCGGGAAATGCGTGACGAACAGCTTTTCCGGCGCGTTGCGCACGCTGGCCGGATCGTTCACCACCAGCGTCCGCGGCTGAACATGCTCCAACAGGTGCGTCGCGGTGATGTAGCCCATATCGAACGGCGGGTCCTGGCGCATCAGCACGACATCGACCGACGCCAGATCGATCACCTCGAACGCGCCAAAGCTGTGATGGCGGCCATGTTCGCGCCGAACCTCAAGCCGACGCGCGCGCGCCTGAAGCCGGTTGCCGGTCAGCCAGAGATTGCCGACCAGATAATGGTACAGCACATGGCCGCGCGCCTGCGCTTCCAGCGCCAGCACGAAGGTCGAATCGGCGTCGATATTGATGGTTTCGATCGGGTCCATCTGAATCGCGACGACAAGGCTCACGGCGTTTCTCCTCTTTGCGGCGCGGCATCATAGAACGCCAGGGGCGCGGGGGCCAGCCACGGACCAACGCAATCGGCGAATTTTCTCAACCCGATCCCGGCTCAGTTCAGAACCGACCAGGCTGCCGGAACATGCAGCGGCAGCCGCCAGGGCACGACCAGCATGATGTCGAAACGAAGATCGAGGCTGCCCAGCGCCGGCCGGCTCGCCAGAAACTGGCTCGCGGCACGCGCGATGCGCGCCTGCTGTTTGCGGCTCAGCGATTCAGCGGCGGACGTCGCGTCGCGCCGGGCCTTGACCTCGATGAAGACCAATTGGCGGCCGCGTCGGGCGATGATGTCGATCTCGCCGCTGCTGCTTTTCCAGTGGCGCGCGACGATGCGATAGCCTTTGAGGCGCAGCAGCCAGCCGCACAGAAACTCGGCTCGCCGGCCGTGGCGTTCGGCATTATGGTAGGTGCGGCGTCTCATGGAGCCTCCCGTGATAGCAGCAGTGCGCGGGCATAAATCTCGCGCTTGGGTAGATCGAGCCGGGCGGCGACCTCGGCCGCGGCATCGCGCAGACTGGCCCGGCCGAGCGCCTCGCGCAGCATGGCGTCGATGTCGGCTTCGGCGGCCGGGGCGGCCTCCTCCGGCGGTGCGACGATGATGACGATCTCGCCCTTGGGCGGTCCCGATTCGGCATAGCGCCGGGCCAGAGCGCCGAGCCGGTCGCGCGCCACTTCTTCATAAAGCTTGGTCAGTTCGCGCGCCACAGCGGCGGGTCGGTCGCCCAGAATTTCCGCCATGTCGGAGAGCGAGGCGGCCAGGCGCTGTGCCGATTCATAGAAGATCAGCGTGGCGTCGAGCCGGGCGAGGCCGGTCAGGTCGCGGCGTCTTGCGGCACTCTTGGCGTCGAGAAAGCCCGCGAACAAAAAGCGGTTGCTCGGCAGACCGGACAGCACCAGCGCGGCCAGTGCCGCCGAGGCGCCGGGCGCGGTGTGGACCTCGATGCCGGCGGCGATCGCATCGCGCACCAGCTTGTAGCCGGGGTCGGAGATCAAGGGCGTGCCGGCGTCCGAGATCAGTGCCACCCGCTCGCCGGCCGCCAGCCGCGCCAGCAGCAGCGGCCGGACGTGGTCGGCATTGTGATCGTGATAGGATAGCCGGCGCGTGGCGATGGCGTGGATCGTCAGCAGCTTGGCGCTGACCCGTGTATCCTCGCAGGCGATGAGATCGACTCCGCGCAAAATATCGAGCGCGCGCAGCGTGATATCGGATGCATTGCCGATCGGCGTCGCGACGATGAAGAGACCGGCCGCCAAGCCGCGTTTACTTGGCGCTGGGCCGCAGCTAGTCTCTGCCCCCCGCCCGGCCGATTCGGAGGTTCCGCTTGTCCCGCTTTCCATCTGCCCGCGTCGCCGCTCTGTCATCGATTCTGATCCTTGCGCTTGGCCTCGGCGGCTGCGTCGTCCCGACGGTACCGGCAATGCCGCCGCCGCTGCAAGCGCCGGTCGCACCGCCGCCGCCCGTCATGCCGCCCGTGCCGGTGCCGGCCGCCCCGCATGAGCATCTGGTCGATACTTCGGGCAAGACCGATGTCGCCTTGCTGGTGCCGCTCTCCGGGCCGCTGGC
>JBAVTK010000516.1:0-25030 GCA_049696095.1 Aliidongia sp. | reverse complement strand
TCGCCCCACCCGTCTCAGCCAATACCTTCGTGATCGCTGCCGTCAGAGACGTCTTGCCATGATCAACATGACCAATCGTCCCAATGTTGCAGTGCGGCTTCGTCCGCTCAAACTTCGCCTTCGCCATGGCCGGTTCTCCGCTGCTATCAGTGCTTCACGCGTCCGGCCAAAGCCGGCATCCGCTCCAGAATCACTGGAGTGGCGGGATCGCAAAGCGTATCCCCCGTCGTGGTATGGGTCAGACCCGACAGGGCGACAATGTCGCCTGCGCGGGCCTCTTTGACTTCTTCCGCATGGTTCGCATGCATGCGAACCATGCGGCCGATCCGTTCCGGGCTCGCCGTAACCGAGTTCAGCATCTGGCCGCCCGCCGCCACGACACCCGAATAAATCCGCACGAACGTCAGCTTGCCGGCCGACGGATCGTCCACAGTCTGGAACGCCAGCCCGGCAAAAGGCTCGTCATCCGACGCATGCCGCTCGAACGCGCGACCATCGGCGGCCAGCAGCTTCAGCGTGACTTCGGACGGCGCCGGCAGATAATCCACCACCGCGTCAAGCAAGCGGTGAATGCCCCGATTGCGGAACGCCGAACCGCATAACACTGGCACGATCCGACCGCTCCGCACCGCCTCGTGCAACTTGGCCCGCAACGTCACCGCGTCCGGCCCGTCCAACTCCGGCGCCACGGCCGCGACGATGCGCGCCCGCGCTTCCGCTGCCTCGGCGCTAAAGGGTTGCGGGATCGGCCCTTTCTCGCCGGGCGAATCAAACGCGTCGGCCCAGATCGTCGCTTGGTTGCCGATCGGATCGATCAACCCCTTGAGCCCCGTCCCGGCACCGACCGGCACTTGCAACAACAGCGCGTCACCACGTCCACGGGCCGAAATCGCCGCAACGATGCCGTCGAGATCGGCGCCAGCGCGGTCAAGCTTGTTGACGAAGACCAAACAAGCGATGCCGCGTTCGCGGGTCTGGGCGAGTGCCGCCTCGACCGCCGCCGTCATTCCGGCGACACCATCAACCACGATCACTGCGCCATCAAGCACTGAAAGCGCGCCGTCATCAGCCAGATGTCCGGTGGCCGACAGCTCAACAATATTGATCCGGCAGTCGCGCCAAAAACAACTGGTCGCGGCCGAGGTCAATGTGATGCCACGCTCGTTGTCTTGTTCGACCCACGACAGCACGCTGGCCGACGATCGCCCAGCCCCGGTGACCGACGAGTCCCCAACGGCCGAAGCCGCGAGAAGTCGTTCGGTCGTCGTCGTCCGACCGGCATCCGGGCTCGCCAGGATGCCGATGTTCCGATAACGATCGAGGGGGATGGTGCGGGTCATCTCAAGGATCAATCAAATCAGCCGATTACCAACGGTAATGCGAGAACGCCTTGTTGGCGTCCGCCATACGGTGGGTATCTTCACGTTTCTTGACCGCGGCACCGCGGTTGTTCGAGGCATCAAGCAGTTCGCCGGACAGCCGCTCTTCCATGCTGTTCTCGCTGCGCGACCGCGACGAACCGATGAGCCAGCGAATCGCAAGCGCCTGAGCGCGATCGGTCCGCACCTCGACTGGCACCTGATATGTCGCACCGCCGACGCGGCGCGAGCGCACTTCGATCGACGGCCGCACGTTGGTCAGCGCGTCGTGGAACACCTTGACCGGATCGGCCCCGGTGCGCTTGGAGATGCGGTCGAACGCAGTATAGACGATCGTCTCGGCGACGGATTTCTTGCCTTCGTACATCAGACAATTGATGAACTTGGTCAGGACCATGTCCCCGAACTTGGCGTCCGGTAGGACTTCCCGCTTGATGGCGGCGCGACGGCGCGACATTCTCGAATCCCCTTCTTACTTCGGACGCTTCGCGCCGTATTTCGACCGGCGCTGGCGGCGATCCTTGACGCCCTGGGTGTCGAGCGTGCCGCGGATGATGTGGTAGCGCACGCCGGGCAGATCCTTGACGCGGCCGCCGCGGATCATGACGACGGAATGCTCCTGAAGGTTATGGCCTTCACCCGGAATATAGCTCGTCACCTCGAAACCATTGGTCAACCGAACGCGCGCGACCTTGCGCAGCGCCGAATTCGGCTTCTTCGGCGTCGTGGTGTAGACCCGAGTGCAGACACCGCGCTTTTGCGGGCACGCCTCAAGCGCCGGAACCTTGTTACGGGTCTTCTGCGGTGCCCGGGGATTCCGGATCAGTTGGTTGATAGTCGGCATTCCACTCGTACCCTCGTCGTAAAACGAAAATGCCGGGCGACGCGAACGGACGTCGCCGGCACAGCAAACTTGTAACCGCCCTCGGGCAAAAATGCCGGTCTTAACGACCGGCCGGCGCCAATTTACCTCTTTAACCTTGAGCTGCGTTTAGGATGGCGCCCCTACGGCCAGCTCGAAATCGGCGCGAAACCTACTCGTCCCACCCCACCCCGTCAAGAACAATGCACTGACCCGCCATGCAGATCGCAACAGACTGCCCCGCGCCGAAGCGGAACATCGGTCCCGAGCAGCAGAACGACGCGCCGTGGGGCTGGAACGGCATAGTCGGCCTCATACCCCGGCGAGTCCAGCCTTATCGCACCCCCGCGGTCAGAAGCGCTGCTGTGACGATGAACTCGGAGATCCAGAGAAATCGTCCCCGGATCAATCCGACCCGATCCCATAATGGTCCGCCATGCGTCAGCCTCTGGATGCGAAAACTGCCGCCCTCAAGGTCGATCGCCAATTCAACGTCATGAAAATCGATCAGGGTCTTCGTGGTAAGGTACTGGCATTTGTAGAACGCCTCCTTCGCACTGAAGAACAGCTTGCCGAACTGTGCCCGCGTGGCCTGATCGCAATCGTCGAGCCACAAGCGCTCGGTCGGCGTACAGATCATTGGCTCCAATTCGGCGGACAAGGGTTCATTGCGCTCGATGTCGAGCCCGCAGCTGAGCACATCCGGCGCGACCGTCGCCACGACGGCACAGCACCCGGCGGTGTGCGAAATGCTGCCGACGATCCCATCGGGCCAACGCGGCGAGCGATCGGCATGCGGAACCAACGAACAGGGCTGCCGGCCAAGCTGCAACAGCACCTCACGCGCGCAGAGCCGCGCGGTGCCGAATTCCGCCTGACGCTTGGCCACGGCGCGTGCGATATGCGTGCGCTCTTCCGGGTAGAGCGTTTCATTGACCAGCCGTGGCACCGCGACGGCAGCGACGAATCCAGGGCCGAACAAACCAGCCAGTACCGCAGCATCCGGAATTGCGGCACCATTCCCGTCCGATGACAAAGGTTCCATCCCGCTCGTTTCACTCCTCCGATCGCTCGAACGATGATCGGGCGCCATATCCCCTTGACGCCCCGCCCGTAAACCGGGATACCGCCGGACGGCTTGATTTTTCCGCCCCGGAGCTAAGCATGGCGCATGTCGACAATCTGAAATCCCTGCCGGAACTGACGTTGCGCGGCTTGATCCTGGGCGCGCTGATCACGGTGATCTTCACCGCCTCCAACATCTATCTGGGCCTCAAAGTTGGGCTGACCTTTTCTTCCTCGATTCCGGCCGCAGTGATCTCGATGGCCGTACTGCGCTTCGTGCGCGGCGCCAATATCCTCGAAAACAATATGGTGCAAACCCAGGCTTCGGCAGCGGGTACGCTGTCCTCGATCATTTTCATCGTCCCGGCGCTGGTGATGATCGGGCATTGGCATGGCTTTCCGTTCTGGCAGACCGCCGGGATCTGCATGATCGGCGGAATTCTGGGGGTGATGTACACTATTCCGCTGCGCCGGGCGATGGTAGTGCTGAGCGATCTGCCTTATCCGGAAGGGATGGCTGCCGCCGAGATTCTGCGCGTCGGCAGCCCGGACGCCGATGCGGCCCCGCCCCAGCCGGTCGCCGGCAACCGCAGTGAGCCGGGCCTGCGCGATATCGTGCTGGGCGCCATTGTCGCGGGCGCGGTCAATCTTTCGGCCGGCTCGGGCTTTCAAGTGATCGCCGACGAGGCTTCGTGGTGGGTGGCGGCGGGCGGCTCGGTCTTCCGACTCGCCACCGGCTTCTCGCTGGCACTGCTCGGGGCCGGCTATCTAGTCGGTATCGTGGTCGGCGTCGCCATGCTGGTCGGTGTCGCCATCGCCTGGGGCATCGCCGTGCCGATTCTGACCCAGATGACGCCGATGCCCGAGGGCACGACGATCGCGGCCTATGCCGGTGGAATCTGGAGCCATCAGGTGCGCTTCATCGGCGCCGGCACGATCGCGGTTGCGGCGATCTGGACGTTGATCATCCTGCTTCGGCCGATGGCGGATGGCATGCGCTCGGCGCTCGGTGCCATGCGCGACATCCGGGCCGGGCGCGGCGATTCGATTCCGCGCACCGAGCGCGATATCCCGATCCATTGGGTCGCCGGCGGCAGTCTTGCGCTTGTTCTGCCGATGGCCGGTATCTTCGCCTATTTCATCCAGGACACCGGCATGCCGCTCGGCCTCGGCCTGTTCTGGGGACTGATCGCCTATGGCGTGCTGTTCGCCTTCGTCTTCGGATTCGTTATCGCCGCCGCCTGTGGCTATATGGCCGGTTTGGTCGGCTCGTCGAACAGCCCGATCTCAGGTATCGGCATCGTCGCCGTGACGCTGGTCTCGCTGCTGCTGCTGGCGATCTTGGGCGGCGATCAAGGCTTGCTGGCAACCGACGCCGGCAACAAGATGGCGATCGCCATTGCCATCTTCATCACCTCGGTCATCGTCGCCACCGCCTGCATCGCCAACGACAATCTTCAGGATTTGAAGACCGGCTGGCTGATCGGCGCGACGCCGTGGCGCCAGCAGGTGGCGCTGATCGTCGGCGTCGTGGTCGGCGCCCTGGTGATTCCGCCGATTCTCGACCTGCTTTATAATGCCTATGGCTTCGCCGGCGCGCTGCCGCGGCCCGACATGGTAGCCGAACAGGCGCTTTCGGCCCCACAGGCGACGCTGATGACTGCGATCGCCCAAGGCATTTTCACCCATCAGCTCAATTGGACCATGGTCGAGATCGGCATCGCGACCGGTATCGCCCTGATCGCGATCGATGGGCTGCTGAAACGCCGCGGCGGCACGGCGCGGCTGCCGGTACTGGCCGTCGGCATCGGTATCTATCTGCCGCCCGCCGTCACCGTCACCATTTCGATCGGCGCGCTGGTCGGGTGGTTCGCCGACCGCGCACTGCATCGCCACGCCCGAGCCAAGGGTATCGATTTCCCCACCCTGGCCGAACGGCCGCAGCGGCGCGGCGTGCTGCTGGCCTCGGGCCTGATCGTCGGCGAAAGCCTGGTTGGCGTGCTGATCGCCGGAATCATCGGCGCCACCGGCAGCCAAACGCCGCTGGCACTGGTCGGCCCCGATTTCGGCCCAACCGCCGAATGGCTCGGCCTCGGCGTATTCCTGGTGGCCTGCTGGGGCTTCTATCGTCACGTGCTGGCCGGCGAGCGGGGGTAACCGGAATAGTAAATATCAGAGCCTCGCTACATTCGCGCGAATTTTGTGACGGCCGAATTGTGACATTCCAACCACGGCGACCGGCATACCTCAGAGAAGCTGCCGATCCATGGCACCATTTCAACAACAGAAATCTTGCCAGCGGGCGTTCTGCGGTCTAACTAAGGGGAGTCCAATCCCCTGGGTTCGGCCTGCTTTCCTCCGCTCTTACGAGCCCCGGACCTGCTTCCCGCGCCTCATCGTCGATTGACCCGCCGGGTAAATCCGCCCGCGGCCTCGTTTTTTCGGAGTGACGCGATGTCTACAGGCACGGTAAAATGGTTCAATGCTCAGAAGGGCTATGGTTTTATCCAGCCCGACGACGGCAGCAAGGACGTGTTCGTCCATATCTCGGCCGTACAGCGCGCCGGCATCGGCAGCCTGAACGAAGGCCAAAAACTGGCGTTTGATCTAGAGCAGGGACCGCAAGGCAAGGTCTCGGCGGTCAATTTACAGCTTTCCTGAACGGCAAGCGCCCCCTCGGGGCGGCGGCGCGGCACCGCCGCCCCGACCTGGACTAAAGAAAGTGACGGAGGATAGATGGCGAAAGAAGATCTGATCGAGTTCGAGGGTACGGTGATCGAGCTATTGCCCGATAGTCGGTTCCGCGTGCAGCTCGACAACGGCCATGAGGCCCTGGCCTACACTTCAGGTAAGATGAAGAAGAACCGCATCCGCGTGCTCGCGGGTGACCGGGTCACCGTCGAGATGACGCCCTACGACCTGACCAAGGGCCGGATCAATTTCCGTCACAAGGAAGAACGCGCGCCCGTCATGGCGCCCCGCGCCTCGGCCCGCCCGCCGATCCGGCGGCGGTGAACCGGCCGGGACTCACCGGCCATCATCGCCATACCTGTCTTCTCGACGCAGCGAGATATCATCGTCCCAAGGCCCAGGGTGCCTTGGGAGGTCTGCCAGATTCGGCGGCTTTTTGGCGGCAGCATCAATCAGAATCGTAGCGCGATAGTCACCGGCAGATATCCCTTCCGGTGCTCGCTCGGTCACGATCTTGTCTTCGGCAATGTGGATCTCGAGATCGCGCACCGGCATGGTTGATCGCCTCGTCGATAATTTACCGATTTTCGCTACCGCAATCCCGCATTCAACCGCTCCAGCACCGCCGCACCGGGGCAAAGCTCGCTCTCGCGCAACTGATTGAGCGGTGTTGCGATCGTGCCGAGATGGTCGTGCAGATCAGCTGAATTCGGTTCGACATAGAGCAGGCCGGTGACGATCTCGCCGACGATGTGCCGTTCCTGGAGGTAATTCATCGCCGCGGCCCGGTCGTGCGGGTCGTAATGGCCGGCGAGTTTCCGCAGGCGCAGCGTCGAACCATCATGCTGCATCACGGTTTCGACCGTGCCGGGCGGATAGCTCGCCGTGATCGTCTCGTGATCCGGCATGAAATCGAGCGCGTTCACCGCTTCATTATGCTCGCGCACGAAATCGAAGCTCTTGGTCGAGCCTGGATGGTTGTTGAAGGCGACGCAGGGCGAGATGCAATCGATGAAGGCTGCCCCCTTATGGCGCAGAGCGGCGGCGATCAGCGGCACCAATTGATCCTTGTCGCCGGAAAAGCTGCGCGCGACGAAGGTGGCGCCCAATTGCAGCGCCATGGCGACCAGATCGATCGTCGAATCGGTGTTGACCACGCCGCGCTTGCTCTTCGAACCCTTGTCCGAGGTCGCCGAGAATTGCCCCTTGGTCAGCCCGTAGACGCCGTTATTTTCGACGATATAGACCATGTTGACGCCGCGCCGGACGCTGTGGGCGAACTGGCCGAGCCCGATCGAGGCCGAGTCGCCGTCGCCCGAGACGCCCAGATAGATCAAATCGCGATTGGCCAGATTGGCGCCGGTCAGGACCGACGGCATCCGGCCATGGACGCTGTTGAAGCCGTGGGCCGCACCCAGAAAATAGGTCGGCGTCTTGGACGAACAACCAATCCCGCTCATTTTGGCGATGCGATGCGGCGGCAGATCAAGCTCGAAGCAGGCTTGGATGATCGCCGCACTGATCGAATCATGGCCGCAGCCGGCACAGAGCGTCGAGACCGCACCCTCATAATCGCGCCGGGTCAGGCCGAGCGCGTTGGCGGGCAGGCTTGGATGATGCAGTTTCGGTTTGGCGATGAACGTCACGACACGGCCTCCGGCACCGGAACGCGCTTCGGTACCGCCGCATCCGCAATCGCGCGGCTGATGAAGCGGGCGGTGATCGGCGTTCCGTCACAATGAAGAATGCGCACTAGCTTGGCGGGATCGATCTCGCCTTCATTGACCAGCAGCATGCGCAACTGCCCGTCCCGATTCTGCTCGACCACGAAGACCCGCTCATGCGCCGCGACGAAATCGAGCACTTCCTGGCCGAAGGGAAAGCCCCGGACCCGCAGCAGATCGAGCGCCACGCCGTCTTCCGCCAGATGCTCCAGCGCCTCCCCCATCGCGGCGCTGGTCGAGCCGTAATAGATCGCGCCGAATGTGGTCGGGGCGGCGGCCGTCGTCAGAACCGGCGCGGGCACCAACGCCTTGGCGGTTTCGAATTTGCGCAGCAGCCGCTCCATATTGTCCTGATAGACTGGCCCTTCCTCGCTGTATTTGGCATAGCGGTCGCGCGTGCTGCCGCGGGTGAAGAAGCTGCCGCGCGTCGGATGCGTGCCCGGATATGTCCGATAGGGAATGCCGTCGCCATCGACATCGAGGTAGCGGCCAAAATCCTTGCCGGCTTCGAGTTCGTCATGCGTCATGACCTTGCCGCGATCCATCCGGCGCGTATCGTCCCAGGCGAACGGCTCACACAGCCGCTCATTCATGCCGATTTCCAGATCGAGCATGACAAAGACCGGCGTCTGGAGCCGGTCGGCCAGATCGAACGACAAGGCGCCGAAATCGAAGCATTCCTTGGGATCTTCGGGAAACAGCAAGACATGCTTCGTATCGCCGTGCGAGGCATAGGCACAGGCGAGAATATCGGCTTGCTGGGTCCGGGTCGGCATGCCGGTCGAGGGGCCGCCGCGCTGAACATTGAAGATCACCGCCGGAATCTCGGCGAAATAAGCGAGGCCGATGAATTCGGTCATCAGCGAGATGCCTGGCCCCGAGGTCGCGGTAAAGGCGCGCGCACCGTTCCAGGCCGCGCCCACGACCATGCCGATCGAGGCCAGTTCATCCTCGGCCTGGATGATGGCGTAGCGGTTGGCGCCGGTCTCCGGCTCCGAGCGATAGCGCTTGCAATAGCGCTGAAACGCTTCGGCCAGCGAGGTCGAGGGCGTGATCGGATACCAGGCGCACACCGTGGCGCCGCCATAGACCGCCCCCAGCGCCGCCGCGGCGTTGCCGTCGATCGAGATGCGCTGGCCGACCTTGTCGCAATGCCGCAGGCGAATGCCGAGCGGACAGGCGAAATTGGCGTGGGCGTAATCATAACCCAGATGCAGCGCCTCGATATTCGGCTGGATCAGCTTGGCCTTGCCCTGGAATTGCTCGCCGATCAGGGTTTCGACCACCGCCAGATCGATATCGAGCAATGCTGCGAGTGCGCCGACATAGATAATGTTCTTGAACAGCTGGCGCTGCCGCGGGTCGGAATAATGCCGATTGCTGATATCGGTCAGCGGCACACCGATGACATTGATGTCCGTGCCGAATTTCGACGGCGGCAAGGGCTTGGTCGAATCGTAAAACAGATAACCGCCCGGTTCGATCGAGGCGATATCCTTGTCCCAGGTCTGCGGATTCATCGCGACCATGAGATCGGTGCCGCCGCGGCAGCCGAGATGGCCAGCTTCGGACACGCGCACCTCGAACCAGGTCGGCAGGCCCTGAATGTTCGAGGGAAAGATGTTGCGGGAGGCGACCGGAATCCCCATACGCAGGATCGCCTTGGCGAAAAGCTGGTTCGAACTCGCCGAGCCCGAACCGTTGACATTGGCGAATTTGACGACGAAGTCATTCACCTGTTCTATCGCGTGCGGCATGCCGGTCCGGCCTGTGTCGTCTCAAGGTAAAATTTCTGCATGTCCCAGGCGCCGGTCGGGCAGCGTTCGGCGCACAGCCCGCAATGCAGGCAGACATCCTCATCCTTGGCCATGATGCGGCCGGTCTTGAGCTGGCCCGAGACATAAATATCCTGGCTTGAATTCCGCGCCGGCGCCTTCAGCCGCAGGCGCAGTTCAGCCTCCTCGCCATCGGCGGTGAAGGTGATGCAATCCATCGGACAGATATCGACGCAGGCATCGCACTCGATGCACAGCGGATCGGCGAACACTGTTTCGGCGTCGCAATTAAGACAGCGCTGCGCCTCCTCGAACGCCAGTTTCGGATCAAAGCCCAGCTCGACCTCGGCCCGGATATCGCTCAAGGCGAGCGTCAATTCCTTGTGCGGCACCTTGAAGCGCCTGTCGTTCGAGATGTCGTTGTCGTAGCTCCATTCATGAATGCCCATTTTCTGGCTGATCAGCGTGACCATCGGCGGCGGGCGCTGGGCGACATCCTCGCCCTGGCAGAATTTATCGATCGAGATCGCCGCGTCATGGCCATGGGCGACCGCCCAGATGATGTTTTTCGGCCCGAATGCCGCATCACCGCCGAAGAACACCTTGGGCAAAGTCGATTGCAGCGTCTTGGCATCGACCACCGGCATATTCCAGCGATCGAAGGTGAGCCCGATATCGCGCTCGATCCAGGGAAAGGCGTTTTCCTGGCCGACCGCGATCAGCACATCGTCGCACTCGATCACAGTTTCCGGCTCGCCGGTCGGCACCAGGACGCGCCGGCCCTGCGTGTCCCGCTCGGCCTTGACCTTGTCGAAACTCATGCCGGTCAGCCGGCCCCGCTCGTGCAAAAACGCCTTGGGCACCAGATAATTCAGGATCGGAATGCCTTCATGCTGGGCATCTTCCTTTTCCCAGGGCGAGGCCTTCATCTCGTCGAAGCCGCTGCGCACCACGACCGTGACGGACGAACCGCCGAGCCGCCGCGACGAGCGGCAGCAATCCATCGCGGTGTTGCCGCCACCCAGCACGATGACGCGTGGGCCGATCCGGTCGATATGGCCAAACGACACGCTCGACAGCCAATCGATGCCGATATGGATATGCTCGGCCGCCTCGTGCCGGCCCGGCAGGTCGAGATCGCGGCCGCGCGGTGCGCCTGTCCCGACAAAGATCGCGTCGTAATCCGCTTCGACGAGCGCCCGCAAACTGTCGATGCGTTCCCCGAACCGCGTGGTCACGCCGAGACCGAGGATATAACCCACCTCCTCGTCGATCACCGATTCTGGCAGGCGGAATTTCGGGATCTGGGTGCGGATCATGCCGCCCGCGCGCCTGTCACCGTCGAACAGCACCACCTCGTATCCCAGCGGCGCCAGATCGCGCGCCACGGTCAACGAGGCCGGGCCGGCGCCGACGATCGCCACGCGCTTGCCGTTGCGCTCGGTCGCCGGCCTCGGCAGCAAGGCGGTGATGTCGTCCTTGTAATCCGCGGCGACGCGCTTTAACCGGCAGATCGCCACCGGCTGCTCCTCGACTCGCCCGCGCCGGCAGGCCGGTTCGCACGGCCGGTCGCAGGTGCGGCCGAGAATGCCGGGAAAAACGTTGGATTTCCAATTGATCATGTAGGCATCAGTGTACCGGCCCGCGGCGATCAGGCGGATATATTCCGGTACCGGCGTATGGGCCGGACAGGCCCATTGGCAATCGACGATTTTGTGAAAATAATCGGGATCGGCGATGTCGGTCGGCTTCAAGACGACGTCTCCCTCGCAAGCTCTGCCCTGTCTGCCCGGCCCGGTTCGGCCGCTATTGCCGCTGCCTCGCGGTCTGAGTGGTAATCTGCGCCATCCCGTGCGGCGCGACAAGGCATCTCTTCCCGCACCGGCGCCGGGAGCGGGCAAGCCCCCGTCCCGGCTGGTTCGATCCCATCGGCGCTTAGCTAAGCTCTTTTATCGTCATGACCGGACCTGTTCCGGTCGTCTAAGTCGATCCGCCGCCGCCTTTGCCTAAAGCAAAATGTGCCGCGGCCCCACGGTAGATACCCGGGACAAGCCCAGGTATGACCGGGGGGGATGTGTTAACCTTACGCCCCATGATGTTCAGCCTGAGATTGCCAGGCATTAGCCACCGCGCTTGTCTTGAAGCCTCTTGATCTCGGCGAGCGTGTTCTCGACATGCTTGTCGGGATCGAGGCTCTGATAGGTATAGGCGATCTTGCCGTCGGGCGCGATCACATAGGAGACGCGGTCGGACACGCCGCCGAGGCCCGGAATGCTGGTCAACACCGAATCATAGGCGCGGATCACCTTGAGATCCGGATCGGCCGCGACCGGGAATTTGGCCGAGCATTCCTTGTTCGAAAATTCATGCAGCGTGCCAATGCTGTCGCTCGACATGCCGATCAGCGTGGCGCCGGCCGCGCTGAAGCGCTCGGCCGCCTCTGCGAATTCATGCGCCTCGACCGTGCAGCCCGAGGTAAAGGCCTTCGGGAAGAAATAGAGCACGACTGGCCCCTTCTTCAGCGAATCGGCCAACGAAAAGGCGAATTCCCGACCGCCGACCGCCGCCTGGGCGGTGAAATCCGGTGCGGCATCGCCCGGTTTCAAGGCCGCGAGGGACGGCGTCGCCAGGACGCAGCCGAAAACCAACGCAGTAGCAGCAAGGCGATTCATGCTCATTCTCCCAAATGACAATCTACGGACATCATACCCGCGATCATATCCGCTCGTCATGTCACGTCATGGTGACCACGTTCGACCTTCATAACAAGCTGGCCGCGATATTCACCGACAGCGCCAGGATCACCGTATTGAAGAAGAAACTGATCACGCTGTGCACCAGCACCACGCGGCGGACCACGCGGGCCTGGATCGACACGTCCGAGACTTGACAGGTCATGCCGATCACGGCCGAGAAATAGATGAAATCCCAATAATCGGGCAAAGGTTCGCCAGGAAATTCCAGTGGTGCCGGATCGGCCTGCTGCCGCGCCGGCCCGAAATATTCATGGGCATAGATTTGCGCGAAGATCGTGTTCACGCAGAGCCACGATCCAACGATGGTTATACCGGCCAAGGCCAGATGCAGGCCGATCTGCGCGGGTGGCATGTCCTTGAGACCACCCAGAATCTGGCCGATGGCAAACAGGCTGGCGCAAGCGGCCAGCGTCATCACGGTCAGAATCGCCCACCGCCCGTCGCGCTGGCGGATGGCACGCCGCCGCATCGCTTCCTCGCCCGCGCCCGCCATCATGACGAAGGCGAGCGTCAGATAGGCCGCGATGCTTGCATCCCATCCGATCAGGAAGCGAACAGGCAGTTTGAGCGCGGCCGGGCTGAACGCGATCACCAGCCCGCCCAGTCCGATCGAACTGTAGAGCCGAGGGCGGGCACGCAACAAGCCGCGCGCCGAAAAGCGGCGATAGCGAGGAGTCATGCAAGCCCCCAGAGTCGGCAGTTCCGAAGGTTGCTATAAGACATAGTTTTACACCCCACTCACCCCAGCGGGTTGAGCCACCCGCTGCCCTCGGGCCCGAGCGCTCCGGCAATCCGCACCCGCCCATCCTCGATCGTTACCCGTCTCTCGGCGATCAGCCGCACGGCCAGCGGATAGGCCCGATGTTCGGCCTGAAGCACGCGAGCCGCCAGGGTTTGCTCGTCATCCTCGACCAGCACCGGCACGGCGGCTTGAACCACGATCGGCCCGTCATCGAGATCCGGGCGCACGAAATGCACCGTGCAGCCATGGAAGCGCACGCCGGTTTCAAGGGCGCGGCGATGGGTCTCCAAACCGCGAAAGGCCGGCAGCAGCGAGGGGTGGATATTGATGATCGCGTCGCGCCAGCTTTCGACGAAATCCGGCGTCAGAATCCGCATGAAGCCGGCGAGGCAGACAAGTTCGACCCCTTCGGCGCGCAGTACTGCATCGAGCGCCCGGTCGAACGCCGCCCGGTCGGGAAAACTCTTGTGCGAGATGACATGCGTTGCGATCCCGGCCTTGGCGGCCCGGTCGAGCGCGAAGACGCCCGGTTTGTTCGAGATCACCGTGACGATCTGTCCGGAAAAGCCCGGTTCGGCGCACAGATCGATCAGGCTCTGGAGATTCGAGCCGAAGCCCGAGACCAGCACGCCGATCCTCAGCCCGGCCACTGCGCACCGAGATTGGTGACGATGCAGCCCGGCAGTTCGGCGCCGCGTCGGATGATGCGGCCGATCCGGCGCACCGTCTCGCCACCCGCTTCAAGAATGCGGATGGTGGCCTCGGCCTCGTCCGGGCTGGTCACGGCGATCATGCCGATGCCGCAATTGAAGGTGCGGGCCAATTCGGCCGAGGCGATGTTGCCGTGCTGCTGCAGCCATTGAAAGACCGGCGGCAGCGGCCACGCTGTGGCATCCAGCTCGGCAGCCAACCCGTCCGGCAAGACGCGCGGAATGTTTTCGAGCAGCCCGCCGCCGGTGATATGGGCCAATGCCTTGACCCCACCGGCCCGGATAGCGGCGAGACAGGAGCGGACATAGAGCCGGGTTGGCACCAGCAGCGCTTCGCCCAGGCTCTGGTCGTTGGCGAACGGGGCCGGGTCGGCATAATCGAGACCATTGAGGCCAACCACGTGGCGAACCAGGGAAAAGCCGTTGGAATGCAGTCCGGAAGAAGCGAGGCCCAGCACGACGTCGCCCTCGGCCACCGTGGCGCCGGTCAGCACCCGGTCGCGCTCGACCGCGCCCACGGCAAAGCCGGCCAGATCGTAATCGCCATCGGCATACATGCCCGGCATTTCGGCCGTCTCGCCGCCGATCAGCGCGCAATTCACCTCGCGGCAAGCGGCGGCGATGCCGGCAATGATCTGCCGCCCGGCCGCGACATCGAGCTTGCCCGTCGCGTAGTAATCGAGGAAAAATAGCGGCTCGGCACCCTGGACGACGAGGTCGTTGACGCACATGGCGACAAGATCGATTCCGACCGTATCGTGCCGGCCCGACTCGATGGCAACTCTGAGCTTGGTGCCGACGCCATCCGTCGTGGCAACCAGCAGCGGATCGCGGAATCCGGCCGCCTTGGGATCGAACACAGCACCAAAACCGCCAAGCAGCGCGGTCGAGCCGGTGCGGGCGGTGGCTTTGGCCAATGGCTTGATCGCCTCGACCAGCGCATTGCCGGCATCGATATCGACTCCAGCATCACGGTAGCTTTGACTCTTGATGGCATCCTCGCGCGTTATAGCAGCCGTCATCCGGGACGAAGACGCCCTCGGGCCGCCGGGAAATCTGATGCCGACCATACTAAATGCAGGACGGTTTGTAATGACAGAGCTTAGCTTCCCAGATCTGCGCCGGGCCACCCGCCTGGCGTTGCTCGGCCTGTTATGGATATGCAGCGGGCCGGCCGTCGCGGCCGGGGCCTTTCCACCCGCTTTCGTCGTGGCCGGCGTGCCGGTCGATGCGACAGCGCAGGATGCCGTCGCAGCGCGTGAGGCGGCGCGGTCGGACGGCGAGCGTACCGCCTTTCGCCGCCTGCTTGAGCGGCTGTCGCCCAAGGCCGATTGGGGCCGCCTGCCGGCGCCCGGTGCAGCGGAAATCTCGGCAATGGTCCAGGATTTCGAGGTGTCGAACGAGCGCAGCTCCGGCGTGCGCTATCTCGGCAGCTACACCTTTCGCTTCAAGCCAGGCGCGGTGCGCCACCTGCTCCAGGCGGCCCATATCCCGATCACCGAGCTGGCGAGCAAACCGGTCGTCCTGGTGCCGGCCTTTCGATCGGCCGATTCGGTCAAGTTGTGGGACGAGCCCAATCCGTGGCGCGACGCCTGGAAGCAGACGCCTGGAACCGGCGGGCTGGTACCTTGGACCATGCCGGCCGGCGATCTGACCGATGTGCAGACCCTGGACGCGGCCAGCACCCGCGACCCGAACCCCGAGCAATTGGAACGGCTATCGGCGCGGTACGGCAATGGCGACGTCGTCATCGTCACCGCTTCGGCCGCGGGCGGGACGCCGGCCACCCTCGACATCACAGTGAGCCGCTACAGCCCCGAAGGCACACCCGACTCGGTGACCACCGAAGTTTCCGGTCCCCGGCTCGATGCCGCCTTGTTTCAGGCCGGCGTGCAAGTCGCCCTGCACGAGTTGGAGGAGGGCTGGAAAAAATTCACCGTGCCGGCCAGCCCCACCGCCGGGGCCGAATCGGACAGCACGCAGGAGGTCGTCGTGCCGATCAAATCGGCCGCCGATTGGGCGGCCGTGCGCGACCGGCTCGCCAAGGTGCCGGTAGTGCGGGGTACGGATGTCGAATTGATGAGTTCCGCCGAGGTCCGGGTGCGCCTCAAGATCCGCGCCGACGATGCGCTGCTGCGCGTCGCATTGGCGCAGCAGGATCTGATTTTGACCGCGGGCAAGCCCTATGGCGTGCTCCGACTGCACCGAAGCGTGGCCGGGGAGTGACCCGCCGATGAAGGCGGAACCCGACCGCGCGGTGCCACGGCCATGATGAATCAAGCCTGGCGGCAGGGCCTGTTCTGGGCCGGGATCATCGTGCTGTTCATCGTCACCATTCGGGTGCTGAGCGGCATCCTGCTGCCCTTCGTGGCTGGCGCCGCGATCGCGTTTTTCCTCGATCCGCTGGTCGATCGGCTGGAAAGATTGCACGTCTCGCGCACCTTGGGGACGCTGGTGGTCCTGGCGGCATTCCTGCTGCTGATCGGAGCGTTCCTGCTGCTGCTGGTGCCGCTGCTCGAAGCGCAGGTGATCCAGTTGGTCTCCCGCTTTCCGGCCTATCTCGCCGCCGGACGCAATCAACTCGATCATCTGTTCGAATTGCTCCAGGATCGGCTTGCGCCCGAGGACATGCAGAAGCTGCGCGATGCGGCGGGGGCCAAGATCGCCGATCTGGTCGCCGGTGCCGGGCAATTGGTGACCGGCTTGCTGACCGGTGGTGTCGCAGTTGCCAACATCCTGTCGCTGCTGTTCATCACGCCGGTGGTGTCGTTCTTCCTACTGCGCGATTGGGACCTGATCGTCGCCGCGATCGATTCCTGGCTGCCGCGCCGTCAGGCGCCGACCATCCGTGCGCAGGCGCATCTGATCGACGCAACTTTGTCCGGCTTCATCCGCGGCCAGTTTTCCGTATGCGCACTGTTGGGTGGCTATTATGCGATCGGCCTGACCGCGCTCGGCCTCGATTTCGGCCTGGTGCTCGGATTGATGGACGGGCTGCTGATCTTCATCCCGTTCATGGGCGGGCTGGCCGGCGGGCTGCTGTCGGTGACGCTGGCGTTCGCGCAATTCGGCGATTGGCACCGGCCGCTCTATATCGCGATCCTGTTCGTCGTCGGTCAGACGCTCGAAGGCAACATCGTCACGCCCAAGCTGGTCGGCGACCGGGTCCATCTGCATCCAGTCTGGATCATCTTTTCGCTGCTCGCCTTCGGGGCGATATTCGGTTTTCTCGGCGTGCTGATTGCCGTACCTTTTGCCGCCGTGATCGGGGTATTGTTGCGCTTTGCCCTTGCCAGATATCTCGCCAGCCCGCTCTATGATCCAGATCCCGGACCGCCCGAGCCGTGACTGACCAGTTGGCGCTCGACCTGCCGCATCGCCCAGCGCTCGACCGCGATGCCTTTCTGGTCACACCGGCCAATGCGGCTGCGGTTGCCTGGATCGATCGCTGGCCCGATTGGCCTGCGCCGGCCCTCATGCTGCAAGGCCCGCCGGGCGGCGGCAAATCCCACTTGGCTGGCGTGTGGCGTGCGCAAGCCGGCGCCGGGATCATCGAAGGCGCGCTGCTTGGCGCCGAAACCGTGCCCCTGCTGCTGAATGATGGGCGCTGCCTGGTCGTCGAGGCTGCCGAGACAGCGCCGGAAGCGCCGTTGTTGCATCTTTATAACGGTCTCGCCGAGCGCGGACGGCAGTTGCTTTTGACCGCAACCGCGCCGCCGTCGCGCTGGGGCATCGCACTTGCCGATCTGCGCTCGCGGCTGAACGCGCTGCCGGTCGCTGAGATTCTACCACCCGACGATCGGTTGATGCGCGCCGTGCTGATCAAGCTCTTTGCCGACCGTCAACAATTGGTCGTGACCTCGGCGCTGATCGATTATATCGGCCTCAGGATCGAGCGTTCGTTTGCCGCCGCCCGGCAAGCGGTGGCGGCAATCGATGCGGTTTCGCTGGCGGAACGGCGCGCGATTACCATACCGTTGGTCCAACGCGCCTTGCGCGACATCGGCGCGATCGACGAGGAGTCGGAACCATGAGGTTGCTGTTCATTGTCGCTGCTGCCACTTTCACCGCCGGACCGGCCGCCGCCGAGGTAAAGTCGGCGATTCCACAAGGCTTCGAGGTCGAACAGACCGTGACGGTGCATGTGCCGCCGAACGAGGCCTTTACCGCTCTCACCCAGCCGCAGCGCTGGTGGAATTCCCAGCACAGTTTTTCCGGGGACGCCGCCAATCTCAGTCTGAACCTGACACCGGGCGGCTGTTTTTGCGAGAAACTCAAGGATGGTGGCTGGGTGCATCATATGGACGTCACGTGGGTGATGCCCGGCCAGTCGATCGAGTTGCATGGCGGACTCGGGCCGATGCGCAGCGAAGGTGTTACCGGCGTGCTGCGCTGGACCGTCAAGCCGGCCGAGGGCGGCGCCACCGTAACACAGAGCTATGTCGTCGGCGGCTATCTGCGCCAGGGCGGCGAACATTGGGCGCCAATTGTCGATGATGTGCTTCAGGAACAGCTGACCCGGCTGGCACGTCTGCTCGACACCGGAATGCCGGACGCGAAATAGACGACTGGCTTTGGAGTGATCCGCCATTGCCGCTGATCCGGCGGGATTATTGTGGTCAGGGCACCACGGCCGAGAGTCTATTCGGCGGGCAATGGGGCCGGCCCCGCGCGCGAGACCGGCCACCGAGAGCGGTGTTTACTGCTGGGTCGTGCTGTCCTGTGACGGGTGCATCAGACTGCGCGCCTGTTCGCGCAGCGATTTGAGTTGCGTGGCGGTCGAAGCCGCCGTCGCCAGTTGCTCAGCGGTCAGGACATTGCGAACCTGGAGCAGCGTGTTGGTCCGCGCTTGATCGAGCTGGGTGCGTAGCGCCGATGCCTGCCCCTGAAGGCCGGTCAATGTCGTGCTATTGACCGGGCCGGGCGCCAGAAGGCTCGCATGAATCTGGGCTTCGATGGCCCGCAGTTGCTGAGCGACCGGCTTGATCTGCGCGCGCGCGGTCTGACGGATCTGCTGGATCTGGGTCTGCTGGGCCTCGGTCAGGTTAACACCGCTGAGCAGGGCGGCATCGGGACCACGAAACGCGCCCCGGAAATGACCGGGCATGCCGTCAGATGCGCTGCCGCCAACCTGCGCCACCGCGGCGAGCGGCAAGAGCGCCGCGAACAATGCACCGACCGCCCAATTTCTACCCTTCATCGTACTGCTCCTGTGATAAAATGCCGCGCAACGGCACTATGTCGACTTATGACATGCCTTCCACCACCGCCAATAGAGTGAATAGGCGCGGCATCGTTGGCAATGGGTTTACGCTACAGGCGGCTTATTTCGGAGGAATTTCGAACGCGGCGATATCGGGTAACATCTGATTTCAACATGAACCCGCCGCGGTACTCCGGTCAGCGAACGGGCAGACCGACGATATTCGAAGAGCAATCGCCGAAATTTCCGGATTATGAGATTGATCTATTCGCCCGGCCGACGTTAGCAACAATTCTATCCCGACCCGAACGCCGGGCGATCTGATATTGACCAATGGAGACGTGAATGCGCGACGACAGGGCTCGGCTGATGCGGCAAGCGGTTTTGGCGGCGGCGCTGCTGTTGGCGGCCGGCACCGCATCGGCGCAAGCAATCAGCACGGTCGCGGGCAACATCGTTTTGCCGGCCGGCTTCAGCGGCGATGGCGGCCCGGCGACATCGGCGCAGTTTGATCGTCCGCTTTCGGTGGCGGCCGACGGCGCGGGCCATGTCTTCGTGGCGGACGAACTCTTCAACATCGTGCGCGAATTCACCGTCGGCGGCACGATCTCGACCGCGGCCGGGGCTCCCAGCCAGACTGGCGGCTTTGCTGGCGACGGTGGCCTGGCGACGGCGGCCATGCTGAGCGACCCGACCGCCGTGGCGGTCGATAGCACCGGCCGCGTCTTCGTCGCCGATGCGGGCAATCGCCGTATCCGCATGTTCACTCCAGGGGGCGATATCACCACCGTAGCCGGCGGTGGTGGTACCAGCGGTGTCGACGGGTTGGGCGATGGCGGCCCGGCGACGGCGGCCAATCTGGCCTTTCCGCAGGGCGTCGCGGTCGATGGCAAGGGCAACATCTATATCGCCGACACGTTCAACCGGCTCGTGCGTGTGTTCACCGTCGGTGGAACCATCTCGGTCGCGGCCGGCACTCCCGGCAGCTCGGGGTTTGGCGGCGATGGTGGCCCGGCCACCTCGGCCCTGTTGGACTCCCCGCAAGCCGTCGCGGTCGATGGTGCCGGCAACATTTATATTGCCGACAATGGTAGCCACGTCATCCGGCGCTTTACGCTCGGCGGCACGATCGCCACGATCGCCGGGACGCCCAACCAAGCTGGTTACGGCGGCGACGGCGGCCCCGCCACGACAGCGCTGCTGAACGGCCCGAGCGGTCTTACCGTCGATGCTGCGGGCGATATCTTCATCGCCGATAGCGGCAACGGCGTCATCCGCAAAATCGCACCCGGCGGCATGATCACGACCGTGGCCGGCGGCGGCACCAACCCCGGCACTGACGGGCTGGGCGAAGGCGGGCCGGCACAGCTTGCCACCCTTGCAATGCCGTCCGGTCTGGCGATCGATGGCGGCAATCTGTTGATCGCGGATACCGCCGATGATCTGGTCCGCAGCGTTTCGACCAGCGTGCCGGCACCTACCGTGGTCGCATCGGTCCTGCCGGGCGCCCGTTCTGTCCTGAACACCAAACCCGCGACGATTTTTGCCACGATACTGAATGCCACCACGTCGGCCTTGAGCAACTGCCAGATCATCCTGCCGACACCGACTTCGCGGCTGCTTCAGTTGAACTATCAGACCACCAACCCGGCGACCAACGCGCTGACAGGCACGATCAACACGCCAGCGCCGATCGCGGCCAACGGCTTGCAGTCTTTTCTCGTCTCCTTCGGGCTTGGCGAAAACACCGGTGCGCTGGACACTTTTCCCGGTCAGCAGATGCTGTTCGCCTGTGACAATGTCAATCCGGCACCGGTCACGCAGGGGCTCAATACCGTAGATCTCAGCTTCTCGCCGACGCCGGTCGCCGACGTCATAGCACTTGCCGCCGTCGCCAGCGGCAATGGCATCCTCGATTTCCCCACCGCCGGGGCCGGCGCCTTTGCCGTCGCCTCGATCAATGTCGGCAGTGCAGACACGCTGACGGTCAGCGCCGATACCGGCAGCGCCACGCTACCGCTGGCGCTGGCGATCTGCGCGACAAACGCCAGCGCGCAGTGCCTGGCGCCGCCGGCGGCAAGCGTGTCGCAAAGTTTTGCCGTCAACAGCACGCCGACCTTTTCGATCTTTGCCAGCGCTACGGCGCCGGTTACCTTCGCCCCGGCGACCAGCCGTATTTTCGTCCGTTTCAAGGATGGTTCGGGTGCCAGCCACGGCTCGACCAGCGTTGCGGTCGAAACCCATTGAGCCTGAATTCAGAAATCGGTGCATCGTCGCGGAGATAGGAGGGTTGCAACAGGTCGCTTGAGGCTGGCGCAACCGCCCCTGTTGCGTCAGATTTCAACGGCCCTCTTTCGTTACGATCACGGGCGCCGGCTCGCTTGCCGCGTCGCCCCAAGGAGAATTGAATGTTGAAATATGTTTTCGCCATTGCGCTCGTCGCTGTCATGGCGGCGGCCCCCGCACTGGCCCAGAACACGCCAGCGCCCCATCACCATCATCATCCGCGCCATCACCATCATCATCCCCACCACCATGTAGCGCCTCACCCCGCCGGCTAGATCAAGATGATTTTAGGTCGAATCGACCTAAAATCTGAATCTTGGCCTACCTTAAATGTTTAGAGCCCGATAGCTTCTTGACGAAGCCCGAATCGCGCCAAATTTCTCGGTGTTGAGAGCAGATTGGGATTTCGGTGATTTCGCCCAAGACCATCTCTTTCTAGGCGGACGCGACCGGTCGCAGCCTCAGCCGGGGCTGCTGCCGGTCGAACCGAAGCCGCCGACACCGCGATCGCTCCGGCCGGAGAATTCTTCCACCACCGCGAAGCACGGCCGGATCACCGGGACGAACATCATCTGGGCAATCCGATCGCCCGGATTGATCTCGATTGGTGCCGTGCCGGCCGCGCTCCGGTTCCAGGCGCTGACAAAAAGCGGCCCCAGATAGTCCGAATCGATCAAGCCGGTCAGGTTACCCAAAACCAAGCCTTTGTTATGTCCGAGTCCCGAGCGCGGCAAAATAAGCGCCGCGATGCCCGGATCGGCGATATGGATGGCTAGGCCCGACGAAATCAGGATTGGTGCATCGTGCGGGTGAAGCAGCACGGTCCGATCGACGCAGGCGAACAGATCGATCGCAGCCGCCATCGCCGTCTGATAGCGGGGCAAACCCCAAGCTTCGAGGCGGTGATCCAGAACCCGCACCTCGATCGAGATCTCGCCGCCACCCGCCGTCATTCCACCCTCCCCAGAGTCTTTGCCATTCGTACCAGCGGCACCGGTATCCCGCCGCTCGGCTCATCGAACCGCTCGACCGCGGTATAGCCGCAGGTTTCATAAAGCGGTACGCCGGCCAGCGTCGCGGCCAGTTCGGTGCGACGAAAGCCCTCGGCCGCCGCCGCCGCTTCACAGAGCTTCAGAATCAGCCGGCCGACGCCGCGCCGAGTGAAGACGGGTGCTGTGTACATGGCGCGGATTCGCGCCGCTTCATGTGCCGGATCGAGCAGGCGCGGCGCGCGGCCGGGCGAATGATCGCCACCATAGAGCGTCGCGCGGCGGCTCCAGCCGCCGCAGCCGGCCAGCATGCCGCTGGCCTCAACCAGGAAATAGGTGCCGTCTTCAATCAATTGGCTGTCGAGCCCCATGATCTGGCGGCTGGCGGCGATCTGGGCCGGGCTGAGAAACGGCCGCTGAAGCTCGCCGATCGCCGCATCCATCAACGCCCGGAGGGCAACCGCATCCTCGCCGCACGCCCGCCGAGGCACCAGCGTCATCGACGCCATGCCGCCGCAATCCGCTCGGCCAGCCGCGCGGCCACCTCAACCTTGCTCAATTCGGGCCAATCCTCGACCGCATCGGCCTCGATCAGATGGATGATCGTCCGATCGCCGCCGAACACCCCTGTGCCGGGCGAGACATCGTTCGCCAACATCCAATCGCAGCCCTTGCGCGCGCGCTTGGCCTGCGCCTGGGCCACGACCCGCTCGGTTTCCGCGGCAAATCCCACCACCAGCCGCGGCCGGCGCGGCCCCGGCTGAGACAGGCTCGCCAGAATATCCGGATTTTCGACCAAGCTCAGCACCGGCGGCCCGCCACCGGTCTTCTTCAGTTTCTGGCCGGCCGCGTCCGCGACCCGCCAATCGGCGACGGCGGCGGCGCAAACCGCGATATCGGCCGGTAGTGCCGCCTCGCAGGCGGCCAGCATCTCCTCGGCGGTCTCGACCCGGCGCATCTCGACGCCGGCCGGATCGGGCTCATGCGTCGGGCCGCAGACCAGGACGGTTTCCGCCCCGCGCGCCGCCAGCGCCGCGGCAATCGCATGACCCTGCTTGCCAGAGGACCGGTTTCCGAGGAAGCGCACCGGATCGATCGGCTCATAAGTCGGACCGCTGGTGACCAGCGCGCGCGCGCCGGCCAGCGCACCACGCTTTCTGAAGAACCCCTCGATCGCGGACAGAATCTCCAGCGGCTCGGCCATCCGGCCCGGCCCGGTCTCACCATCGGCCAGCGCCCCGTCATTCGGGCCGATCACCATCACGCCGCGCCGCCCCAGCGTGGCGAGATTTTCGCGCGTCGCCGGATGCGCCCACATCATGACATTCATCGCCGGCGCGATCAGCACCGGCTTGTCGGCCGCCAGCAAAGTCGCGGTGGCCAGATCGTCGGCCAGCCCGGCCGTCATCCGCGCCATGAGATCGGCGGTGGCCGGCGCCACGACGATCAGATCGGCCTCGCGCGACAGGCGGATATGGCCCATCTCGGCCTCGTCGGTCAGCGACCAGAGCTGGCTATAGACCTTGGTCCCGGTCAAACTGCCGACCGAAAGCGGCGTGACGAATTCATGCGCGGCCTTCGTCATGATCGCCCGCACCGAAGCACCACGCTCGGTCAGTCGGCGAATCAGATCGAGTGATTTATAGGCGGCAATGCCGCCCGAAATGATCAGCAGCAGCCGACGATTTTCCAGGGTCCGGTCCATAAGGGGCGAGCATAGAAGATTTTCTCAGGCGGTCCAGGGTGAAGCGTCGTTGAAGGAGCGAGAGCGACGGGCGTTGAACACGCCCGCGCTACATATGAATGCCCTCCTGCCTTCTCAACTCAGCAATTTGCGTCGGCGCTCGATCTGGCGGCGGCTCCAGCCGGCCAGTTTCGGGAGATAGGATTCGATCCGATCTGCCTCGCGCATCAACTCGTGATAGAGTGAGGGGTCGAAGCGCTTGTTGAGCACGGCACCGCCGATCGAAACGCCGGCTTCGGTCAGAGTCGTCAAGGCCTGCTCGACCCGGCGGGCGGGGGTGCGGGCGGATAGCACGACCATGACCGGCGTCGCGCCACCCTGGCAGACCAGGGCGGTGCCGATATTGCCCTTGTTGGTCCGGTTGATCGCCGAGCAATCGCAGATCACGACCTCAAACCGGTCGCGCCACGCCGCGAGCAAATCCGCCATCTGGCGCTGATCGGCAAAGCGCAGCAGATCGAGGCTGGAGATGCCGACCGGCGCCGGCAGTAGGGACAGGCGGATCGAGGGAAATTCCGTCATTGCGGCAAAACTGGAGGCGGGATCGGCGGTCCAGGGCGCCTTCTGCACCAGCCCCAGCCGGTCGGCCAAGGCCGGGCGGAACAGATTGAACTCGACCAGCAAGGTGCGCTCGCCCGAGGCGGCGGAGCGGCGAGCCAGCGCATAGGCGATCGTCGAAACCCCTTCGCCCGATTCCGCCGCGGTGATGGCCACGGTGCGCAAACCCCGCCCGATCGTCCCGGCATAGATGCGCTGCAACTCGGCATAATGGATCGGTAATGGGATCATGGATGAAAGATCGCGATGAGCGCCGCGACCGACACGACATCCTGGAGATAATTCTCGAAGATGCGCCAATCGCTTTGCGAATAATTCGGGACATAGACGGTATCGCCGGTCCGCAGCACCGGCAGGGTGCGGAAATCGCCGGTCCGGGCGAATTGCACCAGATTGAACAGGCGGGCCTGATCCTGGCCTTGGGCGTAATTCACCACGACGATCTTTTCCTGATAAGCGTCCTGGGTCGGCCCGCCGGCCTCGGCCAGCAGATCGAGGATCGTCATGTTGTCGTCGAATTTATAGCGGCCGGGCTTGCTCACGGCC
>JBAVTK010000515.1:0-3516 GCA_049696095.1 Aliidongia sp. | reverse complement strand
GAACCGGAGCCCTGGTGTTTGCTGGAGACCACGGGGGATTGTGTCGCCTTCTTCCGGGACTGGCTGTTTTCGGCCGCCGCGGTCCGGCGCGTCGCCGGTCTGGCCGCGCTGACCGAGTCGGCCGCGGCGGCGATGTTACGCCGCCATCTGGGTCTGTGTCTTGACGTCTGTCACATGGCGGTGGCGTTCGAAACACCTGAGGCGACGCTCGCTTCCCTGGCCGCCGCGGAGATTCCGATCCACAAGATACAATTGAGCGCGGCACTGCGCATCGACCGGATGACCGCGACGGCGCGGCAGCGCGTTGCCGGATTTCAGGACCGGATCTATCTTCATCAGGTCGTGGCCCGGTCGCAAGATGGCACCTTGCGGCGCGTGCTCGATCTGCCCGAGGCGCTCGCGGCCGAGCCGGCGGATGAAGAAGAGGAATGGCGGGTGCATTTCCACGTCCCGGTTTTCGCGGAGCTGGCGCCGCCGCTCGCCTCGACCCGCGACGTGCTGGAGCGCGTGCTGGCGCTGCATCGCGCGCAGCCGATCTGCCGCCATCTCGAAGTCGAGACCTATACCTGGGACGTTCTGCCGGTCGAGGCCGGCTTCGGCCCCGAATTGAGCGTGGTGGACGGCATCGAGAGGGAATTGCGATGGGTGCTGCGGCAACTCGCCTGATCCGGCCGCGCGCCGCCCTCATCCTTGGCCGGGTCTCCAACCTGCCGACCGTGCTGGCCAACGCGCTCGCCGGCCTCACGCTCTCGGGGGCGCCGGGCGGGGTGTCGAATGGGCTCACCGGCCTGCTGGCCCTGACGCTGTTCTATCTCGGCGGCATGTATCTGAACGATGCGTTCGATGCCGCGATTGATGCCCGCGAACGCCCGGCCCGGCCGATCCCGCGGGGCGACGCCGCGCGCGGGACCGTGTTCGCGATGGGCTTTCTGTTGCTGGCGCTGGGCCTCGCCGTGACCGCGGCGGCCGGCGCCAAGGCGGGCTGGACCGGTGCGGCACTGGCTGCGGCGATCCTGCTCTACGACATGATCCACAAATATACCGCGCTGGCGCCGCTGGTCATGGGGCTGTGCCGGCTGCTGAGCTACATCACGGTCGCCGCACTGGCTGGCGGCAAGCTCGACGCCTGGGCATTGCTGATCGGTGCTAGCGGCCTGTTCTGTCACGACGTCGGGCTGACCTATGCCGCTCGGCAGGAAGCCTATGACCGGCTGGAAGCCGCCTGGCCGCTGGCCATGTTGGCGGTGCCGCTGGCCTGGGCGCTCTGGTCCGGTCGGCATGACGGGCTGGCACTGATGCTCTGGGTCGGATTGGCCGCCGCATCGGCCGAAGGGCTGCGCCGATTGTTCCGGCGCGCACCGGGCGACGTGCCGCGGGCGATCGCCCTGCTGATCGCCGCCATCGCCCTCTATGACGCGGTGCTGATCGCCGCCGCGGGCGCGACCGAGGCGGCGCTGATCGCGGCGTTGTGCTTTCCCGCCACGCTCGCCTTGCAGCGGATCATTCCCGGCACCTGACCTCAATCGAACACATGGGCCAAGGCGAGCGCCTTGAACGCCGTCGCCGCGACCGGGCCGTCCGGCAGCAACTCCGGCGCCGAAGAAATCACCAGCGGCCCGTGGCGCGGATCGTCGGTCAGCCGGCCGTGCGAACCGCGCACCAGTTGCGTATCGCCGGCCGAGATGACATCCATGAGCCGGCGCTGACCCAGCTTGCGCAACGCCAGACGCCAGGCGGCGGCCAGTTTCGGCCAGCGCACGGCCGGATCGAAGAACAGCTCGACCGGATCATAGCCCGGCTTGCGGTGGATATCGACCGTCCGGGCGAAATCCGGTGCGCGCGCATCGTCCAGCCAATAATGATAGGCAAACCAGCGATCGGCGCGGCTGATCGCGACCAATTCGCCGCTGCGCGGGTGATCGAGCCCTTGCGCCCGCTTTTCCGCGGCCCCCCAGACCGCTTCGACGCCCTCCAGGCCGGCGATCAGGTGCCGCACCCGCTCGATCTGGCCGGGATCTCGGACATAGATATGGGCCAATTGGTGATCGGCCATGGCGAAGGCGGCCGAAGCGCCCGCATCCAATGTCTCGCGGCCCCGCTCGTCGCGCACCGCAATCAGCCCCGCCTCGCGCAAAGCACGGTTGATGAAAATCGCGTCCGTGACCGGCGTGATGCCATATTCGGACACGACCAGGATGCGAGCACCGCGCGCAGTGGCCGCGGCGATCAATTCACCGGCCAAGGCATCGATCGCGCGAAGCGATTCGCGCACCGCCGGATGCGTCTTGTCGGGGCCGAAACGCTGAAGATCGTAATCCAGATGCGGCAGATAGCTCAGCGTCAGGGTCGGGTTCCGGGTCGCCATGACGTGCCGGGTCGCATCGGCGATCCAGCGGCTGGCCTTGATGTTGGCCAGCGGTCCCCAGAAATCGAACAAGGGAAACGTGCCGAGCCGGGCGGTCAGCTCGTCGCGCAAGTCCGGCGGATGCGCGTAGCAATCCGGGATCTTGCGTCCATCGGCCGGATACATCGGGCGCGGCGTCACGCTCCAATCGGCCGAGGAGTACATATTATACCACCAGAACAGCTTGGCGCAGGTGAAAGCCGGATCGCGCGCTTTGCCGGCGTCCCAGATTTTCTCGCCCGCGACCAGCTGGTTGGATTGACGCCAGAGCATGATTTCCGCCAGATCGCGGAAATACCAGCCATTGGCCACCACGCCATGGTCGGCGGGCGGCAAACCGGTGACCAGCGTCGATTGCACGCTGCACGTCACCGCGGGCGTCACGGTGGTCAGGGTGCGGCTGCCGCCGCGGGCGGCCAGCGCCGCAAGCTGGGGCGTGTCGGTGCCAAGCAGATCCGGCGTCAGCCCGACGACAAGAAGAATTACAGTGGGGTGCATAAACCGCAGTGTCTCTGTCCGGCCGGACGATGGCAAGCGAGAACCGACCGATCTGGCAAAATATCGGGTTTAATGCTTATCTGTCAGCATCGATCGAGGGTTGGGAGCAATTCTCATTATGACCGATCGGCCTTCTTCTCCTCTTCACCCTTGGGGGTTTCGATTCCGGGTGAGGCGGGGGCTGCCGAAGCCGTGCTCGGTATAGATCTGAGTTTCCCTTTGATTTCAGACCGCTCCCCACCTCTCCCGGCCTCTCCGCCTCAATGGGGCAGAGAGGAGAAATAAGGACAAACTGTCATAATGAGACTTGCTGGAGAGTTGGGAGAATGCACAGGATGAGCGATGCGGCCGACCGGCTGCTCTGGCGCTGGATCGAGCGTCAAGCGCCGCGAGAAGCAAGCGACTGGCTTGCGGCACGTCTGGCCGCGCTGGCGCCTGATGCGGCGGATTTCGACCGGCATCTGACACTCGTTTTCGCACGGGTGCCGCGGCTGTTCGGCCGCGCGGATCTGGCATTGACGCCGTCCGATCTGGTTGCGGCCGAGAGCGCTCGGGCCGGCTGGACGCCGGCGGGCTGGAGCCTCGACGGTGCGGCGCGCGTGCTTGTGCTGCAC
>JBAVTK010000514.1:0-13063 GCA_049696095.1 Aliidongia sp. | reverse complement strand
CATCTGTCGTCCGAACTGGAGCCGGTGCTGCGCCGGCTCGGCGAGCGCGGCGACATCATCAAGGCGCTGCACCGGGAAATGGCTCGGGATGGGCGGCCGCGCGGTGCTGCCGATTACGCGATCTATGATCCGGCCGATGTCGCGGCACCGAAGCGGTTGGTCGGCCGCGTCGTCGCGCGCGGCCTGTCCGACGAGATCGAAGACCGCCATTACCTCGTGCTTGACGGCGTCGATGGCCGGACCCATTGGGTCGATATCGGCCGGGGCGATGCGACCGAGGCGCTGCCCGAGGGGGCAATCGTCGCGATATCGCCGCGCCCGGTCGAAATCCGCGCCGCCGACCGCAAAATCGCCGAGATCGCCGCGGCCCATCAGGGGCGCTATTCGATCGATATCCATCTGCGGCACGACCCGAACGCATCGCAGGATTTTGCCGAGGCGCATATCCGCCGGCTGGAAGCGATGCGGCGCGCCCGCGCCGGTGTCGAGCGTCAGCCGGATGGAAGCTGGGTGATCACGCCCGACCATCTCGACCGGGCCGCAGCCTATGAACGCGGGTAGGCGCGTCAGCATCCGGTTACGGTCGAAATTCTCTCGACCCTGTCGATCGCCCGGCAACTTGGCACCGAGGGGGCGACCTGGCTCGATCGCGATCTGGTTGCGGACACACCGACGCCGCTCCGCGATGCCGGCTTCGGGCGCGAGGTTCGCGAGGCACTGACGCGGCGGCGGCAATGGCTGGTCGAACAGGAACTGGCGCGGGCGGAGTCGAACCGCACGATCTATCGCCGCGACCTGCTGGCCGTCTTGCGCCGTCGTGAACTCGCCCGCGTTGCCGCGCAGCTTTCCGGAGAACTGGGACTGCCGTATGCCGAGACCCGTCATGGCGAGCGCGTCACCGGCGTCTATCGCCGCCGCCTCGATCTTGCCAGCGGGCGATTCGCGCTCATCGAGAAGAGCAAGGAATTTACCCTGGTCCCGTGGCGACCGGTGCTGGAACGAAATCTTGGCAAGCCGGTCGAGGGGATCATCCGCAGTGATGCCGTTTCTTGGACGCTGGGCCGGAAACGGGGTGGGCCGGCTTTGTAAAACCGGTGCCCGCGTGAGCGGTTCGACTTCGGCCGGGTGTTCAATTCGCCGAAGTTCCGGCCCGGCGAGGCGTCCACCATGAGCGCTCGATCCCGGAACCAGATGTGCAGCATCGCCTAGTGACGGCGACTTCGCGTCCGTGGCGGACGTTACCGGCTGTGCCGGCGAAACCCTGAAGCGGGCACCATGGATCAAACGATTCAGGCGGCCGGACATCTGGTATGGGCGGATTCCTGCCGGTCCGTTCTGCGATGGCGAGGCCATAAACCAGACGTTTGTCTGATGGTTCGATCTGACCGTAATTCCCTAATATGAGAAATGAGGTCAATTGGACTCCATATCGGCGCCGGTCGAGATTCTCGTCGATCTGTGTTTTTTATTGTTAATTCAATGAATTGCTGGCGGTTTCGTTCAGTAGCCCGATTCGCTGCTCGTTGACATTCCAAGCGCTAGCTCGCATGAGCCATCTGACGGGCCTTGCCTAGCGAGCAGTACCTTGCCACAAAGTGTCCCGAATGGTGTGAGGCGGATAGGTTTTGTAGAGTGCGGTGCTGATCTACGGTCGCGTCGCGGCCGATTTCTGGGGCGGCTATGACCAACTCAATCGATCAGGCGTTCGAGCGTCTGCTAAAGATTAAGGCAGAGATCAAGGCGGCGATCGCCGCCCAGCCGAATGAAGCGGATACACGCCTCAAGATCCTCGACCGCATTCTTTTCGAAGTCTTGGAGTGGAAGCACGACGCTGTTTCTACCGAGCCGCCGACGCCGTCGGGTTACATCGACTACCTTTTGACCATTGGCGAACGGCGCGGAGCCATGGTCGTCGAAGCAAAGAAGGTCGGTCGCGTCAAGCCCGGAACGATGAGCGATGAGACGATGAACGTCGCACTATCTGGACCGGTGGTTAAACCGCTGATGGACGGTATCAAACAGGCGATGGGCTATGCCTTGGAGAACGGTGTTCCTGTCGCGGCGGTCACCGACGGCAATACATGGCTGTTTTTCCGAGCGTCCCGCACCGACGGAATACGGCCGCTTGAAGGCAAGGGCATACTATTCCCAAGCTTCGATGCGGTTCTCAAGGACTTCGCAAAGTTCGCCGAGTTGCTCAACGTGACCGCAATCGTGGGCAGGCTACACTTGGCACATCTCGCAGATGCAGAGGGAATTGCGGTCCCCAGCGCCGAGCAGCAATTTTACGTTCTCAACCCGAGCGAAGCAGGTATGCGGCAGCGCGATGCTCTCGCAAGCGACGCGGCGCTGCTATTTCAGCAGTTCTTCTCTCGCTTGTCGAACGAAAAAGATAGGGAGATGCTGCGCGATTGTTTTGTCGAGACCGCCGAAAGCGATAAAGCTGACTTCGAACTTCAGAAGATCGTCCAACGCGTATTGAACGATATCTCCTCGTTGGAGACGCAGCGTGGTGGCGCGCTGCAAGCAGAGATCGAGCGCGCGCTAACGACGAAACGGTCTGAAACCGTCCTCTTGATCGGCAACAAAGGATCCGGCAAGTCCACGTTCATTGACCGATTCTTTGAACAGATTCTGCCGCTGAAGATGCGCGATCGATGTGTGGTCGCACGCGTTGACCTGGAGGAATATCACGCCGATCCGAATGGGATTATCCAATGGTCCATATTGCAACTTCGAGAGAAGCTGGAGATGGGCGTGTGTGCGAGCAATCCGCCGTCGTATGACGAGCTGCAAGGTATCTTCTTTAAGGAATATCAGCGCTGGTCGGTCGGAATCCGCAGGCACCTATATGAAACAAACAAGATCGAGTTTAAGGACCAGTTCGGCCGACACATCGACGAGCGGCGCGAGCAACGTCCTGACGAATACGTCCGCCTACTGCTTGACTGGGCAGCCCGAGGCCACCAGAAGCTGCCGTGCCTGATCTTCGACAACACAGACCAGTATCCCGCAGAGACTCAGGATGCGGTCTATCAACTGGCACACTCGTTGGAGAGCGCAGCCCCGGTGTTCAACATTGTGCCGATTACGGATCGCACGGTTTGGCGCCTCTCCAAGGCTGGAGCACTACAGAGCTACTCTGCGCGCAGTTTCTACCTGCCTGTCCCGGATGCGAAAGAAATTATTTCACGACGTGTAGAGTTCCTGAAGGGCAAGGTACACGCAGAACCGAAAGCAGCGCAGTCATACTTCACTGAACGTGGATTTCAAGTCGAAACCAACGATTTGGCCATTCTGGCAGACGCTGTTGGCAAGGTATTTGTCGAGAATGACTACGTGTCAGGTTTTATCGGACGCCTAGGAAATTTCGACATACGCAGGATGCTCAAGATTGCCGAGCGCATCTTTCTCTCGCCGGAGCTGAAGATCGACGACATTATTAAGTCAAAATTCGGTGGCGAGGACGTGACGGCTGACCGGTATCGCATGCACCGGGCGTTGGTGCGTGGTGAGTACGACAGGTTCGACGAGCACGAGAATGAGTTTATCTCGAACTTATTTCAGACCGATCCACAACGTCCTGCGTCACCATTGCTTGGGTATTATCAGCTCTGGCTGCTGCGCCAGAAGCTATACAGTGCGCGTGGGAATCAGGATGAAAACGTCGAAGCCTCACACTGGTCCGTGTCTGATCTTGTGCAAATGTTCGAGGGGTGTGCGGTTGCCGACGATCTGGTCATCGAAATTTTGAATCGGCTCTACGATCGACGGCTGATCGAGGCGCTGGATCCCAATGCCAAACGCATCGGGATCGGCGATAGGGTGGCGATCAAGGAGAATGGCCTCGCTCATCTTGAGTTGCTGCTGAACTCGACTATTTACGTCGAACAGATGGCGCTAGTGACAGGCGTCAATGAACTCTTCATTCGAGACGAGATGCGCAAGAACAACTACCCGCAGAACATGGGCAAGTTGAAGGACGCGTTCATCCGCTACATCCTGAAGATCGACGCTGGGCGGGTGGCGATTCCAGAAAGCCCGGTATACGAACAGATTAGCCTTGCACGACGGCAGATCGAGCGAATGCTCGTGGGGCCGCGCATCGGGTAGCGAATGCGAGGCGCTAGGGGTGACGGCGAAACCGAATTCTCGTTCGCAACGAGATTGACAATGGAACGTATCTCTGGTGGCGAAGACGGGCATCGTCCAGCAATCTGACCGGGTTCACTCTAGGCGCTTACTGGAACGGCAACGCCTTCCCGTCGATTTTCAGCTTGAGATCGGTAGTTTGACGCTGGTCCATATGAGTTCGCACCGATGGAATCGCCATGCCACCCCGATGCAAGAACTCCCTCCATGATCTTTGCTACCATTGCTGAATAAAATCTTGTAACATCGACCTTTCTTCAAGCACGATCGGATTACATTGATTTACGATCTATTTGCATCGTCGCAGTAGATCGTAAATAAAGGCGATTGCAGATTTTCTGATCTGGTCATTCCATTGGCCCCTGTTCAGCCGCGTCTCTTGTCTCGCGGCGATCCTGAACCAGGAGCCCTGCAATGACCCCGACCAAGATCCTTGTCGGTCAAGCCTTGATCGTCTTCGCCGTCGTAATCGCGACCCTGTGGTTCGCCACCCAATGGGCGGCGGCCCAGCTCGGCTACCAGCCCCAGCTCGGCGCCCCGTGGATCACGCTGCTCTCATACCCGGTCTACTACCCCTGGCGCCTCTTCGAATGGTGGTACGGATTCGACGCCTACGCCCCGGCGGTGTTCGACCGGGCCGGCATGATCGCGGCCGGCGGTGGAGTCGCCGGCATCGTCGTTGCCATGATCGGTTCGCTCTGGCGCGCCCGGCAGGGAAAACTGGTCACGACCTATGGCTCATCGCGCTGGGCGACCCGCCGGGAAGTGGAGGCGGCCGGGCTGTTCCAGCCGGTCGGGCTGTTCCTCGGTCGGCTCGGGCGGCGGTATCTGCGGCATGACGGGCCGGAGCATGTCATGGCCTTCGCGCCGACGCGCTCGGGCAAGGGCGTCGGGCTCGTCATCCCGACGCTGCTGTCCTGGACCGGCTCCACCATCGTTCACGACATCAAGGGCGAGAACTGGCAACTGACCGCCGGCTGGCGCTCCCGCTTCTCGCATTG
Source organism: Aliidongia sp. (assembly GCA_049696095.1). Lineage (GTDB taxonomy): Bacteria > Pseudomonadota > Alphaproteobacteria > ATCC43930 > CGMCC-115725 > JAXDMU01. The sequence continues at coordinate 7,910 of JBAVTK010000514.1, read as the reverse complement.
CCTGCTGTTCAACCCGACCGACCCGCGCAGTGCCCGGTACAATCCGCTGCTCGAAGTGCGCAAGGGACCGAACGAGGTCCGCGACGTCCAGAACATCGCCGATATCCTGGTCGATCCCGAAGGCGCACTGGAACATCGGACCCATTGGGAGAAGACCGGGCACTCGCTGCTGGTCGGCGCCATCCTCCATGTCCTCTATGCCGAGGAGGAGAAGACCCTGGCCCGGGTCGTGACCTTCCTGTCCGATCCGTGCCGGTCCTTCGAGCACACGTTGCGCGCCATGATGGCGACCAATCATCTCGGCAGCGCTGAGCACCCGGTGGTGCATCCGGTCGTGGCCTCGGCCGCGCGCGAGGTGCTGAACAAGTCCGATAATGAGCGCTCGGGCGTGCTTTCGACCGCGATGTCGTTCCTCGGGCTCTATCGCGATCCGGTGGTCGCGGCCGCCACATCGGCCTGCGATTGGCGCATCACCGATCTGGTCGATGCCGAATCGCCGGCCTCGCTCTATCTCGTGATTCCACCCTCGGATATCAGCCGGACCAAGCCGCTGGTCCGCCTGGTGCTGAACCAGATCGGCCGGCGCCTGACCGAACGGCTCGAAGGCGACCCGGCCAAGGCACGCAAGCATCGCCTGCTGATGATGCTGGACGAGTTCCCGGCGCTGGGACGGCTCGATTTCTTCGAGACCGCACTCGCCTTCATGGCCGGCTACGGCATCCGCGCCTACCTGATCGCGCAGAGCCTGAACCAGATCTCCAAGGCCTATGGCGAGAACAATTCGATCCTCGATAATTGCCATGTCCGGATTGCGTTCTCGTCCAATGACGAGCGCACCGCCAAGCGGATCAGCGACGCGCTCGGCACCGCAACGGAACTCCGGGCGCAGCGCAATTATGCCGGCCATCGGCTGGCGCCGTGGCTCAGCCACATGATGGTGAGCCGCCAGGAAACCGCCCGGCCGCTGCTGACGCCGGGCGAGGTGATGCAACTGCCGCCGGCCGACGAGCTGGTGCTGGTCTCCGGCCTGGCGCCGATCCGGGCCAAGAAACTCCGCTATTATGATGACGGCAATTTCACGGCCCGCATTCTGCCGGCGCCGGTGCTGTCCGATCGCGGCTTCGCCGATCGCCCGCCCGGCCGGGCACATGACTGGTCCGGCCGGGTGCGCGGCATCGATGCCAGACTGGTCGAGGAATCCGACCCCCCGCCCGCCGCCGTCGTGGAAGACACCGAGGGCGGGCCGCAGCGCCATCCGGGCCTGCCCGGCGAGGACGGCATCGTCCGTCCGAACGAGACCGAGTCCAAAACGGATCTCAGCGCGGTGCTCGAAGACGATCTCGATCAGGCGGCGCAGAGCAAGGCGCCGGGCGTCGATCCCATCCAACCTTCGGCCATCACCCGCGCCTACGGCATCAATGAAGGCGAGGATCTGAAGCCGGGCCACAGCCCGGATGACGAGGTGCTGCCGGATTTTGGCGGAGGCTCGTCATGAAGCCGCGCCATCATCTCTATCTCGACGATGCGCTGACCGAGGAACTCGATCGGCTTGCCCGCAAACCCGGTTCGTCAAAATCCGGCATCGTCGCCGACGCTTTGCGCGCCTATCTCGCCCGTGGTGCCGGCAAGGAAGCGGACGCCGTGCTGAAGGCCCGCCTCGACCGCTTCGCCGGCATCGTCGCCCGCATCGAGCGGAACCAGGACATCCTGCTTGAGACCCTGGCGCTCTATATCCGCTGGCAGCTCACCGTGACCGCACCCCTGCCGGAATCCGAGCAGGCGGCGGCGCGGGCGTCGGGCGAGGCGCGCTTCCAATCCTTCATCGAGCAACTGAGCCGACGCTTCGCCGCCGGGCGCGGCTTCGGCCCCGAGCTGGCGCATCGGATCGAGAATACGACGGGAGGCACGCGATGAGCCGCTCGACCCATCCCGAGAGCCGGGAGCGGCGGCGCGCGATGCTGCGCACCGCCCTCGGACCAATCATCTCCGGCTGGCTCGACGAGCCGCGCGTCATCGATGTGCTGCTCAATCCCGACGGCTCGCTCTGGGTCGAGCGGCTGGGCGAGCCGCGCCTGCCGACCGGCGAAAAGCTGTCCCCGGCCGATGCCGAGCGGATCATCCGCCTTGTCGCCGATCATGTCGGGGCCGAGGCCCATGCCGGCGCACCGATCGTCAGCGCCGAGCTGCCCGAGACCGGCGAGCGCTTCGAAGGTCTGTTGCCGCCGGTCGCGACCGCGCCGATGTTCGCGATCCGCTGCCAGGCGGCACCCGAATTGACGCTGGCCGATTATGTCGCGGCCGGCATCCTGCTCGATGTCGAGGCCGATTTTCTCGACCGGGCGATGCACCAACGGCTCAATGTCGTGATCGCGGGCGATGCCAAGACCGGCAAGACCACGCTCGCCCGCACCCTGCTGCGCATCGCCGCCGATATGGGCGACCGGCTCGTGCTGCTGGAAGACCGCCGCGAGATCTTGCTGCCGCACGGCAATGTCGTAGCCCTGCTGGCCAAGGACGGCGTCGCCTCGCTCTCCGATCTGGTCCGCTCGGCCTTGCGGCTGTCGCCCGACCGGATTCCGGTCGGTGAGGTCCGCGGTCGCGAGGCGATCGATCTGCTCGATGCCTGGAGCACCGGCCATGCCGGCGGTGTCGCCACCATCCATGCCAAATCGCCGGTCGGCGCCCTCTACCGCTTCGAGCAGCTCTGCCTGCGGACCATCGCCAACCCGCCGCGCGAGCTGATCGCCGAAACCGTCGATGTCGTCGTGCTGGTCAAATACCGCAATGGCCAGCGCCGCGTCGACCAGATCGTCGAGGTCACCGGCCTCGACGAGCGCGGTGGCTATCGGCTCACCCCCGTCCGTCTCTCCTGTTCCAACTCTGATTCCGAGGAGTGATCATCATGTCTCGTCTGTCATTCTCTCATCGTCCGCCATCCCTGGCCGGCCTTGTTGCCAGCCTGGCGCTGCTACCGACCTACGCGCTCGCGGCCGGTTCGAACATGCCCTGGGAGCAGCCGCTCCAGCAGATCCTGAACTCGGTCCAAGGGCCGGTGGCGAAGATCATCGCGGTGATCATCATCATCACCACGGGGCTGAGCCTCGCCTTCGGCGACACCTCGGGCGGCTTCCGCCGGCTGATCCAGATCGTCTTCGGCATCTCGATCGCCTTTGCCGCGTCGAGCTTCTTCCTGACCTTCTTCTCCTTCGGCGGCGGGGCGCTGGTGTCATGAGCACGCCCTCGCTCGAAGGCTTCGAGATCCCGCTGCACCGGGCGCTGACCGAACCGATCCTGCTCGGTGGCGCACCGCGCGCGCTGGCGATCGTCAACGGCACGGTCGCCGCCGCTGTCGGCATCGGGCTTCAGCTCTGGCTCGCCGGCCTCGCCTTCTGGGCGATCGGCCATGCCATCGCCGTCTTCGCCGGTAAGCGCGATCCGCATTTTGCCGCCGTGCTCGCCCGTCACCTCCGGCAGAAGGTCTGGCTCACATGCTGAATCTCGCCGAATACCGCCGGGGCGCCGATCTACTGGCCGACCGGCTGCCCTGGGCCGCCCTGGTGGCGCCGGGTGTCGTGCTCAACAAGGATGGCAGCTTCCAGCGCAGCTTCGCCTTCCGCGGTCCCGATCTGGAAAGCGCCACCGAGGCCGAGCTGATCGCCGCCTGCGCGCGGCTCAACAATGTGCTGCGCCGCTTCGGTTCCGGCTGGGCCTTGTTCTTCGAGGCCGCTCGCACGGTCGCACCGGGCTATCCGGAATCGCAGTTCCCCGACCCGGCCTCCTGGCTGGTCGATCAGGAACGCCGCGCGGCCTTCGAAGAAATCGGTTTGCCGGTGGGACAGCGCCGTGAGCGCTTCGAGAGCGCCTATCACATGACGCTGCTCTATCTGCCGCCGCCCGACCAGGTGAACCGAGCCGAGCGCGTGCTGATGGAGCGCCCGGCGGATGAGGCAGAGGGGCAGGGCCGGTCCTGGCGTGACGAGTTGGCCGGCTTCATCGCCGAGACCAACCGCGCGCTCGATCTGATGGAAGGCTTCATGCCCGAGATCCGGGCGCTCGACGATGCCGAGACGCTGACCTATCTCCATGGCACGATCTCGACCCGCCGCCATCCGATCGCGGTGCCCGAGACGCCGATGCATCTCGATGCCGTGCTGGTCGACACGCCCTTTACCGGCGGTCTCGAACCGATGCTGGGCGACGCGCATCTGCGCAGCTTGAGTGTCCTGGGCTTCCCGGCTTCGACCCGGCCCGGCCTGCTTGACGATCTCAACCATCTCGGCATCGAATATCGCTGGGTCGCGCGCTGGATCGCCCTCGACAAGACCGAGGCCGCCAAGGAATTGACCCGCATCCGCCGGCAATGGTTCGCCAAGCGCAAATCGGTCGCCGCCCTCTTGCGCGAGGTGCTGTACAGCGAACCGACACCCTTGCTCGATACCGATGCCGCGAACAAGGCGAATGACGCCGACGATGCTCTACAGGCGCTCGGTTCCGACCATGTCGCCTTCGGCCATCTGACCATCACCGTCACGGTGTGGGATCAGAATCGGGCCGCCGCGGTCGAGAAGGAGCGGGCGGTCGAGCGCGCCGTCAATGGCAGAGGTTTCGCCACGATCCGCGAGACCATCAACGCGGTCGAGGCCTGGCTGTCGTCGCTGCCCGGCCACGCCTACGCCAATGTTCGCCAACCGCTGGTCCATAGCCTCAACCTCGCCCATCTGATCCCGCTCTCGGCGGTCTGGGCCGGGCCGGCGCGCAATGCGCATCTCGACGGCCCGCCGCTGCTGGTCGCCGAGACTTCGGGCTCGACGCCGTTCCGCCTCTCGACCCATGTCGGCGATGTCGGGCATATGCTGATCGTCGGCCCGACCGGGGCCGGCAAGAGCGTGCTGCTCGCCCTGCTGGCGCTCCAGTTCCGCCGCTATCGCCGATCGCAGATCTATGTCTTCGACAAGGGCGGTTCGGCCCGTGCCTCGATTCTGGCGATGGGCGGCCGGCATCACCGGCTCGCCGCCGAGGCCGAGGCGCTCGCGTTTCAGCCGTTCGCCAGGATTGATCAGGTTCCCGAGCGGGCCTGGGCGGCGGAATGGGTGCTGGGGCTGCTCGCCCATGAGCGCGTCGCCATCACCCCGGATATCAAGGAAGCGGTCTGGTCGGCCCTGACCAGTCTCGCCTCGGCACCGGTTGCAGAGCGGACGGTCACCGGCCTGTCGATGCTCCTGCAATCGAACGCGCTCAAAGCAGCACTCGGCCCCTATACGCTGGAAGGCCCGTTCGGCCATCTGCTCGATGCCGCCGAGGACCGGTTGGCCTTCGGCGACGTCGAATGCTTCGAGACCGAAACCTTGATGCGCGACGCGGCCGGTGCGGTGCCGCCTGTGCTCACATATCTGTTCCACCGGCTCGATGCCCGGTTCGATGGCTCGCCCACCTTGCTGATCCTCGACGAGGCCTGGGTCTTTCTCGATGATCCGCTGTTCGCGGCACGCATCCGCGAATGGCTGAAGACGCTGCGCAAGAAGAACGTCGCCGTCATCTTCGCCACCCAGTCGCTGGCCGATATCACCGACAGCACGATCGCACCCGCCGTGATCGAAAGCTGCCCGCAGCGCATCTTCCTGCCGAACGACCGGGCGGTCGAAGCGCGGCGCGCCTATGAGCAGTTCGGGCTCAATGAGCGGCAGATCCAGCTCATCGCCACCGCGACCCCGAAGCGCGACTACTATTTGCAGTCCCGCCGGGGCAACCGGCTGTTCCAGCTCGGTCTCGGGCCGGTGGCGCTCGCCTTCTGCGGCGCCTCGTCGCCGGCCGATCAAGTGATGATCGACCGGGTGCTCGACCGGTCTTCGCCCGACACGTTTGCGGAAGCCTGGCTCAGAGCGAAAGGGCTGTCCTGGGCTTGTGAGGTCATCAAGGAGACGGGAAGGCCCGGTGAACCGTCTCCAATGGAGGAGGAACGGACATGATCAGGCACAAGATATTCCGGCTGCTCGCTACGGCGGCGATCGCCGCCGGCCTCGTTGCCGCACCACCGTTGGCCCAGGCGCAAGTGGCCGTCATCGATTCCAGCAATCTGACGCAGAATCTCCTGACCGCCGCGCGGACGCTCCAGCAGATCAACAATCAAATCACGCAGATCCAGCAATTCCTTCAGATGCTGCAAAATCAGCAGCGCAATCTGACCGCATTGCCGTTTTCCGTGGTGCAGCAGCTTACCCAGACCGTCTCCCGGCTGACCAGCCTGATGGGGCAGGCCCAGGGCATTCTCTATAATGTCCAGAACGTCCAGTCCCAGTTCCAGCGCTATTACCCGACGGTGATCAGCCCGTCATCGTCCGGCGCACAATTGATGCAGGACGCCCAGACGCGCTGGTTGTATTCGCTTCAGACCTTCCAGCACACGATGGAAGTCCAGGCGCAGATCGTCCAGAATTTGCCGAATGATCAGGCGCAGATGACCGCGCTGATCGGGCGAAGCCAGGGTGCCGTCGGCATCCTTCAGGTCACGCAGGCGGGCAACCAGCTGCTGGCCCTGCAATCGCAGCAGGCCTCCGCCATCCAGACCCTGCTTGCGTCTCAAGCCCGCGCGCAGGCGATCGAACAGGCCCGCAAGGCCGAAGCCGAACAGCAAGCACAGGCCCAGTTCCAGCAGTTCATCGGCACCGCACCCGGCACCTACACGCCGGTGCCGGTGACCATATTCCATTGAGGAGAATCAAAGGAGGACATCATGAAAGCCGCACGAATCCTGGCTTGCCTCGCCCTGGCGGCGCTGGCGGGCATCTCCGCCGAGATCGTCGCCCAGCAACCCGGCACCGCGCCTTCGGAGTTGCCGCCGCCGACGGACCCGCTGACGAAAGAACTCGAACGCTGCAAGGCGCTGCATGAGAAGGCGGTGAACGATGAGGGATGCCAGGCCGCCTCAAAGGAAGTGACTCGCCGGTTCTTCCAGCCTCCGCCTGAATATCATCCGGTGCCGATTCAGATGGATCCGGACGTACCGCAACCGAAGCTGGTCAAGCCAGACCAGCCGCCAGGCCGGTGAACGATCATGAGCGGCGTTGCGGTCATCGACCAATTCCTCAACATCTTCACAACCTATATCGACAGCGGCTTCGGCTTACTCAAGCCGGAGATCGCTTTCCTGTCGGCGACGCTCATCGTCATCGACATGACGCTGGCCGGGCTGTTCTGGGCGCTTGGTGGTGAAGATGTCCTGATTCGCTTGGTCAAGAAAACGCTCTATATCGGCGTCTTCGCCTTCCTGATCACCAATTGGAAAACCCTCAGCACGGTCGTGTTCAATTCGTTTGCCGGTCTCGGCCTTCAGGGGGCCGGCGCATCGGTTTCGCTCCAGGACTTTCTCCAGCCCGGCCGGCTCGCCCAGGTCGGCGTCCAGGCCGGCTGGCCGATCTTGCAGGCAGCCGGCCGGTTGGTCGGGTTCTCATCCTTCCTCCCGAACTTCATCCAGATCTTCGTTTTGCTCCTGGCCTGGGTGATCCTGGTCGCCTCGTTTTTCGTGCTGGCGGTCCAGCTCTTCGTCACGCTGATCGAGTTCAAGCTGACGACCTTGGCCGGCTTCGTGCTGGTGCCGTTCGGCCTCTGGGGCAAGAGCGCCTTCCTGGCCGAACGGGTGCTGGGCTTCGTCATCACCTGCGGCATCAAGGTGCTGGTGCTGGCGGTCATCGTCGGCATCGGCTCGACTTTGTTCGGCCAGGTGACATCCGCCCTGCCGAGCGGCGCTCAGCAGCCGACTATCGCCGATGCGCTCGATATCATCCTCGCTTCGATCTAGATGCTCGGCCTCGGCATTTTCGGGCCGGCGAGCGCCACATTGAGCCTGCCGGTATCCTCGTCGGTGGCGTATTCGGCGATGGTGCCCGCGACGATCGCGGCCTGTTCCTGGATGC
>JBAVTK010000513.1:0-1709 GCA_049696095.1 Aliidongia sp. | reverse complement strand
CCGAACCAGTCGATTTATGGGTTCACTACCTCTAGTCCAAGGTATATGCAGGACTTCGCACGCGACTTTAGCGCCACCAAGATTCAATTGGACGAGAATTTTAGATCGTCGAAGGTCGTGGTCCATATCGCGCATGCGCTGGAGCCAACATATTTGGTGAAAGGTCAACTTCCCATCAAAGGCCACGCCGAACTGCTGGTCGGAGATGACGAGGAAGGTGAAGCAAACCTCGTAGCCGACGAAATTCAGCGGCTGTGTAAAGAAGGCCATCCGGACATCGAAGGCCCGATCACTCCCGCGAGCTGCGCAGTGCTTGGGCGCACTAGAACTCGATTTGCGGGAGATTCCGTATTTCAGGCGCGTCACCTCACTCCACGAGAACGAGTCGGAGATCGCTGACGATTTCCAACTGGCGCTGCGGATTCTAGCCAACCCGCGAGATCAACTGCACATGTCAGCGCTACTCAAGCGTTGGAACCCCAAGCTCGACGATGAAGTGATACATAATGCTGAGCAGGTTGTGACCCTGTTGGCGGAGTGTGCGAAGATCACAGGGAAGCCTAGATGCCAAGCGATAGCGGACGCGATCAAAATAGTAAGTAAATCCAGCACCAGACTGAACATCAAACCCGCCATTGACGTGCTGCGGAAACACGCTGATTCCCTCTCTCCAATCGACAGGGGCGAGATATACGATGATACTGAAGTCATGCTTAGGGAGTGGGATCAATATCTGCGTGGCGGTTCTTCCCAGACGCGTACGCTTCCCGGTTTTCTCAGCAGCATGGCACTAGGGACCTCGCAGCAGATCAAGTCGGACGGCGCTACGGCGCTCCTCACGGTCCATTCTTCAAAAGGCTTGGAATTCGAGGTGGTCTTCGTCGTCGGAATGGCGGAGGGCATTTTTCCCGACTATCGATCCCAGGGCAAACCCGCCCAAATGGCGGAAGAAAAACGCAACGCGTTTGTTGCTGCCACGCGATCAAGGCGGCTGCTGTATTTCTCGTATCCGAGACAGCGCAAAATGCCTTGGGGCGATATTCGCGTGAGCAAGCCGTCAACCTTTTTGAACCAAGTCGCCGCATTCCTATGAGTCAACAGCGAGCCGTCATATTCGATCTTGAGACGGTTCCCGATCTAACAGCCGGGCGTGCGCTTCTGAAAGCCGATGCCGAGGTTTCAGACGAACAGGTTCGTCGATTGCTTGGACAGCGGTACGCAAGGCCCGGTGAAGACCCTGATATCGCGTTCGTCAAGGTCCCGCTCCAGAAGATTGTTTGTATCGGTGCGATCTATGCGGAACGAACTGACCGGGGGCCATGGGTTGTTGTTCGCTCCGGTGTCGGCCATATTGGCGTTAAGCCGGAGCGCGAACTGATCGAACGGTTCGTGGATAGTCTTAACGAGGCACCTTCGCCGCAGTTGGTCGGGTTCAACAGTTCGAGCTTCGACCTGCCGGTTCTGCGGTATCGTGCATTCGCATTGTCGATCCCCGCACAGACTATCCATGGAAGCAATGGAAAGGACTATTGGTATCGCTATGGTCGGGATCACATCGACATTTGCGATGTCATTAGTGGCTTTGGCGCAAGCGCGCGACCTTCGTTGGCTGAGCTTGCGGCACTTTCTGGAATTCCCGCGAAGATTGATGGCCTCGAAGGCTCGCAGGTCGAGTCGATGGTCGCGGCGGGACGACTAGAGGAATTGGC
>JBAVTK010000512.1:0-4615 GCA_049696095.1 Aliidongia sp. | reverse complement strand
GACGACGTTGCGGATATAATAGAACAACTCGCCATCGGACAGGTCGACGATGAGCGGCAGAAGTGCTGGTGCGCGCGGATACTCGGCCGCGCCGATCGCCGTGCGGCCCGCGCCGTCGAAGCCGTGGCAGACCTCGCAATTCTTCTGGAACAGGCCGTGCCCGGCCACGATGTCGGTGCGGTCGCCGCCCAGCGGGTTGGTCTGCCGGCGGTCGGCCTCCGGCACCGAATGGCGTAGCAGCCAGGTCGCGATGGCACTCTCTGCGGCCGGCGGTTCGGGCCGCGCGCTGCCGAGGCCGGGAAGCGCCCCCTTATAGAAGATCGCTCCGGCGCCCAGCACAAGCAGCAAGGCGAGGGCGGCGATCGTGATTTTACGTCCGACGGGCACCGCGCGCGCTCCCCAATTTCGCCACACCCGGATACGACAAGGCCGGCGGCGGAAAAATTCCGGCGCCCGCCAAAAAGCGTATCGCCTATTCTCGGTCAGCCCATAGACGCCCTCGGCGCCGGGGAGTAGCGTGCCGGCCTTCCGATCCAAAGAAAAGCAGAACCGATCATGCCCCGTCCTTCCGGCCGCGCCATCGACCAGCTTCGCGTCGTCACGCTGACCCCTGGCTTCGCCAAATATGCCGAAGGCTCGTGCCTGGTGAAATGCGGCGATACCCATGTGCTGTGCACCGCCAGCGTCGAGGATAAGGTGCCGCCCTTCCTGCGCAATACCGGGGCCGGCTGGGTCACGGCGGAATATGGCATGCTGCCGCGCTCGACCCATACCCGCACCGATCGCGAGGCGGCGCGCGGCAAGCAATCCGGCCGCACTCAGGAGATTCAGCGCCTGATCGGCCGGGCATTGCGTGCCGTCACCGATCTGAAGCTGCTGGGCGAGCGCCAGGTCAAGATCGATTGCGACGTGCTCCAGGCCGATGGCGGCACCCGCACCGCCGCGATCACCGGCAGCTATGTCGCACTGCATCTGGCGTTCCGGAAAATGGTCGAAGCGCGCCAGATTCCGACCCTGCCGCTGATCGACTCGGTCGCGGCGATTTCCTGTGGCATCCACAAGGGTACAGGCGTGCTCGATCTGGATTATGCCGAGGATTCCGATGCCGATGCCGATGCCAATTTCATTCTGACCGGCACCGGCAAGCTGGTCGAAATCCAGGCAACCGCCGAGGCGGCCCCCTTCACCGAGGAGCAATTTGCCGAATTGTTGAAACTCGCACGCAAGGGCATCGGCGAATTGACCCGGCTGCAACGCGCGGCCGTGACCGGGCTTTAGCCATCATGGCGCGACGCTTCGCCGGCGGCGAACTGGTCGTCGCCACCCATAATCCGGGCAAGCTGCGCGAGATCGTGGCTTTGCTGGCGCCGCTTGGTGCGCGCGTCAGCTCGGCCGGTGAACGCGGCTTGCCCGAGCCGGACGAGACCGGTCTCACCTTCATCGCCAATGCCGAATTGAAGGCGCTGGCGGCAGCCACGGCATCCGGCCTGCCGGCACTGGCCGATGATTCGGGTCTCGCGGTCGAGGCGCTGGACGGAGCGCCGGGGATCTATTCGGCGCGCTGGGCCGGTCCGGACAAGGATTTCGCCCTGGCGATGGACCGGGTGCGGCAGGAACTGACAGCGCGCGAAACGGAGAACCATCGCGCCGCCTTCATCTGCGCGCTGACGCTGGCTTGGCCGGATGGGCATTGCGAAAGCTTCGAAGGCAAGATCGCTGGTACTCTGGTATTTCCGCCCCGTGGCGCGCGCGGTTTCGGCTATGATCCGATCTTCATCGCCGAGGGCTGGGACATTACTTTCGGCGAGATGGACCCGACGGCGAAACATGAGATGAGCCACCGCGCCCACGCCTTCCGCCAGCTTGTCACCGCCTGCTTCGCGCCATGAACGAAGCGGGCTTCGGTCTCTATGTCCATTGGCCGTTCTGCCTGAAGAAATGCCCTTATTGCGATTTCAACAGCCACGTCCGCGACCGGATCGATCAGGACCGGTGGCGCGCGGCGCTGCTGAGCGAACTCGATCATTACGCCGCACAAACCCCCGGCCGCATGGTCACCTCGATCTTCTTCGGCGGCGGCACGCCGTCGCTCATGGCGCCGGAGACGGCCGGGGCGGTGATCGAGCGGATCGCGCGCAACTGGCGCCTCGATCCCGCGGCCGAAATCACGCTCGAAGCCAACCCGACCTCGGTCGAGGCCGGGCGGTTCCAGGGTTTCCGCGCCGCCGGCATCAATCGGGTCTCGCTCGGCATTCAAGCGCTCGACGATGCCGCGCTCAAATTCCTCGGCCGCGCCCATTCCGCCACCGAAGCGCGCGCCGCGATCGATCTCGCGGCCCGGCATTTCGATCGTTACAGTTTCGATCTGATTTACGCCCGGCCGAGTCAAAGCCTCGATAGCTGGGCGCGGGAACTGGATGCGGCGCTGGCGCTGGCCGGCGATCATCTCTCGGTCTATCAATTGACCATCGAGGCCGGCACCGCGTTTCATACCGCGCACGCCCGCGGCGATTTCGCCCTGCCGGCCGACGATCTGGCCGGGGCGCTCTTTGAGCTGACCCAGGAACGGCTCGAAACCGCCGGCCTGCCCGGCTATGAAATCTCGAACCACGCACGGCCGGGCCAGGCAAGCCGCCACAATCTGACCTATTGGCGCTATGGCGATTATCTGGGCGTCGGGCCGGGCGCCCATGGCCGGGTGACCCTGGACGGGGTGAAGCACGCGACCCGGCAAAAGAAAGCCCCGGAATCCTGGCTCGCCGCGGTCGAAGAGGCCGGCCACGGTACCGAAGAGACGACACCCCTGACCGCGGCCCAGCGTGGCGAGGAAATGGTCATGATGGGGCTGCGCCTCAGCGAAGGTATCCCGCGCGACCGATTCCGCGCAGAACTCGGCAACGAACCCGAGGCGCTGTTTGACCCGTCCGGCCTCGAACGGCTGATCGAAGGCGGCTTCGTCACGCTCGACAATGAGCGACTCACCGCCACCGCCGCCGGCCGGCAGCGGCTCAATGCCGTGCTGGCGATGTTGTTGGGTTAGCGCTCCAACCCGAGATCGCGGCTTTGATGCTGATCCAGCGCATTGTCGAAATAGCCGGTGACTTTCGGATTTACCGCACGCGGCCAGAGATCGAAGCTGAACGGGATCACCGGTACGTCGCGCGAAATCAGCTTTTCCGCCGCTTCGAGCAATCGAAACCGCGCTGCCGGATCGAGGGTCGCGGAGGCTTTATCGAGTTCGGCATCGAAGTCCGGGTTGCGGTAATCGGAATCGTTCAGGCCGCCGGCATCGGAGCGGAAGATCGACAGGAAGGTCCAGGGGTCGGGATAGTCGGCGATGAATTCGAAATGCGCCATCTGGTAATCGTGATTGCGCGTGGTCGACAGCAGGATCTGGTTCTCGACCGCCTGAAGCGTGAAATCGACGCCGTAGGGCTTGACCATCCCGGCCATCGCGGTCAGCACCCGGCGGAAATCCTCTTCCGCCCCGTCATAGATCACGTCGATCTTCAGCCGGTTGGCCGGGCCGTAGCCGGCCTCCTGGAGCAGCGCCACCGCCTGCTTGCGCCGCTCATCCAGGCTTTCGCCTGCCCAATCGGGCGGTTGCGGTGTGTAGCCCTCGATGGTCGGCGGCACCATCGCATAGGCCGTGGTCTGGCCGTGCGGATCGACCTTCTCGGTGATCGCGTCGCGATCGATCAGCCGGGCCAGCGCCTGACGTACCCGGACATCGTTCAGCGGCGGACGCTGGGTATTGATCAGTAGATAGCGCGTCCAGAGTTCGGTCGGCGTGCGCACTTGACCGGGCAACTCGGTCTTCAGCACGGGGACCAATTTATGCGGCACGCGGGCGATGTCGAGCGCGCCCGAGCGATAGCGTTTCAGCGCCGTCTCGTCCGACTCGTTCACACTCCACACCACGCCGTCGAGCTTGACCGATGCGGCATCGTAATAGGTCGGGCTGCGCTTCAGCCTGACCTCAAGCTGCGGCGTCCAGCTTTCCAGTACGAAAGCGCCATCGCCGACGAGATGCTCGGGATGGGTCCAATCCGCGCCATAGGTCTCGATCACCTTGCGCGGCAGCGGAAAGGCGATGGCGAGCGTCAGTACGCCGTCCAGATAGGCGGTCGGCCCGTTCAGCCGGATCACCAATGTGCGCGGATCGGGGGCGGTGACGCCGAGCCGGGTCAGATCCTTTTCCGTGCCCTCATTGATCACGTGGGCATTGACGATCGGATAGAGAATCGAGGCATAGGAGGCGGCCGTCCGGGGATCGAGCGCGCGGCGCAGCGACCAGACGAAATCCTCGGACGTCAGGGCCGAGCCGTCCGACCATTTGACATCGGGCCGCAGATGAAAGGTCCAACTGAGGCCATCGGGCGCCACATCCCAGCTTTCGGCCACACCGGGCACCACCTTGCCGTGCGGATCGATTCGGGTCAGTCCCTCGAACAGGTCGCTCTGGATCCAATATTCCTGGAGGCCGTCGGATTTATGCGGGTCGAGCGTTTCGGGCTCGTCCTTGTTGCCGCGCTGCAAGATCGTTTCGGCCGGGGCCGCGGCGCTGATGAAGCACAGCAGCGCCGCGAAGCCGGCCCGAAGCCCGCGCCGGGAA
>JBAVTK010000511.1:0-2961 GCA_049696095.1 Aliidongia sp. | reverse complement strand
CGTGATGGCGATGATCCTTGCGGTTCTTGCCGTCGCTGAAATTATGGTCCGGCAACAGGGTATTCAGCCCCCACTTTGCCCGGATCATGGCGGTGAGCCGGCCGGGCAGGACGTTGATTTGGTAAATATCGGTCACGGCCGAGAGATATTGTCGGGCGGATCGCGCGAGCCAGCCGGTCTCGTTGAGTTGCCGCGCCTGAAAACCGTTCTCCTCGCCGAAACGCATTCGGGCGTCGGGTGCGAAGCGCCAGCTTTTATTGTCCGGCAAGATAGCGGCGCGGGCCAGGATGTGCGGCCATACGCGCTTGTCGTCCCCGAACGCCTCGAACGGCGTGTTTTTGCCTTTCAGCCGATTGAACGACCGCACACACAACACCTTGTTGGCCGCACTGTCGTCCCACGAATCGGCGAACGGAATGAGATGTTCGATCTCGATTTCCGGCGAGAACAACTTGTCGAGACCGATCGGTTGACCGGAAAAGGGGCAGCATCGATCAAGCGGATTGAGTTCGTCCCAGAGCCGAAGCCTCAACAGGTTTTGAGCATTTACCGCCTGCCCTTGTTCCCGGAGAATCGTCTTCCGTTTTTCGTTCTTGTCCTGATTCGCCGCTTGCTTCTTTTCGAGCTTGGACAATTCCTGGGGTGACAGTTTGAAATCACGGGTCATTTCGACCGTGATTTCGGCCGGCGCCCCATATTGCCGGATCAGCGCATTGACCAACCGCCGCAACTGGCCGAGCCCGATATGGACGGTCGGATTGGGAAACCGCCCCCAGCGCCGCTCCTTCACATCGCACCGATCACCCGTGCCGACCACATCATCCGATAGCCATTCGCCGTAATAGGGCAGGAAGCCGTCTTCGGATACTTGACCGGTCGGCAACAGGGCATGGTCGTAGCCGGCCGCCTTGGCCGCATCGGCATAGTCCAGCCCCGCTTCCAGATGCGGCAGAATCGCGCGAATCGCCCGCAGACCCAGCCGGCAATGGCCGTCGGGTAGGAAGGCCGAAGCGACGCGCTCGGCGGCAGCCCGGTCGAGCTTGGTCTCGGCCAGCAGCCACTCGACCAGCGTTGCGGGATTTTCTTCGTCCTGAAGCCGGTTGACGATCTCGATCTGCCGGTTGAGCGTCAGTTCGCGCCAAGCTTTGCCGAAGAAACTCCGATGCGACAGCTTGGCCGCGGTCTCGTCACCATCCAGCCCGTCGCGCCGGTCGGATTCGATGTTGAAACGGGTTTCCGACGGCAGCTTCAGCAGCTTGCGAATCCGATCGAAGCTCAAGCGGTTATTCCCGATCAGCGCCAGGGCGATCTTGTTGCCGGCCTCCCAGTCGCCGGTCACTTCGGCTAAGCTGCGGGTCGCCTTGCCGATCTCGGTCACTGCCAGGTTGCGTACCTCTTGCCAGATGCGGAAACGCTGGGCCAGCGGATGCGCCCAAGGGCAGCGGAACCCGTCGGCATCCTCGGGGCCGGTCGCCGGATCGAGGCTACATTTGCCGGCCGGCGGCGATTTCAGCGGGCGCTGATAAAAAATGATGTGATGGATGGCATCATGCGCCGCCTCGGTCATCGTCGGATGATGCGGTGCCTGTGCCTGCCAGATCGCCTCGAACTCATGTTCCAGGATCGCGCGGGTCGGATAGAACTCATATTCCGCCTTGGCGCCCTCGCCCCGATTGCGCGCCCGAACCGGCGCTCGCTCGCGATGCCTGCGATGGAAATAGTCACCGAGTGTGCGGGCGCCGGCCTCGTGCATGAGTTCCTCAAGCCGGTGCGCCGCCGCCTTGATTGCACCGGCTTCCTCATCTTTCTTCTCGGTCTTGCGATTCGACAGAAAGCCACGGCGCTGATTCAAATGGAACAACGCCCGACCGATCTGCTCGGCGGGCAGAATCCCATCAAGCGCCCCGGCACGCAGCGCGTAGGGATCGAGCGTTTCAAGCTGCTTTCGTGCTGCCTCATTGGCTGGCATCAGCCCATGGCGCACTAGCAAATCCATCAGCCCCGCCCGCCGCGCCAGATAGCGGTCGCGCCGCCGCCGCATACCGCGCGCAATACGGCGATCGGCGGCGTTCGAGGTGCCCGATTGCGGGTCGCGGCCATCGGGATAAATCCGCACGCCGCCCGGCCCGAGGCCGGTGGCATCTCCCGCTTGATCGAGCCAGACCATGAACCAGCCCAGCGAATTCGGGCCGAGATCGAGGCCGAGGCGGTAAGAACGATTGCTGGGTAAGTGCATGAACTCCCCCCTTTGCCAAACTCCCCGGTGGGCGCAGGAAACTAAGTTTTCGTCGCTGCCCGTAATCTCCTGGACGCTGGAATATGATGTTTCTGACACCGCTTCGCTAGGAAAGTTTCAGACACGTCTATTTTTTTGGCTTGACGTCGGACTGCAAGGGCCATAGAAACGGAAACGGCGGGACGTGCCGATCAAGCTTCCCCGCCGTAACAGTTTGGTTGGATAGTGAGGTGAGACCAATGAAGCCGATATAGCTCCACTGACTTCACCGGGAAGGGCGAGTCCACGGGCTCGTCCTATCTCGCAGACGCCAGGGAGGGCGTCAAGTGGGCGATGTTCTCAGATTAGAGGCTCACGCACACGTAGTGTGTAACCCAATACGCCATTTTCTTTCTATTGCTTTTTTGCATAGAGACGTAGCGGTGTCGTTGCGGCTGGCCCTCTACCACCCCGTTTAAACCTCTTGACACCGCCACAACCTTTTGGCAAGTCTGAACACGGTGTCGTAAACGAGAGGTTTCGTTGGGCTAAAAATATAGCGGTCTGGTGATTGAGGGCCACTCGTTAACAAGTTGAAAAACACCAAATGGGGCGAGCTGCGGCTCGCCCCTTCCTTTTGGCCGCGCAGCCAACCTTCCCGCACCGCCCCGGTTTCGTGTATCGTCCGCCGACAGTGATTCTTCGGCGGGTCTAGGAGCGGATTTCTCATGGTGCAGAACGGAACC
>JBAVTK010000510.1:0-1690 GCA_049696095.1 Aliidongia sp. | reverse complement strand
GTCCAATGCCGCGACCAGTCCCGGCACGGCATCGAGCCCGCGCCGGCATTCGCCGAAGGCCCCGACGCCGGGCAGCACGACCCGGTCGGCCCGCTCGATTGTCGCCGGATCGCCGGTAACCTCGATCATGATATTGAGGTCCGCTTCGCGGGCGGCCCGCTCGAACGCCTTGGCGGCCGAGCGCAGATTGCCCGAGCCGTAATCGATGATGATGCAGCGCTCCATGATGCGTCAGTCCAGCGAAGCGCCGAGCGTTCCCTTGGTCGAGGGCACGGCATCGGCTTTGCGCGGATCGATCGCGATGGCGTGCCGCAAGGCGATGGCCAGCCCCTTGAAACAAGCCTCGGCGATGTGATGGTTATTTTCGCCATACAGCATCTCGATATGCAGCGTCATGCCTGCCGATTGGGCAAAAGCCTGAAAAAACTCCCTGAACAGCTCGGTGTCCATCTCGCCCAGCTTGGGGCGCGTGAAGTTTACCTTCCAGATGAGATAGGGTCGGTTCGACAGATCGAGCGCCACGCGGCATAGGCTCTCATCCATCGGGACATAGGCATGGCCATAGCGCTCGATGCCCTTGCGGTCGCCCAACGCTTGCGCCACGGCCTGGCCCAGCACGATGCCGCAATCCTCGGTCGTATGGTGAAAATCGATATGCAGATCGCCATTGGCGACCAGCGCGATATCGATCAGGCTGTGGCGCGACAATTGCTCGATCATGTGATCGAGAAAACCGATGCCGGTCGCGATCCGATATTGCCCGGTGCCGTCGAGTGTGAGCGCCGCCTTGATTCGAGTTTCCTTGGTGTTGCGCTCAATGCTGGCCTGACGCACGGCGCCTCTCCTATTTTCCCGATCCTTGTCGTTTCTAGCAAAATCCGGGCCGGCCCGGAAGAACCCGCACGGCGCGGCAGCCGCGCGGGAAGCGGGAGGCAGATCAGCGCCGTTTCATGGCCTCGAGTCTTTTTGAATACTCAATCCCAACTATGGACAACCTTGCGTGTCGTCCGTTCGACAATGACCGGATGATCATTGATGATGCTGTAGCTGTAATGATCGGCATCGGGAACTTGAAGCGTCTCGGGCAGCGGGTAAAGCGAGGCGTCTCTCGGCAGCTCGGCGCCGACGGTCGCATGGAATTCCGGGGCGGCGTAGGAGTGATATTTCTGGGTCGTCGAGTAGGATGTGATCGCAGCACCCTGGTCATTGGTCCAGGTCGAGGTCGTGGTCGACGTCGTCTGAGCCGAGGCGAAACTGGCACCGGTCAGCAGCACGGACGCGGTGACAAGCGAAAATAGTGATCTCCTCATCGGAGTCTCCTCATGTCGGGAACCGAAAAAGTCCCGCCGCTCGGGGGCGAACGGCGGGATAGTGCTCGGAAGAAGCTATTTCGGGGGGAAATCGCTTCGCCACACTGGCCCTGACCGCGGCAGGCGGCATAGACTCGGAATGTACTCAGCTATTCTGTGCGCGGCATTTCGGGATCGATGCGGCACAGGCGTTGCGCCTCGATCAGGTCTTCGGGTCGGTTGATGTTGAAGAACGGATCGATCGGTTCGGTTGGGAACGTCACGCGGACCAATTGAAACCCGGCGATCCAGTTTTCAACTTTGCGCACGCCATGGCCGAGCGCCCGGCGCAGATCGGGAGCAAGCTGCGCCGGCCAGAGCGCACTCACCGGATGCAGACG
>JBAVTK010000509.1:0-2723 GCA_049696095.1 Aliidongia sp. | reverse complement strand
GACGACTAAACCGAGATGTTCCTTGATGCCGTTACTTGCGGCTGGGGATGGTCGCAATCGAGGCTTTGCTACGATGACGAACCGGATGGAATGATTGTCATCGAGCGTATCGATCCCCTGGAAATGTTCCCCGATGCCAACGCGCGGAAACAGAACCTAACCGACGCGCGCCACGTGCTGCGGATCAAGGACGTGCCGGTTGGCGCTGCGGAGGAACTGTTCCCCGATATGGACCCATTGATGTTGCATGCACAGTGGGCAGAGGATCAGCCGGACGCGACACATCAGCCGCACAATGCCCGTCTCGCGCCGTATTACCGGATCGATCAGTCGGCGGACGTCGATCGCAATGAACAACTGATCCGGCTCGTCGAGGTCGAATGGTGGGAATACGTCACCGCCTATCGCGTGCTGGACGCGGCTACTGGCCGCTATGTCCGCCTCGATGCGCAGAAGGCGGCGCTCTACATGATGCGGGCGCGTATGCTTGGCCAGAAGCCGGTCATGATCAAAGACCGGGAGAAGAAATACTGGAAAGCGATCGTCGGCTCCGAAGTGCTGAAGATCATGAGCGGTCCGAAGCAAGGTGGATTCACCTACAAGTGCGTGACCGGCAAGCGCGATGTGAACAAGGGCACATGGTATGGTATCGTTCGCGCGATGCGCGATCCGCAGCTTTGGCTGAACAAATGGGTCAGCCAGGGCATGCACATCTTCAATACCAACGCCAAGGGCGGCTTGTTGGTCGAGGAAGACGCGGTCGCTGACATCGACGAGTTGCGCGATAGCTGGGCTGATGCGGACGCGATCACGGTGTTGAATCCTGGAGCGCTGGCTCGTGGCGCGCTCCAACAGAAACAGCCAGCGCAGTTTCCGACGCAACTCAACCAGATGACCGAGATGGCGATCTCGGCGTTTCCCCAGGTGAGCGGCATTCCGGTGGAACTGATCGGCCAGTCCGGCTCAACCGCGCCGCAGGTAGCACTCCTGGAGGCTGGGCGCCGGCAGCAGGGCATGAACGTGCTAGCGGGCCTGTTCAATGCCAAGCGCCGCTACCACAAGCAGCAGGGCCGGCTGCTGCTATGGCTGATGCAGGAATATATCGCCGATGGGCGCCTCATCCGCATCGGTGGGCCCGAGCAACGGCAATATGTGCCGTTTGTCCACGAGCCGGGCCTCGCAGAATACGACGTGGTGGTGGATGACGCACCTACCTCGGTGAACATGAAAGACAAGACCTGGAACGTCCTGATGCAGCTATTCCCGATGCTGCGGGGGATGCCGTTGCCGCCGACGATCCTGCCTTGGGCGCTGAAATATGCGCCGGTGCCGAGCGGGGCTGCTGCGGAGATGGAAAAGCTCATTGCACAGCCCCAGCCGCCAAACCCGGCGATGCAGGCGCGGACGGCATTGGACGAGGCGAAGGCGGATGATCTGCGGGCGCAGACAGCGGGGCGGATCATGGAGGGGCAGCATACCCAGGCGGAGACAGCGCGCGTTGGCGTCGTGACGCAGCTTGCGCCGGTGGAATCTGGACTGAAGGTCCAGCAGCAGCAGGCACAGATTGAAAGCACCCGGGCGAATGCGGCGCTGGCGTTGTCGAAAGCCGGCATCCAGGCGGACGACATGCGGTTCCAGCAGACGATGGCGGCGGTGGACGCGTTGCTGCGTGTGCACGGGGCGGCGATGGATCATGTGCAGGGGATGCATGACCGCGCTCAGGATCTAGCGACCCAGCCCCTCGCGGCGGCGACATGAGCGGCTTTCAGGTTGACTTCGGTGAGACGGTGCCTGGCGTCGGTGGGCTCGACGCAACGGGGTCGAGCATTTCTCAGCCGATCCTGCTGGTTCGCAAGGTGAGTGTGTTCACGACAGTTCCGGCCGGGGCTGCGGTCGAGCTGCCCTCCAGTTATGCGGCGGGAACGGAATTGCGGGTGCTGAACCGCGGGGCGAATGTGCTGCTGGTCACGCCCGGATCTGGGCAGGTGGAGAATTATGGGACGAGTTTGCCGGTATCGGTGGCGCCGGGCGGGAATGCCAATTTCTGCTCGTTCGACCCTCCGGCGACGCCGACGCGGTCGCGAACATGGTGGCTGACGGTCGTTGCGTTCCTATTGATGTGGTGCACCACAGCGTCAGCACAGGCGCCGATCGTGGGACCGCTCCAGGCGCAAAACAAGCTGTCGGAGATCGCGGCGCAGGGATCATCAGCGCAGGCGACGGCGCGGACGAACCTGGGGATTACTGGCGGCGGCGGTGGATCGCCTGGCGGCCTGACTGGGCAGGTTCAATATAACAATTCCGGGGCGTTTGGCGGTCTGACGAACGCAGCGCTCACGGCGCTTATCAATGCGTTTACATCGTCGCTTTCTGGTGCGGTGCCATCCTCAGGAGGTGGAACGACGAACTTCCTACGGGCCGACGGGACTTGGGCTGCGCCGGCTGGCGGGGGAAACGTTACCGGGCCATCGTCGTCCGGCAACGGAAACGCCGCGATCTACAATGGCACCTCCGGCACCGTCATCGCCAATGGCCCACCGATCGGGACGACGGGCAATTCGACCATCGTCGAGACATCGTCTGGGGGGTTGATCGCAGCTTCCATCCTGCCGACGCCTACCGCATCCACGCTCGGCGGCGTCGAGAGCTACGTCGCGGTTTCGCACCAGTGGATCAACACGATCTCGACGGCGGGTGTCCCGTCGTCCACGCAGCCTGCGTTC
>JBAVTK010000508.1:0-2074 GCA_049696095.1 Aliidongia sp. | reverse complement strand
TCGGCGGCCAGTAGCGCGCTGCCGCCGGCGAAACCTACGAGCCCGAGCCCGAACCCCACCGTGATGAAGAGCATGATCCGCCCGACCGCCTCGGGCGTCACGCCGACCGCGCCATACAGGCGATAACGCACGGCACCGCCGGTCAGCGCGCCGAATCCAACCGCGTTGCCGAGTGCTGAACCGCAGAATGAGGCGAGCAGCAGCACCGGCGCCGACACGCGCGCACCGGCATAGCGCAGCGCCGTCACGTCGCGCAGAATCAAAGCAGCATAGCTCGCCGCCGTGCCGAGCGCCGACCACCAGAGGACCGACACCGGCATGGCGCGCAACGCCTGCACCATGGCGTGGTAGTCGATGCCACGAGACATCGAATGAACGAGCGCCAGCACGATCCCACACGCCACCAGCGCCGCCACCGGAGTGGCGAACCGCCGCGCTGCCGCGCCGATTCGGCCGCCCGGATGACGCGCGGGGGCGAGGGTTTCGGAAGTTTTCATGTCGCTCAGTGACATTGCGGGGAGGAACAATCGCGGATACCGGACCGGATCATCAATCGGGCGGAGCCCGTCACGATCAAAGCCGTTTGTGAGGGCCGAGACGAAATCATGGTTGAAGGTTCACCAGCATATAGACATTCCAAACAAATTTCATAGGACGGCGGTAAGCGGTGGCCGGTACGATTTGCGCTGGCGCGCTTTGCAGGATTGGCATCCAAGGTTCCGGCGAAGCAGGATGTCCTTCGCAGCCTTGGCGAAGAAGGGCTGGTTCCGTGCTGCCGCAGTGTTTTGCCGCTCGCGGTGAAATTTTGTATGGCGTCACCATGACGTCGGTTGATCATTCATCGGGATGGGCTGCGCTCAAACGCCGTACCAATTCCACCTCGTGGCGTCGAAAGTAAACAGCGCCGGCTACAGTCAGCGCGAGCGCAAATGCCAGGAACAACAGCCTCATCGGCCCCGCGAACACGCTGATTTCCTCATCGAACAGATAGGCGCCGCCGCCGAATAGTGAAGCCCAAACACCCCCCCGAGGGCGTTCATGGCCAGAAAATGCGGTCACCGCATGCGGTTGACCCCGGCCAGGAGGGCAGCAAAAGTGCGGAGAAAGGCAACAAATCGTCCGAAGAAGACGATCTTGCCGCCGTGCCGCTGAAACAAATACTGACCAAGCTTGAGCCGCGTCTCGGTGAGATAGACGTAACGACCATACCGCACGATGAGCCGGCGCCCGACCGATCGGCCGAGCAGATAGCCGATGTTATCGCCAACGATGGCGGCGGATGCGGCAACGCCGATCACTGGGAAAATGCCAAACTGGTGCGTCGAACCGGCATAGAGCGCTGTCGCTACCAGCGCGGTTTCCCCCGGCAGTGGCAGCCCGATGCTTTCGAACATCAAGACCGCAAAAAGGGTCCAAAGGCCGTAGGCGTGGATCAGATGCTGGATTTCTGCCGGAGACAGGAAGTCGAACAAGAGAACCTGCAATATCTCTGTGACAGCGCGATCGGCGCTTGTGCGGTCCCGGTACCCAGTGAGCGCGACTTGCGTTGTGTCATCCGAGGCGCGGAATTGGAATCGGTACCCGCATCATTTCTGGCGAGGCTCGGCTGCCAACGGTTCGACGATGATCAACCTAAATCAATGTTACCGCAAGATTTTTTTCACCTTCAGCTCCCTTACATCGTCGTCCCTATTTGCAGGCTGGTCCGATCTCGCCATCGTTGCCTGAGTAGTTTCCGAGGCTACCGAGCAACCCGGACTCCATTAGCTTAGTCGCTGCTGCGGTATGTTTAAGAGGCCCGAGTGTCCGCGTCGTGAGCGGCGGTACGGTCGTCTGCCGCACGCCGCCTGGACATAGCACGGAGTTTGAAAATGGGCACCACGCCTGGACCCGTCAGTTACTCTGGTAATGGCGACCTCGCGTGCGGCTCATGTTAGTCCCACGCGTTCCCGAAACGCGATGAAGGTGGTGGTTCGGATGTCCCGCTCTGTTTACACTCCTCTGCTAGGACCGGAGTTCGACGATTTCCTGTCCGCACCGCTTGGTGAGGACAGGAATGGAATGCGGCTCAGCG
>JBAVTK010000507.1:0-1677 GCA_049696095.1 Aliidongia sp. | reverse complement strand
AACAAGAATTGCGCGCCAAGTCCCGTGTAGTACGGCGGCGCTCCGTTGAACGTGGGCGGCCCGCCCTCGGTGGCGGTAGTGTCCAAGAACATACAATCACCGACCACGCCGAGATAGCGCCGGTCTTGCAATATCAACGTGCGGTCCAGACAGCGGGCCGTGTTGATGATTGGCACGCCGCCCACGATAAGGTCAAAGAAAAGCCCCGCGGCAACCCCGTACTCGTCGGTAATCGGCTGCTTTTGATAGACGGCAATTTGGCAACTCTGCCCGTCGAGAACGATTGCTAGAGTCTGCGAAGGAACTGCACTCAGGGGTATTTGCAACATGGGGCTTAACCTGTAGGCACTGGCGGCACGATGGCGGCAGCGGCCGATTTTTGGACGGCAGCGCTCGGTACTTGCGCGTTGCTCAGACCTTGGTTGGTCGTGGGGATAGCGCTCGGCACGCTTGAATTGCTCGTCTGCGTCGCGGTCGTGCTGTACTGCGCGTCCACGGGGGCAATTTCAATAAAATATAATTCGACGTCGAAATAAAACGCATTCGCAGTCCCGCGGCGCGATAGCTCGGCACGTGTAACGCTGGCGTTCGGGTAAGATTTTTCAGGCGTGCGCAGCGTGTACAGGCTGATATTCTGTTGAGCCACGACCGCGTCGATTTGTTGCAAAAACAATGTACGGTCCGCGAGCGAACCGCCCTTGACGAGCACTATGGAATTTTCCGACGGCAGTCCCACGCGGTTGTATGTGGCGAACTGTCCCGACTGAATCGGGAAATTCGGTATGCGGTTCTCTTTGCGCCATCCAAAATCCTGCACGCTGTCTGCCTGCACGACGAGATTGTTGTCGCTGTCGAATACGCCCCACACGGGCGCGGCTTGCGTAGACTGCCATAGCGCGCTCGACTTGGCTGGCGTGCCAATTGCGGGCGGCGCGGCGGCCGGAAATAGTAACGAACGCGCCAACTGCGGAACGCCCGGCAGCGCCGGTACGTTAGGGAATGGCGGCAATGCCACGGTAATCGGGATACCGAGGCCCGCGCCTGCGCCTTGCGTGATAAGTTGCGCGCTCACGATTGCCCCGTATCGGATTGCGAGACTGTGACCTTACGCTGAATCGCACCGCCGACTTGATCGGCCACGGCGCGCGGGTCAGCGCTTGGCGAACTTACGTGGATGGCGTCAATCTGGACCGACGTAGTATTGCTCGTAGGGGCCGGCGCTGAGACGATTTTGCCGCCTGCGCTTTCATGCGCTGAGATTGCTAACGCTAGCTGTCGTATATCCGACTCGCTCAATTCATTTTTACCGAGCTTGGCGCGCACGTCGGCAATGTACGCGGGTATGTTGTTGTGAATGCTGTCGTAGCCTTCGTACGCTGCGATTATGGCGTCCACGGTTTTAAGACCGCGTCGCATTTTTATGCGCAGGTCGTTTTCCAGCGCGTCCTCGCCCTTTTCCAACGACTCAAACTTGAGTTTGTTGCCGGCCTTGTCCTGAATGTTTCCGGGGTTGTTGTTCCTGGCCGCAATCGAACTAGCGGGCGGCACGTATAGCGGCCTGCCGCCGGTCGCCGGATTTATGCCGCTTGGGTAGATTTTGTCCGCGGCTTCCTGCGCGACTTGCTCGGGAGTTTTCGCGACGGCCCCCGTGGCGGGGTGCGTCTTTAGATAGTCGGC
>JBAVTK010000506.1:0-11669 GCA_049696095.1 Aliidongia sp. | reverse complement strand
CCTCAATTCCGGGCGAACCGGTACCGGCGGCGCGGGCCTGACGCGTTCACGCGTGGTTGGCTGCCCCAGCCGCGCGACCGCTTGCGCAATATTGGCAATTGTTTGGGGCAATTCAGTCAGTGGCGTCACCCGAGCCGACAATATCTCGATGACGAGTCGGATGGTCTCCGCAGATGGAGAGCTATCTGTCATGGTGTCCTTCATTAATCGACAGCACTGTCGGGCCAATGCCTTGTAAGAAACGCATCCCAGCAATGACTGAATGCGCAACACGGCTACCGGTGTATGGATTGCCGCTGCGGTCGTAACCCGGAATATCAGCAAGTGCGACTGGCGCAGATATGCGTCAATCGCACTGAACTCCGAAGCTATCGCTCGTCAGCGACGATCGTATCTCGTAAATAGTGATTTTACACAATAAAGAAAAGGGGAAACGGCGATCTTTTGCGGTTCGATGCGCAGAAAAATGCCGAACCGGGGAAGGGTCGACCGCCGAGCATCCAAAATCCCAAACCCCCAGTCCCACCAGAACGCGAAATTGCTGGATTCGTCCGGGCGTAGGACGCGTTCGCGGTAAATGCGCGTGTATGTGGTTTTTGCATCGGCCTGCGCCTTGTGCTCGGTGCGACGACCCGATCCAGGTATGGTAGCGTCATCCAGCCATTTCGCGGGTTTTCAACCGATGATTCTACCGCCAGGCTCTCTAGGCTTCGTCGTGCTGTTGGGTGCGTTGACCGCGCTGAACGCGCTGGCCATCGATATGAGTCTGCCGGCCTTGCCGGAGCTTGAGCGAGTCTTTGCCGCCGGCCCCGGCGCCGTGCAATGGACCTTATCGGGGTTTCTTATGGGGTTTGCGGCCGGACAACTGTTCTGCGGCCCGCTCGCCGATCGTCACGGCCGCAGGCCGCTACTGTTGGCGGGACTTGGCATTTTCAGCCTTGCGGGGGTGGGCTGCGCCGCCAGCCCTGACCTCGGATGGCTCGTTACCGGCCGATTTCTGCAAGGGGTCGGCGCTTGCGTCGGGCCGATTCTCGGCCGCGCCATTGTGCGCGACCTGTTCGATCGTCATCGGGCGGCGCGCATGATGTCGCATATGACGGTCGTCATGTCGGTGGCACCGCTGCTGGCACCGATTCTCGGCGGGTATCTGCTGGGACTGGTCGGGTGGCGCGCGATCTTCCTGTCGCTCGGGGCGGCCGGCATCGTCATTTTGGGTGCAGTGGCCCTGTGCCTGGACGAATCGCTGGCCCGGCCTGATCCGCACGCCCTGCGGCTTGGGCGGCTGCTCGGCAATTACCGGTTGTTCTTCCGAAGCCGGAGCGCCCTGGGTTTCGCCGTAGTCAGCGGGCTGCTGCTGTGCGGCCTGTTTGTCTATATATCCGGCGCACCGTTCGTCTATATCGAGGTGTTTGGTCTGCGCAGCGATCAGTTCGGCTATTTTTTCGCGATTCCGGCGATTTCGCTGGTCGGCGGCGGCTTGGCCAATGCCGCGTTGCTGCGCCATTGGGACGGCGAGCGGCTCCTGCAATACGGCTTGTTGCTGGTGGTTGGGGCGGGGGCGGCGGTGGTGGCCGCGGCGCTGTGCGGCGCTGGGGTTTGGGGCGTGGCATTGCCCGTCACGCTCTATGTCTTCGGTTTGGGGTTGATCACGCCAAACGCGATGGCGGCGGCGATGGAGCCGCATCCCGGCATGGCCGGGGTCATATCCTCGCTGATCGGTTGTCTTCAGATGGCCGGTGCGGCACTGGCAAGCTGGATCGCCAGCACCTTTTACGATCATACGGCCCTGCCGATGGCGATCGGCGTGCTCGGCCCGAGTGCCGCCGCCTTTGCCGGCTATCACATGTTCGTGCGCAACCGTCCGGGCCGCAACTTCAGCCCTGCGGCCGCATCGTCGGGAATGCGATGACATCGCGAATCGACGGGCTGTCGGTCAGCAGCATGACCAGCCGGTCGATGCCGATGCCGAGCCCCC
This sequence comes from Aliidongia sp., assembly GCA_049696095.1. Classification (GTDB taxonomy): domain Bacteria; phylum Pseudomonadota; class Alphaproteobacteria; order ATCC43930; family CGMCC-115725; genus JAXDMU01. Next base: position 9,694 of record JBAVTK010000506.1, on the reverse strand, counting down.
CGGTCGGCGGCAAGCCATATTCCAGCGACGTGACGTAATCCGCGTCCATCTGCGACGCCTCGTCATCGCCGCTTTCACGCAACCGCACCTGTGCCTCGAAGCGCTCAAACTGATCGATGGGATCGTTCAGTTCGGAAAAACCGTTGCCCAGTTCGATGCCGTTGGCATAGGTCTCGAACCGTTCGGTCAGGCGCGGCTCGGCGGGCGAGAGCTTGGCCAGCGGCGAAATGTCACGTGGATGATGCGTCACGTGGATCGGCTGAATCAATCCGTGTTCGACCTTGTCGGCGAATGCGGCTTCGAGCGCCTGCCCCCAATTCTCTTGGCCTTCGATCTTGCAGCCGAGCGAGCGAGCGGCGGCGCGCGCTGCCTCAGCACTGTCGAGCGTCAGGAAATCGATGCCGGTCTTGTCGGCGACCAGTTCGTGCATGGCGCGGCGCGGGAACGGGCCCGCGAAATTCAAGCTGATCTCGCCATGCTGCGCTTCGGCCGTTCCGTTGGCCGCCTGCGCGACACATTCCAGAATCGCCTCGGTCAGGCTCATCATGTCGCGGTAATCGGCGAAGGCCTGATACAGCTCCATCATGGTGAATTCCGGATTGTGCCGCGGCGACAGCCCCTCATTGCGGAAATTCCGGTTGATCTCGAACACCTTGTCCGACAGGCCGCCAACGATCAGCCGCTTCAGATGCAACTCCGGCGCGATGCGCAGATAGAGATCCATGTCGAGCGCGTTATGGTGGGTGATGAACGGCTTGGCCGTGGCGCCACCGAGGATAGTGTGCAGCATCGGCGTTTCGACTTCGAGAAAACCGCGCGCGATCAGGAAATTGCGCAAAGCGGCGACGATGGCGCTGCGCTTGCGCAGCGTGTCGCGGCTGGCCGGGTTCATGATCAGATCGAGATAGCGCTGGCGGTAGCGCGTCTCCAGATCCTGCAGGCCATGATATTTTTCCGGCAGCGGCAGCAGTGTCTTGGTCAGAATCTCGACCTTGCCGGCATTGATGCTGAGTTCGCCGCGCGGGGTGCGGCGCACCCGGCCGGTCACGCCGATGATGTCGCCCAGATCGAGCAGCCGGACCAGCGCTAATTGCTCGGGCGCCAGGAAATCCTTGTGGCAAAAAATCTGAATCTTGCCGCTCTGATCGTGCAGATCGATGAACATGCCGCTGTTGCGGATCGCGCGTATCCGCCCCGCGACGATGGCGACGTGGTCGGTCGCCTCACCGGCCGGCAGAGCGGCGTGGGCCGTCTCAAGTGCTGCGGCGTGATCTTGCGGGGCAAAATGGGCGGGGTAGGGATCAATGCCGAGCTGCCGGATCTGAGCGAGCTTGTCGAGCCGCGCCTGGCGGAACTGATTGGCGGCGGCGGTCGCGCGGAAGGCGGCGATCTCGTCGTGCGGCCCAAGCGGGGCGGGCCGATCCGGTTCGGTCATGGCGCAAAGGCTCCAGCATTCGACAGCGAACGCTGGTTCTAGCGCCGTGCTGGAAATCGGCGCAAGCGATTGTGGTGCATGGCTGCGGCCCTAAGCCGAGTGGGATGGCCCAGTTTCTGGGTGAAGCTCGCGGAGTGACCACGGGTGGCAAGTCGTCGGCTATGGCTGGGCCCGAATTTATCCAGCGGCCACGCTCAGCTGCGCGGCGACGACGACCCGCCCACCGGATCCACAACCGGCATATTCAACTGCCGCGGCGTTCAAGCCGCGGGTGGGTGCATGTCGTGTCTGCCGATCCCACCGATTGGCACAGTTCCTTCCCTTCGGTCTGGCGGTTCACTGAGTCCGTTCGCTTGCCCGACCGGTCATCGCTCCATTCGGCCCTGATCCGCAAAAGCTCGGGAATGAGGTTCTCGAACAGACCGACGAGACGCGGCTCGAAATGGCTTCCCGCGCCTTTTCGTATCTCAGCCACGCTATCTTCGATACTCCATGCCGCCTTGTAGGCGCGTTTGGTCGTCAAGGCGTCGAATACATCGGCCAAGGCCACGATGCGGGCCGACTCGGGTATAGCCTCGCCGGACAGGCCGTGCGGGTAGCCGGTGCCGTCCCATTTCTCATGGTGATAATGGGCAATCTCGGCGGCCATCGCGAAGATCTTGCAAGTGGAATTGCTCAGGATACGAAAGCCGATCAGGGTGTGATCCCGCATGATCACCCATTCGTCCGCCGTCAGCTTGCGGGGAGCCTGGAGAATGGAGTCTGGCGTCCCGATTTTTCCGGTGTCGTGCATCGGTGCGGCCAGTTCGAGGCGCGCGACCAGATGGTCCGGCCAACCCGCCGCCGCCGCCAGAACGCGAGCATAGGCGGCCATGCGCCAGATATGCGCGCCCGTATCGTTGTCATTGTAATGTCCGGCCTCGCCCAGCATGAAGACCGCCTGCCGGTGGCTGTCCTCCAGTTCCTGGACCCGGACGAGCGATAGATGGGTCTCGATCCGGCGCAGCATGATGGGGGCGGAAACCGGCTTCTGGATGTAATCCACCGCGCCGACATCGAACCCGCGCGCCTCATCTTCGACCTCGCTCATGGCGGTGACGAAGATCACCGGGATGGCCTTCGTCGCCGGATTGGCCTTGAGCTTCTTGCAGACTTCGTAACCGTTCATATCCGGCATCATGATATCGAGCAGGATCAGATCGGGCAGATGTTTCGCGGCCGCTTCTAGCGCCTTCTCACCGTTCGGGGCGAAAATCAGCTGATAGCGATCCCGCAATATCTGCCGGAGCACCTGGAGATTGTTGGGCTCGTCATCGACCGCCAACAGTTTTTTCAACATGATGTCTCACCCCTCGCTGAGCACCAGTTGCTCCGCAATGGCGGATGTCTTCGCCAGCGCTGCATCAAAATCAAACGCATCGACCGCTTTCTGAATCTGGATCAAGTCGGTCTTCGGCAAAACGCCGGCCAACCGGGCCAGGATCGGCTCGACCGCGTCAGGGTTGAGTTCCCCAAGGGCGGCCGACAATTCGCCAAATAGCTCGGCCATCGCGCCCGGATCGAGTTGCCCTCTCGGCGTGGCCGTGTCATCGGCGGCGGTGACAATCGCGCCGATCGCCGTGGCGGCCTCCGCGAGCAACCAGCGCAATTGGCCAAGTTCGGAAATGGCCGCTGTCCGGCGCCGGGATTTGAGGTCGGAATCGATCTTGATCGCGCAACCGGCGACCTTGGTGATGAAGAGATTTCCGGCAACGCCCTTGAGGGCGTGCGCCACGGCGCGGGCCGGCGCCGAATCGTCGGGGCTTGCCAGCAACAGCCGCTCCATCTCGTCGGCATCCTGGGAACGATCACGGGCAAAGGAGGTCAGTGCCTTGGCGTAGATCGCCGGATCGCGCCAGGTTCTGATCGCATTGCGATGATCGACGATCCCCTCGAGCGGCCTGAAATCGACACCGATTGCCTCGACAATCTCGATGCTTTGGCCGGTATTGGGCTGCCCTTCTCCCGCCGGAACGGCGTGCTCCATGGCCGACAGCAACGCACCGAAGTCGATCGGTTTGGCCTGGACATTGTCCATTCCCGCCACGATGCACAGGTCGTAATCTTCGCGCATGACGCTGGCAGTGAGCGCGATGATGGGGGTGTGCCGTTCTCCCGGCTTCTCAAGCCCGCGAATTGTCCTGGTGGCTTCCAGGCCATCCATCTCAGGCATCATGACGTCCATCAGGATCAGATCGTAACGACCGGCCTGGAACGCAGCCACGGCGTCAAGTCCATTGGCGCACCAGTCGACCTCATGCCCCTGCTGCTTCAGCCGGAGCTTTGCTAGGGTAGCGTTTGTTTCTATGTCCTCAACCAGCAATACCTTGAAGCTTCTTGGCGAGATATAGCCATCGACGATGGCGCTGCCATCTTCATACAGGCATCCATCGATGATCGACGCTTCCGGCAGGGCGGCGGTGAAATGAAACGCCGATCCTTTGCGATGTTCACTCTCGACCCAGATTTCACCGCCCATCAATCCGGTGATCTGCTTGGATATCGCGGTACCCAGCCCGGTTCCGCCGAACCGGCGCGTCGTGCTGACATCGGCCTGCGAGAAGGGCTCGAACACCTTGGCCGTCTGTTCGGGCGTCATGCCGATGCCGTCATCGATAACGGTGAAATGCAGCATGTTCGGCTGATGCCATCGCGTCACTGAAACGGTGACGACGCCTTTTTCGGTAAACTTGATCGAGTTGCCGACCAAATTCAGCACCACCTGGCGCAGCCGCGTCGGATCTCCCATAAAGCGCATTGGCAGATCGGCGTCATATTTCAGGACGATTTTCAGGCCTTTATCCGCAGCCTGATGATCGACCATCTGCAAGGCGTCCGCCAGCGCGTTGGGGAGATGGAAGGCGACCGTCTCCAGGGTGAATTTGCCGCTTTCCAGCTTCGAGACATCGAGAACGTCGTTGATGATCCCCAGCAACGCCTTCGCCGAACTCAAAATGATCTGGACATGACGCGCGCTCTGTTTCGGCAGGTCGGTGTCCTGAAGCACGACCTCGGCAAAACCGAGAATGGCGTTCATCGGGGTGCGGATTTCATGGCTCATATTGGCGACGAACGCGGCCTTGGCATGCGCTCCCGCCTCGGCGGTCTCCTTGGCCCGTTTCAGGACTTCCTCAGCCTGCTTCTGTTCGCTGATGTCTGTAATGAACCCGACAAAGAAGTGGTTGGAGGTCGAGAGCACCGCGTGACCGACCGCCAGATGGGCTGGAAAAATCCCGCCATCCTTCCGGCGCGCGGAGACCTCGCGTTCGATGCCGATGATCTTGCTCGGTCGGGTCGCGGTAAAGTGATCCAGATACTGGTCATGCTGCGCTGAAAATGGTTCCGTCATCAGAAGAGATATATTCTTCCCAACCACCTCGTCTTTTGTCCAACCGAACAGTCGTTCGGCCGAGGGATTGAAGACCTGGATAATTCCCTGGGCGTCGATGGTGATGATTCCGCTGACGGCGGTTTGGACGATGGCATTGACCTCGGTGGTGGCGATTGACACAAGCTCTTCCAGACGGCCGCGATACTGCTCCAACTCTGCCTCCGCGACCTTCTGGTCGGTGATATCGCGGGCGATCTTGGAGGCACCCGTGACCGTGCCGGTGGCATCTCTGATCGGGGAGATGGTGACCGAAATGGGGAACAGTTCTCCGTTCTTTCGTCGGCGGATCGTCTCGAAATGGTCGACATTCTCGCCGTTCTGGATTTTGGCGAGAATCCGCATCTCCTCCTCGGGGCGGTCGGGTGGGATCAGCAGTGCCATCGGCTGCCCGATCATTTCTTGCTCGGTATAGCCGAACATCCTCTCGGCCGCGGGATTCCAGCTGGTGACGATCCCGTCAAGGGTCTTGCTCATGATGGCGTCGACGGAGGACGTGACCAGCGCCGAAAGCCGCGTCTGCATCTTGTCGGCCTGTTCTCGATCGCGATCGGATGCAACCAGCAGATCCGCCATGTCGTTGAAAGCAGCCGCGACCTTGCCAATTTCGTCGTGCGACTGGATCTCGACGCGCTGCTTGAGATCGCCGGCGGCGAGCGCCGCGATGCCTTCTATGAGGCCGCGCAACGGGCCGTCGATGCGCGCCACGGTCCGTGCCGCCACGCCGATGATGAGAATTATTGTCAGAATGCTGCTGATCACCATGATCGCGAGAACATTCCGGTTTTCGATCTCGACCGCGGCTTGATATGACGCCAGCAGGTTTGTCTCGGTGTCGGCGATCTCCTGGCCGAGATTTTGAAACGTCTCCATATCGCGGCGGCCGCGTCCTTCGAGGACAATCGCCATCGCCGCGTCCATGTCTCCGGCTCGCGCGAGTTCTATGGTTTCTGAAAGTTCGGCGAGTTTCCTATCGAAAATCGCCGCGAGTTCCCGAAGTTTGGGTTGCGTCGAGCCATCCGTGAGGAGTGCCGTCACCTCGGCTAATTTCGCTTCATGGTCAGCTAGCGCTCGCTGGTACGGGGTCAGATAGCTCTCTTGGTGAGTGAGCAGGTAGCCGCGTTGACCGGTTTCGGCATTCACGAGTTGCCTGATGTAGAAACCCAACGCCCGCCTTGCGTCTTGGGTCTGTTCCACCCGGTCGGAGGCCGCACCGCGGCGCTCCAGGGTCCAGGAAAAGACGGCTCCGAGCGCTGCCAGCGCACAGGAGGCGATGATCGCCAACCGCCAGACGCGCCAGCGCAGCGACGTCTGGGTGAGGTGTGGCCTCGTCATAGCGCGGGCCACCGCATCGCGTCGGGGCGTGGATCGGCGAATTTGCTGAGGAGAATGGCACCGGTGAAACCAACAGGTTCACGCCAATCCGCGGCGGAGGCGCTGATTCTTCTGGTGTTTTCGAGCGAACCTTGTCTCACGACCGCATCCTCGGCGCGTTATTCGGGGGTCGCTTCATATGGTGCTACCAAAGCGACAATGAGTAACTCAATAGAATAATTAATGTGAATTAAGCCATACTTAAGATGGCAATCAATAACGGTTGGCACACTTAAAACATCTTGTAGCGATGTGAATTTATCTGGAGATGATTTCGCCGTGACTCGAGAGTCACGGAACGGGTGTGTAAATAATTATCGAATGAGATCCTGGGTGAGGGCGGCCGGATGATCACGGAGCGACGATCCCCATGCCGACCCGAATTTATCCCGCGGTCACGTCGAGCCGCGCGGGGTCGACACCCTGATCGGCTAGAGCGCGATGGTTTCGGGACAAAACCTGAAACGCGCTCTAAGTTATTGAAACAGAACAACATGATTTTGGATGACTTCACCCAAAATCATCTTGTTCTAGGGCTTCGGCGATTCGCCGGCCTGATCAACGCCCGGTATCTTCAACTGCCGCGGCAGGTTCAGCGCTTCGACATCCGAATAGAGATCCGAGAATAACAGGCGCGGCGCCGTGGCGCGACCGGTGGCGCAATCCCAGAACAGCCAGGCGTGATGATGCTGGCCGGTCGTGGTGAGTTCCCCCCGGTCGAACCATTGGATGCGCTTGGTCAGCACGATCACGCTGTCCAGCGGTCCAGACGAAATCAGCGTCGCCGCCTTCTTGCCGGCCAGCCATTGGAAGCGTACCAGCAAGGCCAGTTGCCCATTGGCACGGATCGTCAGATCGAGTGCGTGGCGGACGAATTTCAGCATGCCGAGCGAGGCGTTGGACGCGCGCACCATCTCGCCGCCATCGCCATAGGGCGGGTTGGTCACCAGCGCGCGGCAGCCGGGCGGAAAGTCGGTGCATTGAAAGATATCGACGCCACCCCGGCCGAAGCCGCGATCGACCAGATCGGTCGCCACCACTTCGTGGCCGGCTTGGCTGATCACCCGCGCCATGGCGCCGTCGCCGCAGCACGGCTCCCAGACCGGGCCGTTCAGCGTCACATGCTTGAGAAGAACTGCGGTCACCCAATCGGGAGTCGGATAGAAATCATGCGATTGGCGGTCATAGCCGGAAATATGGATCGGGCGGAATTCCAGATCGGGGCCGATCCGGGGCTTGGTCTGCTCGTCGCTCTCGGCCATCCGGGAGTTCCCCCTACTCGCCCATCTTGAGTGCTGCCAGGAAAGCGCTCTGCGGAATTTCGACCTTGCCGAATTGGCGCATACGCTTCTTGCCTTCCTTCTGCTTGTCGAGCAGCTTGCGCTTGCGGCTTATGTCGCCGCCATAGCATTTGGCCAGCACGTCTTTGCGCATCGCGCGCACCGTCTCGCGCGCGATGACCCGGCCGCCGAGCGCCGCCTGGATCGCGATCTGGAAGAGTTGCGGCGGGATCAGATCCTTGAGCCGGGCAACGAGCGCGCGCCCACGGAAATCGGCCTGGCCGCGATGCACGATGGTGGCGAGCGCATCGACCGGTTCGTGATTGACCAGGATGTTCATGACCACGAGGTCGCCTTCCTCATAGCCGTCCATCTGGTAATCGAAGCTGGCATAGCCGCGGCTGACCGATTTCAAGCGATCGTAGAAATCGAACACGACCTCATTCAAGGGCAGGCGATAGACCAGCATGGCGCGGTTGCCGGCATAGGTCAGATCGATCTGCGCGCCGCGCCGCTCGGTGCAGAGCGCCAGGATCGAGCCCAGATATTCGTCGGGCACCAGGATGGTCGCGCGAATCCACGGCTCGTCGATGTGATCGACCCTGACCGGATCGGGCATGTCGGCCGGATTATGCAGTTCCAGCATTGTGCCGTTGGTCTGATGGACATGGTAGACGACCGATGGTGCCGTCGTGATCAGATCGAGATTGAATTCGCGCTCGAGCCGCTCCTGAATGATTTCCAGATGTAGCAACCCCAGGCAGCCGACGCGAAAGCCAAAGCCCAGTGCCGCCGAGGTCTCGGCCTCGGCCTCGAAGCTCGCGTCGTTCAGGCGGAGTTTCGCCAGACTGTCGCGCAGATGTTCGTAATCGGCGGCATCGACCGGAAACAGGCCGCAAAACACCACCGGGATCGACGGCTTGAAGCCGGGCAGCGGTGCGTCGGCCGGACGGCGTTCCTCGGTGATCGTGTCGCCGACATTGGTGTCGGCCACTGCCTTGATGCCGGCGGTAATGAAGCCGATCTCGCCGGGGCCGAGTTCGCCGGTCGGCAGCGCCTTGGGCGTGAACACGCCGACCCGCTCGACCTGATAGCTGGCGCCGCTCGCCATCATGCGGATCTTGGCGCCGGACTTCAGCACGCCGTCGCGCACCCGCACCAGAATCACGACCCCTAGATAGGCGTCGTACCAGCTATCGACCAAGAGCGCCTTGAGCGGCGCCTCGGCATCGCCCTTGGGCGCCGGCAGGCGATGGACCAGCGCCTCCAGCACACCCTGGATATTGACCCCGGTCTTGGCGGAAATCCGCACCGCGTCCGACGCGTCGAGGCCGATGACATCCTCGATCTGCTGCTGAATCCGCTCGGGCTCGGCCGCCGGCAGATCGATTTTGTTCAGGACCGGCACGATCTCGTGATGCGCGTCGAGCGCCTGATAGACGTTGGCCAGCGTCTGCGCCTCGACCCCCTGGCTCGCATCGACCACCAGCAGCGAGCCCTCGCAGGCGGCGAGCGAACGGCTCACCTCATAGGCGAAATCGACATGGCCCGGCGTGTCCATCAGATTCAGGACATAGCTCTCGCCATTTTGCGCCTTGTAGCTCAGGCGCACGGTCTGCGCCTTGATCGTGATGCCGCGCTCGCGCTCGATATCCATGCTATCGAGCACCTGCTCGCGCATCTCGCGCGCCTCCAGCCCGCCGCAGAACTGAATCAGCCGGTCGGCCAGCGTCGATTTGCCGTGGTCGATATGGGCGATGATGGCGAAATTACGGATATGCGAAAGATCGGTCATGGACTGCTTGTGACACCTTGAGACTGCCGGGACCATAGGGCCGCGGCGCTTGCGGCGCAACAGATGTCGGCGGGGCTGCTAGCCTGCCATACTTCAGGCCCGGACGTGCGACGGGTGACCGGACCACCTTTAAGAGCATGGCGAGTCTCGGCGCTCTTGCCGGTCAGGTCGAACGTGGCGGTACCGGATCCGCCGGCCCCGTCGTCGATACTTGATTGGGTCTGACCTGACGCCGCGGCCTCGGGGGGCATGGCTCGCATTTTATGGTCTTGCTGCATTCTCGATCCCGCTTCGACGCAACTGAACGGCGAACCGTCATCCGAAACATCATGCCGCGTTCGCGGCAAAACCGTGGCTTTACGAACTCATCGGCCGGCTCACCA
>JBAVTK010000505.1:0-2092 GCA_049696095.1 Aliidongia sp. | reverse complement strand
CCCGGCTGGCGGTCGCCTTCCTCGATCCCCGCGCCGCCGGAAAGCGGCCGCTTGCCGACCGGTTTGCTGCCGTTCTGGGGGCGTGCGCGCCTGCCGGCGAGCTTTCGTCCGGCCCGATAGCGGCGCTTGAAGCAGGGGCCTGGCTCGACCTGAACTGCGTCGGTCCGGATTTCATCAAGGTTGGCGACTGCGCGCTCGCGACCGATCCGGTCTCGGCCTCCGGTGTGCAGCGTTCGATGCAGGGCGCGCTGACCGGTGCCGTCGTGCTGAACACGATGCTGCGCCGCCCGGACCAGGCGGGGCTGGCCGCATCGTTCTATCGCCAGCGGCAGGAGGCCATCGCCGCCACCCATCATGTCTCGATCCAGACCGCCTATGGCGAACCGGCCCGTTTCGCCGCTTTGCCGTTCTGGCAGAAGCGCGGCCGGACGATGCCGCCGCCACCGCCGCCGCCCCGGCCGTTTCTGCCATCTCCTGAAATTCGGCTGCGCCGGTCCAAAACCGCGACTCTCACCCACCTGCCTGGCATCACCGGCGATTTCGTCGAGCTTCATCCCGCCTTGAGTCATCCGAATCTGCCGGAACCGGTCGCCTTCGTGGCAAACTGCGCGATAGTCCCGCTGTTGGAATCGATTCCGCCGGCATCATCCTGTGCCGAAATCGCGGCATATCTGGCGACGCATATCGGTTCGCGCTCCGGCGCGGCAATTCTGCAATGGCTTGTTGTACAGGGCATTTTGGAAGCTGTGCCGACGACAGAAGGTGGCGCGGTTTGATGGGTCTCGTCCGGGCGGGTTGCGATTGGGCAGGACTGACGTCTTCGCTCGGAGGATTGCCGCGCCGATGGACGGCCCGTCCGACTTCGGTGATGCTGAGCTTGGGGCTGGGCGCCGCAGCACCGATGCGAAGGAGACGAGCATGTTGGGTTGGTATCGCGAATTGGGCATCGGCGAGCGGCGGACCTTCTGGGCGTGTTTTGCCGGCTGGGCGCTCGATGCCTTCGATGTCCAGATCTACAGCTTCGTCATTCCACCGCTGATCGCGCTGTGGAGCATCGATAAATCGCAGGCCGGGTTGCTCGCGACCAGCGCGCTCTTGATCTCGGCTTTCGGCGGCTGGATCGCCGGCATGCTGGCCGATCGGATCGGGCGGGTCAGGCTGCTTCAGATCACGATCTTGTGGTTCGCGGTCTTTACCGCACTCTCCGGCCTCACTCAGAATTTCTGGCAATTGCTGATCGTGCGCGGGTTTCAGGGCTTCGGCTTCGGCGGCGAATGGGCCGCCGGATCCGTGCTGATCGGCGAGGTGATTCGCGCGCGCCATCGCGGCAAAGCGGTCGGATCGGTCCAGAGCGCCTGGGCGTGGGGCTGGGCCGCGGCGGCACTGCTGGCCACGCTGGTCTTCCAATTTCTGCCGGCCGAGTATGCTTGGCGTGTGATGTTTCTGCTTGGCATTCTGCCGGCCTTCGCCGTGTTCTTCATCCGCCGCCTGGTGCCGGAACCGGCGATCTTTGTCGAAAGCCGCGCCAAACGGGCACGGGGCGAGGGGCGCGGCGTCTTTGCGATTTTCGGCCCGGATCTGCTGTCGATCACCCTGCGCGGGTCGCTGTTGGCGATCGGCGCACAAGGCGGCTATTACGCCGTGACGACGTGGCTGCCGACCTTCCTGCGCAGCGAACGCCATCTGACTGTGCTGGGATCGGGTGGTTATCTGGCCGTGATCATCGCCGGCTCGTTCGTCGGTTATCTCAGCAGCGCCTATCTGGCTGACGGAATCGGTCGGCGCCGGAATTTCTTCCTGTTCTCGATCGGCTCGCTGCTCATCGCCATTGGCTATACGCAGTTCCAGGTCTCGGACGGGCTGATGCTGGTGCTGGGATTTCCGCTCGGGTTTTTCGCCTCGGGCATTTTCAGCGGCATGGGGCCGTTTTTTACGGAATTGTTCCCGACCTCGGTTCGCGCGACCGGTCAGGGCTTTTGCTATAATTTCGGTCGCGGCATCGCCGCCCTCTTCCCGTTGCTGGTCGGGCGCCTGTCGGATGAAATCCCGCTGGGTCAGGCGATCGGCATCTTTGCCGGGGGCGCCTATGCCC
>JBAVTK010000504.1:0-19026 GCA_049696095.1 Aliidongia sp. | reverse complement strand
TCTTCGCTCAGATCCACGACATATTTCTTTACGGCGATCTCTTTCCTGACCATGAACCCGCTCCACCATTATGGACCGAGCTATCGAATCGAAAAATAACCGCGAAATCAATGACGAAACGCACTAGAACTCTATGGTACCATAAGACCGAATGAGTGCCCACCAATGAACGGACGTATGGCGAAAGCACTCCGGTATTTGGGGTTTGACGTTAGAGGATCGTAGAATCGCTATTTCCCATGGATGGGTTTCGACGCTCCCGACGACTAGTTCCGGGGTGACGAGCAGGTCGGGCGACGAAATTACGAATGACAAAGGGTAAACAGTCTTGACCGTAATTCATCTAATTTAATATTCTCCGCCAACAGGGGGTGTCCGCCCTTGTATAGTACTAGATCATTCAATGAGCCCATGCCACCAAACATGGATGCTATTTTGACTATAGTCACCGCCGAATTATCGGGAATTTCGTGATGAAGCCGTTCAAGCGCAAGCGCCCAATCCTCAATCTCGCCGTAGCGAAGAAGTACCGACATCTCCATCAGAGTCTCTTGTATTTCATGAGTATTTCTCATTTTAAAGGACTCGCATTAAGGATTTGAACGCCATCAATTGCCCAAGGTTTAGGTACAACGACCTGTTTGGTACCGCCGACATAAAACCCGCCCTGCGATCCAACTTCTCCGATGTAAACATGAGTGCCCTTTGGAATCTTCACCGCAAACAACGTATCGAGTGGAGACGCCCCGCCGCCCGACCACACCGGTAAGATGGCCTTATCAATTCTCGTTTGCAACACCCCGCCCGGCGGCGTCACATCAAAGAATTGGCCAAATGGCCGGTCTGCGGTTCCTGCACGATATAAAACTGTATCCTCGGTTAGCTGAATAACATCATATCGACCACCCGCAAACGTTCCCGCTATTCCGGGGTCTAACGGCCCCGGATCGATGGCGGAATGGGAACTAATGACGTTACCGAGCGGTGAAGAGAGGTCGGGTTTGGGTGCGATGTTTGGCGGGTTCGCCTTCGTCGAGATATCAGGGCCCGCTTCTTTGGTGACATCGTTCCCGCTATTGGAATGGGGCGAATCGATCCCCGCGGCCTGGAATGGGTCTTCCGGCAGATGCGGTGCCACGGGCTCCTGTGGCAATTTCGGCATTCTGCCCGGCTTGACCGCGCCCAGACCAAAACCGAAGGGCAGAGTGGCCAGCAGCAGATCGGTGATTGCCTGTGGATCGCCGCTGCGGATCTGGTTCTCGGCGGCGTATTGGCCGAGCGCCGCTTCGCTGCGGCGGTAGAGTTCGAAGAGCAGCGGCGGCGGCCGGTGGATGGCCGCGTTCAGCGGGATATTGTCGAGATTGTTGTAAAGCTGACCGTCCGCCGCCATCGCCGGGCGGAGCATGGCCGGAAGCCCGGCACCATCTTCGATCCAGGCTTGCAGGCGGCTTTTGTCGTCCGGCACCAGAAAACCCACGCTCGTATCGGGCAGAGTCTTCAGGGGCCCGGCCGCCGCGAGCGCCGGATCGGCGGCGCTAAGCGCGGCGAAGCGGCCTTGCGGATCGTGAAAGAAGGCCGGGTCGAGCTGCTGGATGAAGGCGTCATAGTCGGCGACGATCTCCGGTGCCCCGGTGCGGATCGCCTCCAGGATCTGCGCTTGACCGCGGGCCGCGGCGTCCCGATCGGTCGAGCTCAGCGCCACCATCCGGGTCAGTTCGCCAGAGAGCCGCCGGGCGAATTGGTCCTCGCTTTCGTCTGTGCCGCGCTGATAGGGGTTCGGATCGTCGGGCGTGACCGTCGGCGCGTCCGCGACCGCCGTCGGGGAGTCGCGTGCGGTTGCGGCGTCCAGGGCTGGAAGCGGTTTTTCGGGCGCGGCCCCATGCTCGGGCAGTCGATGTGGCCCGAGCAAATCGGCGAGGTCGGCCTGCCAGTTTGGGATGGGCGGCAGCGGGCGGGCGAGATTGCGGGTGAGAGCGGTCAAGCTGGCATGCACGTCGTCCGGCGTCAGCAGGTCGCGGACGGGGGCTGCCAGAGCGGAGAAATCCAAAGGCTGCTCGAAGATCGCCATCCAGTCCGGCTGTGGGATCGGTTTCGCCGGATCAGGCGGAAAGCTCCGGTGGGTGATCCGCGGCGGGGCCGCCGCGGGCGGCTCGGCATAAGCTTCGGCCGGGGTCGGATCGGCAGGCGTTGGCGCGGCTGGGGCCGATGGTGTGTTTGCCTTGCGCCCGAGGACGCTGCTCAGGTCGTCGAAATGATCGACGATGGTGATCTTCGGGTGGCTGCTTTTCTGCATCAACCCGGCGAAATTGACCGTGGCGCGGCCGATCAGGCGGCCCTGATAGTATAGGTTGATTACCTTGCGCCAGGCACGCAGCGCCTGAAGCAATGCTACGAAGTCCTGCACGGTCTGTTGGTATTCGGTCAGCGGCGGATCTTGTGACGACGGCATCGGCCCCTCTTCCGCCCCGCCGAATGATCGGCAAAGCCCTATCGATTTATGATGATAGGAAATAAAGAGGAAATAGCCGATTTTGTCAATAGGAGATAGCCTATTTCATATATGAGACCGACCCGCATCGTCATCGGCGTGTCGGGCGGCGTCGATCCGACGGTCGGCAAGAAGGGGGCGTGCTGCGTCGGCCCGGCCGGAAGCCGAACGGCTCACCCTCGCCATCGCCGACAAGCTGGACAGCCAGGATATCTGCTTCGTGCCGACCGGCAACCACGCGGGACAGTGTCAACCCTGTGCCCGGTCGTACAGACTGACCACCAAGCGCACTTCGCGACAGCCTATCCCACGGGGTTCGGTATCATCGAAACCGAGCGCTCTGGCCTTCGACGAAGAATTTTGGTGTCCTTGGGGGCAGCGGTCCGGTGGTGACGAGCAGGCTGAGCGGCGACATTACGAATGACAAAGGGTAAACCGCTTTGATCGTAATTCATCTAATTCCCGAGACCCGAAGCAAGCACTCATAATCGTGTCGATGCTGGCCGGTGGTCGCACATTGGGGCAATCCCAGAATGGCGGCGGCGTTAGGGGGCTTGTAGCGCCGACGGTAACGAAATCGCATCCGCTCGCCGTTTTAAGAACAGCGGTTCGATGGCGCCCAGGATATCTCCGTCTTTTGTGAAGGGGCCCAGGCGACGTTATCGTCATCGACCGGCGCCTGCGCATCGCGAACCCGTTCCGGCGATGTGATTGCGTACACGGTCAAGGTGTCTGCGTGGCTGTGACGATTGCGACGCTGGTATTGCCGACGGAAATCGGCAGTGCGTTTTCGACCGGTTGGTTGAAGCGCAGGAACAGGCGCGGTTCCTGCAAGGAATTTGGGATGGTGGTGCCGGTCGAGGAGACAAAGACCGTGAAGGTCGCCGTGCCGCCGCTCGGGAAATTGGCCATAACCGCCGATGCCGGTGCCGCGAGGCACTCGCCGGAGAACGGATTGGTCTGACAAATCAGGACGGTGAGCGGCAAGGTCTGCACGAAACCCATGACCGGCAGAAAGCTGCCGCTGTCGGCGGTGACTTGCAGCAACTCGCTTTGTCCGAGATTGAAGGCGGCGATCGGGAAGGCGGTGAAGGCGGCGGCCGCGTCCGGCACCGTGATCGTGCCGGCGCCGCCTGGCGTCGCCGCGGCGGCGATGACATCCGCGGTTCGCGCCGCCGAAACCGTCAGATCGGCCGTGTTGATGCCGGAGAAAATCGGTGCTGGCGTGGTCCCGTCGCAGGTGAAGAGACAAGATTGACCGAGCGCCGAGACCGGATTTGCCGCGCCCAGCGTCAGCACGAAGCTTTGCCCGGCGCCGGCTGCAATGCTCACCGGCTGATCGGGTTGGCCGGTCGTCCGATTGGTCGCCGGGTCCGTTGTCTGAAAGCTGAGCGTTAGCCCGGCCGGCGCGTCGTCGGGCAATGCGATCTGGCAATTATCGAGGGTGGCCGCGCCGCCATTGAGGATCGTTGCGAAAATCGCGGCGTGCTGACCGACCGCAACCGCCCGTCCGGCGGGTGCCACGGCGGCGACCAGTACCGAAGGCTGCCCGAACAATTGCACGCGGTTGAGCATGGCATCGGCGGCGAAGATCCGTCCGGTCGCCGGATCGACCGTCAGACCGCCGGGAGCGAGGAAGCGCGCATTGTCGATGCCGAAACTGCCGACGAGTCCCAGTGTGGCGACCGGGGCGAGACTGTCGGCGTCGAACGCCATAACGTCGAATGTCGCGGGCGTTGCGGCAAAGATCCGGCGCCCGGCGACATCGATTGCAAGACCGCTCACGCCGCCGGTCGAACCGATCGACGCGAGGAAGGCCGCCGATTGGGCGTCGAAGATCTGCACCCGGTTGTTGCCGGTGTCGGCGACTAGAATGCGCCCTGTGGCGGGATCGATCGCGACCGCCTGCGGCCCGGACAGATGCGCGTCGTCGGTGCCGGGCGTTCCCGCCACGCCGATCGTCGCGATCAGAGCGAAACTATTGGCGTCGAACAGTTGCACCCGATTGTTGGCGGTATCGGCGACGAGGATGCGGGCATTGACCTGATCGATCGCAACACCGGCTGGCCCGGACAGGTGCCCGCCATCAGACCCTGCAACCCCGGCCACGCCGAGCGTGCCGACCAAGGTCAGGCTTGCGGCATCGTAGATCTGGACACGGTCATTGCCGGTATCGGCGACGAAAATGCGGCTGCGCACCGAATCGACCGCGACGCCGCCCGGATTGGAGAGATGCCCGGTGTCGGCGCCGCCGATCCCGGCCACGCCGATTACCGCCGTCGAGGCGAGACTCGTCGCATCGAAGATCTGGACGATTTGATTCGTACCCTCGGCCACCAGCAGGCGGTTGCCCACTGTGTCAAGGGCGAGGCCCTGCGGATTGCCCGGCGTTGCGGCCGTGGTGAGGTTGGGGACGGGAACGGTGGCAAGGTACGGATAGCTCTGCGCCGCCGCCGTGCCCGCGGCGAGAACAGCCATGACGGCGCAAAGCCCCCCTATCCAACGCATCACCATCTCCGCCCTTGTCCCGGCCCCCGCCAAACGGCGAGTCGTTGTGCCCACATCACCCTCTACGCTGGACGCGCGCGGCACCCGACATCGGGGTGCTCGGCGTCCGCGCCGCCCGGCGGTTTGCCGCCGCCTCGCCGCCGATATTTGCATGATCGTCCGAACCTCTGCCGCGATCGCAGCGCGATCGGCAAGATTAGCGCGCGCCAGGTTTCGGGACGAGGCCTAAATCGCGCTCTAACGCTTTGCGCTTCATTCAGCGAAAACTGATCTTCCACGGCGTGAATTACTGTGTTTGGCTAATCCCGGCGCTCTACCGGGGCGAGCCGCCGGCCGACCGGCCGCCGGGCAGACTCTCTCAGAAGGACCGGATGTCATGCTCTTCCGCTCTTCCGCACTTTTTGGCGGCGTCGCACTGGTGCTTGCCGCGATGGCGCCGCTCGGCGGTGCCGCTGCCTTCACGCTCGGCTCGTCGAACGAGGCCGTGATCGAGCCGCCGGTGCCGCATCCCGACGAGACGCCCTGCGTCGTCCCGCTGGTGTCACAGGCGGTCTTCGGCGCGAATGCCGTCGCCTTCGATTATACGCCGCCGGCCGCTTGTCCCGGTCCCTGGGCGACCGTGGTGCTGAGCGTCGATATCGCGCTCAATGCCGGCGTGCAGTTCGATCGAACCGGCGAGCTGTTCCTGGCCGGAGTACCGCTCTGGTTCGGCACGACGGCCGAGCCGCGCGAGAAGCTGGCGCCAAGCTGGAACGTCCAGCGCGACGTGACCGATTACAGCGCGCTCTATCGCACCGGCCAGACCGGCTCGCTGTTGATCGCCAACTTCACCTCGGCGGTCGATACCAGCGTGATCACCGCCAGCGCGTCACTGTCATTCTATCCGGCGACCAGCACGGCGCCGGCCCCGGTAACGGCCGATCTGGTCATCCCGCTCCCCGCCGGCGGGGGGATCGCGACGCTGAACACCGGCACCGATACGCTGGCGACGACGCTCACCCTGCCGACCAATATTTTGGACGCGACCTTGGATCTCTATCTGCAAAGCCAGCAGGACGACGAGTTCTGGTACACCTGCGTGCCGACTGCGCTAGCGAACGAGTTGCAGAGTTGCAGCAACGGCGCGCTGCGCGAAGGCGAGATTTCGGTCGATGGCGTGCCGGCCGGTGTGGCGCCGATCTATCCCTGGATCTTCACCGGCGGGATCGACCCGGCCTTGTGGGAGCCGATTCCCGGCGTGCAGACCTTGAGCTTCAAGCCGGCCCATGCCGATCTGTCGCCCTTTGCCGGCGTGCTGAGCAACGGTCAGCCGCATACCGTGGCGGCCTCGGTCTTCGGCGCCAATCAGCATTTCTCGGCGACCGGGGCACTTCGTTTGTTCCTCGATCCGAAGGCCGCGAACGTGACCGGCGGCATCGTCACCAACACGCTGGCCGGAACGCCCACGGTCAATCTCGTGCAGAATCTGACGAACCAGAATGGCGTGATCTCGGGCACGGTCGATACCGGCGACAGTCGGGACTTCACGATCAGCGGCACCGTCACCGGCTCGGCGGGCGAGTTGGTCAAGACCCTGACCCAGCGTTCGACCTTCCAGAACAACCAGAGCTTCCTGATCAACAGCACATTGTTCACCCAGAATATCCAGCAAGTGACGGATATCTATACGACCGAAACCACGACCGGTGGCGGCGTCACCAGTGTCGCGGACACGGAATTGCATTATCCGCTGACCGTACTGATCACGCTCGCCGGGCCGAACGCCGCCGGCGGCTTCGCGCAAACCACCTCGATCGATCAGAAATTCGTCGAAAGCGATTTCGCCTTCGGTTCGCAGCCGGGCAAGTCTCCGGTGTTTTCAGCGCAGGAAAGCAACGAAATCAACACGACCGATACGCTGTTGTTCGATCAGAACTTCAATATCACCGGCAACCAGGATCAATCCTCGGTCGCGACGTTCCAAACGGACAATCCCTGCTTCCGCCGGGTGCTGACGGCCGAGGCCAGCGTGTTGACCGGGGTGAAGACCGGGGGCTTGAATTGCTGTTTGGGGGAGTAAGCAGCAACTGCGCGGGGTGTTCCCCATGCCAACCTCCGCGCCTGGGGCGGAGGTTGGCGCTGTCGAATGCCGCCGGGTTTTGGCCCTCGTACGAATTCGAGTTGTCTTTGGGCGCCGCCTCCCGCACATTTCGCGCCGAAGAAACGAGTCGCATGCTCAGCCCCAAGACGTGGGTGCGAAACACGTCTCAGCAACCGCATTCATTCTGGCTACAGACCGCCTCAGACAAGTTCTATCCCGACTTCGTGGCACTGCTGTGCGACGGGCGGGTTCTGGTCGTCGAATACAAAGGCGCGTATCTGGCAACCGCCGACGACGCCAAAGACAAGCGGCTGATCGGTGAACTTTGGGCGGATCGGTCGAACGGTCGGGCGCTGTTCCTTATGATCGAAAACAAGGAGTTCACGCGCATTGATCGACTGATTCAGACGGGCGATCGTACCTCAATGTAAGATATAGGAAGTGGCGCGGAAGAGGGGGCGTCATTCTACCCCGCCGCCGCCATCCCCTTTTCCAAATCCGCGATCAAATCCGCCGCGGTTTCCAGCCCGATCGACAGCCGCACGACATCCGGCCCGGCCCCGGCGGCGATTTGCTGGGCTTCGGTCAGTTGGCGGTGCGTGGTCGAGGCCGGGTGGATGATCAGTGAGCGCGTGTCGCCGATATTGGCCAGATGCGAGAAGAGATCAACCGATTCGACCAGCTTGACTCCGGCCGCATAGCCGCCCTTGAGGCCGAAGGTGAAGACCGAGCCGGCGCCCTTGGGCAGATAGCGGCGGGCCAAATCATGGAACGGGCTTGAGGGCAGGCCGGCATAGGACACCCAGGCGACCGCCTCGTGCCCGGCCAGATATTCCGCGACCGCTTGCGCGTTGGCGATGTGCCGTTCCATGCGCAAGGGCAGGGTCTCGATGCCGGTGATGGTCAGAAACGCGTTCATCGGCGCCATGGCCGGACCGAGGTCGCGCAATCCGACGGCGTGGCCGTGCACGGTCAGCGCCAGATCGCCGAAGGTCTCGTGAAAGCGCAGGCCGTGATAGGCCGGCTCCGGCTCGCTTAAGGTCGGGTATTTGCCGCTCTTCGACCAGTCGAATTTGCCGGAATCGACGACCGCACCACCCATGGCGTTGCCGTGGCCGCTGAGGAATTTGGTGGTCGAATGCACGATGAGATCGGCCCCCCATTCGATCGGCCGGCACAGATAGGGCGTCGCCATGGTGTTATCGACGATGAAGACGATGCCGGCCGCCTCGGCGATGCGCGCGACCGCTTCCAGATCGGTGATGACACCGCCCGGATTGGCCAGGCTCTCAACGAAGATCGCGCGGCAATCCTCGGTCAGCGCGCGCTTGAAATTCTCCGGGTCGGTCTGATCGACGAAATTGGCGTTCCAGCCGAACTTCTTGAAGGTGCGGCCGAATTGGGTGATCGAGCCACCATAAAGCCGGGTTGAAGCGAGGAACGAAGCGCCCGGACTCATGATCGAGAAAAACGCGAGCAATTGCGCGGCATGGCCGGACGCGGCGCAGATCGCACCCCGCCCGCCTTCGAGATTGGCGATGCGTTCCTCCAGCACCGAAACGGTCGGGTTGCCCAGGCGCGAATAGATGTAGCCGTAGCTCTGGAGGTTGAACAAAGAGGCTGCGTCGTCGGCATCCTCGAAGACATAAGCTGTCGTCTGATAGATCGGCGTCGAGCGCGCGCCGGTCGTCGGATCGGGTGCGGCGCCGGCATGGATGGCGCGGGTTTCGAAGCCGAACGGGCGGTCTGCGGTCATGATGCCTCCTCAAACGCGTTTGTGACGGCGGGCGGTGATGATGCCGGTATTGACGCCATTCCAGCCAAGCTCGCCGCAGAGCCGCGAGAATTCGATCTTCGGGCAGTGATTCATCACGACGCTCAAGCCCGCCGCCTCGGCACGGGCGGCGGCTTCGTCATGGCGCACGCCGATCTGCATCCACACCGTCTTGGCGCCGAGCCGGATCGCCTCCTCGACGATCGCCGGGGCGGCGGACGCGGCGCGGAAGATATCGACCATATCGATCGGCACGGGGACATCGGCAAGACTGGCATAGCAAATCTCGCCGAGGATTTCCTCGCCGGCCGCCTTGGGATTGACCGGAATCACGCGGAAGCTCTTGGCTTGCAGATATTTCAGCACGAAATAGCTCGGCCGGTTCCAATGCGGACTGGCGCCGACCATCGCGATGGTCCGGGTGCGCCGCAGGATCGCGCGCAGATACTCGTCGCTGTAGGAATCGTGATTCATGTTGGTCCGTTACTGGCCGGTCCAGACCGGCGGGCGCTTGGCGAGAAAGGCGTCGATGCCTTCCTCGGCGTCGCGCGCCAGCATGTTGCGGGTCATGGTTTCGGCGGCATAGGCGTAGGCCGCATCCAGATCCATGTCGGCGTGACGATAGAACGCTTCCTTGCCGATGGCGAGCGTAATTGGGCTTTTACCCGCAATCTGGTTTGCCAGCGAAGTGACTTCCTCGTCAAGCGCGGTTTCGGGTACGACCCGGTTGATCAAGCCCAACTCGCGGGCACGCGCGGCATCGATCGGGTCGCCGGTCAACAGCATCTCCAGCGCCGGCTTGCGCCCGATCGCTCGCGACAGCGCCACCATCGGGGTCGAGCAGAACAGGCCGATATTGACGCCGGGCGTGGCGAAGCGCGCGGTGTCGGCGGCGATGGCGAGATCGGCGCTCGCGACCAATTGGCAGCCGGCCGCGGTGGCGATGCCATGGACCCGCGCGATCACCGGCTTGGGCAGGCGGACGATCCGCGTCATCAGCCGAGCGCATTGGGCGAACAGCGCCTCGTAAGCTGCCCGGCCGGGCTCGGCCCGGATCTCGCGCAGATCATGGCCGGCGCAGAAGGCCGGGCCGGCGCCTGCAATGACCACAACCTTGACCGCGGGATCGCTCGCCGTGTCATCCAGTGCCGCTTCTAGTGCCGTCATCAGGTCGCGCGAGAGCGCGTTGCGCGCCCCCGGCCGATTGAGCGTCAGCCACGCAACAGCGCCGCGCCGCTCGCTCAGCAGAAGCGGGTCGGCGTTCATGTCGGCTGCGGCCGAAGGCTCATCACCGTCCGGATCACCTGGCCCAGCACCAGCCAGGCGATCAGGCGCGACCAGGCGGCGAAATCGAGCGAGGCCATCAGCACGACGCACATGGCGATGGTCGCGAGCGGCAGCCAGGGCATGAAGGGCACGCGGAACGGCCGGGGCAGGTCGGGCTGGGTCCGGCGCAACACCAGCACGCAGAGCGCCACCACCGAGAAGGCGAGCAGGGTGCCGATCGAGGTGACATCGCCCAGATCTTCAAGCGGCACCAGCCCGGCCAGCGCGCCGGTGAAGACCAGGAACAGCAGCACGCTGATCCACGGCGTGCGCCAGCGCGCATGGATTTTGGCGAAGGCGGCAGGCAGCATGCCGTCCGACGCCATGACAGCGAAAATCCGCGATTGGCCGTAGAGCGCGGTCAGGATCGAGGTGGCATAGCCCGCCATGATGCCGATCGCGACGAAGGTCCGCGCCCAGGGATAGGGGGTTGCCGCCAGGGCCGTCTGGGCCGGTGAGGCGTCGCCTTTCAGCGCCTCATAAGGCACCAGCCCGACCAGGATCGCGGCGAAGGCGACATAGAGCAGCGCGCAGATCACCAGCGAGGCCAGCATGCCGATCGGCATATCGCGCTGCGGATTCTTCGCTTCCTGAGCCGCGGTCGAGACCGTTTCGAAACCGATATAGGCGAAGAAGATGATCGCCGCGGCGCGGAAGATGCCGCTCCAGCCGAACGCGCCGAAATGGCCGGTGTTGGCCGGGATGAAGGGCACGAAATTGGCCGCCTTGACTGAGCCGAGGCCCAGCGCGATCAACCCGATGATGACGGTGAGCTTGACCACGACGATGATCGAATTGACCCAGGCCGATTCCGTAATGCCGCGCAGCAGCACCAGCGAGCAGGCGGTGATCAGCAGCACGGCCGGCAGATTGACGATGCCCGGCATGCCGCCGGCCCCGTCGCCGAACGGGCCGTTCAGGAGCCAATAGGGCAGTTCCAGCCCGTAATCCATCAGCAGCGAATTGAAATAGCCGGAAAAGCTGGCGGCGACGGTGGCCCCGGCCACGGCGAATTCCAGAATCAGATCCCAGCCGACGATCCAGGCCAGCATGTCCCCCGCCGTGTTGCGTGCGTAGGTATAGCAACTGCCGGATTGCGGAAACATCGCGGCCAGTTCGGCATAGCACAGGCCGGTGAGCCCGGCCGGAATCGCCGCTATGACATAGGCGAGGATGACCGCTGGCCCGGCATGCTCGCCCGCGGCGAGACCGGTCAGGCTGAACAGGCCGGCGCCGATGATGGCGCCGATGCCGATGGCGGTCAGATGCCAGGCGCCGAGCACGCGCCGCATCGCCGGTTGCTGGGTGCCGTTCGCCGCCAGGGCCGCGTTGGTCTCGTTCATGTCTCGTCCTTACAGTGCGGCCGATGCGACCGATGAAGCCGACAGGGCAGGCGCCCTCGGCACCGTCATAGCGCAGAATCGGGGGCGAAGGTAACGAGTCGAAGCGCTATTGGCGTGTCCGCTCCGACCCGTCCTTCAATTGTTCGGCCAAAAACCCGAGAACCCGATCGAGCGCCGCGCGGGTCGGCTCGCCCTCCTCGTCGATCAGATGGTTGGTCAGCACCGAATGCACCGGCTTCGGCCCGGCCGGATTGCCGCAGGCCGGGTCGAGTTCGATCGATTCGAAGGCCGCGCCGAACGTCTCGCGCAGGCGCTGGAACCGCTCGCCGCGGCAAAACGGGTCGCCCTCGAAGCGCAGGCCCAGAATGCGGGCGCCATCCTCGTCGATCAGGCGCTGCGCCGCGGCGATTTCTGCGTCGGAGACATGCAGCCCGGATTTGTTGAAAAACGGCAATGAGGGCTGCGATAGCACCGGCGCCAGCATCTTGCTGCCGAGCATCATGGCGAGCGCGAAATTGCCGGTGAAGCACATGCCGATGGCGCCCACGCCCTTGCCGCCCTGCTCGCGATGCGCCTCGTTCGCCAAGGCGCGCAGCCAATCGACGATCGGGCTCGATTGGTGGGCGGCGAGTGCGCGGAACTCGCGTGAGATGCAGGCGCGCAGCACCGTGCCGATGGCATAGCCGGGCGAGGCGGGTCGCATGGTTTCGCCGAACAGGTACGGCATATAGACCGAGAATCCGGCGGCGGCGACCCGGCGGCCGAATTGTGCCACCTGCGGCGTGATGCCCGGTATTTCCGACATGATGATGACCGCGGGGCCGGTGCCGGCGCGGAACACGTCGCGCGTTTGGCCGAGATGGGTCCGGCTGGTCGCTTCGAAGCCTTCGGGAACGGTCACGTGGGCGTCTCCTTCAAGAACGACCGGGCTTGTTCAGCCCTGGGTTTCGATTCGGCTGATGAGACGCAGCTCGCCCGCGGTATTGGTCACGGCGGCGAGGCATTTTGCGGCCTGGGCCGGCGGCAGCCACAGCGCGAAGCGGGTGACATAGCGGCCGCCCTCGCTCTCCGGCAGCTTCTGGGCGTCGAGCCGGACGATATTGGCACCGTATTGCGCGAAAATCTCGGAAAGCCGCGCGATCAGGCCGATCTGATCGCCGCCGCTCACCTCGACGCGATGGGTGACCAGATCCATCGGCCCGGCCTCATGGTCGAAGGCATAGGGCACGACCCGGATCTGCGCCCCGGCCAGCGCCTCGATCGCGGCCAGACCGTCCTCCAATTCGTGAAGGCCCAGGCCGGGTGGCAATTCGCACAGCGAGGTGAACTCGGCACCCTTGCCCAAGGCGGCGAAAGTGGTGTCGCGCAAATTGATGCCGGCGGAAAACAAATGATCGGCGATCGCCGACACCAGCCCGACACGGTCGGGCGCCAGGATCGAGACCAGGGCGACTTGGGGCATGAGAGTGTCTCCTTCTTGGTTGGAATCGGCCGAGAATAGCAGATCGGCGCGACTACTCCATCTCGTCGAGAATCGCCTGGAGCGCTGCGGTCTGGCGCCGTTGGAGCGACGCAGCAGCATCGGTCCGGAATGGTTCCGGCAGCCGAGGCAGCAGATCGCGCAGCAAATGCGCGATCGCCGCCTGCTCGGTCTTCGGAGTACCGTCGCCGAGCGCGCGCCGGCCGGCAAGGCTGCGCGTCAGCCGATCCCACAGCGCCGCGCGCGTCTGTGGCAGACGGCCCTCGGTCAGGAGCGCGGCCAGTTGTGCTGCGGCCTCCGGTGCCTCGGAACCGGGTGGTGCGGTGCCCTCGGCCAGCCCGGCCAGCGCCAGCAACGCGGCGTGCAGATCGCTCCGATGGCCGAGCAGCATCCGCACCACGTCCGAATGATCAACCAGACAGGCCGCGGCATCATCGAGTAGATTGGTCGCCGGCCTGCCCAATTGCGGGCGGTTGAGTTCGAGCAGCCGTTCGAGTTTCGCCTCATAACGGCTTGCGCCCGCGATGAATGCGGCAATACCGCGCAAGGCGCGAAAGCGCTGTTCTCCGACCGGGTAGGCTTCGACGATCGCCGCGGCAAACCGGTCGAGGCCGAGAGCATCCAGCTTGAGCGGGTCGGCGGTCTGGTTCGCCGCGCGGACACGCGCCTGGCATTGCTCGGCGAGCGCCTCGATCCGGGCGGTGCGGTCGCGTACCGGCACGTCCTGCGCCGCGGCCTGAAGCCGTGCCGCGCGGGCGATCGCCGTCGAGATGGCGTTTTCCGCCCGCTTGACCGAGGCGTTGACCGCGCTCAGCGTCACCAGCTCGATCGGTGTCATGCCGAGCCGGTCGAGCAAGGGCCGCATGATCAAGCCGATCGCGCGCAGCGCCGGCCGGGTCAGCAGATCCTCGGCATCGGTGCAAAGCGGTACCGGCCCGGCGTAATTCGAGACCGCCCGCTCGACCGGCTTCACCGCGGCCGCTTCCTCAAACAAAAAAACCTCTTCCAGGATAAAGCCGTCGGGTCGGATGCGCTCACGAATCACGCGCACGGCCTTGGCGCCGCGCGTTGCCAGCGCGGCGTGCGCCCGGCTGCGAATCTCGGTTTCGAGCCGGTCGAGATCGGTCCGCTCGAACGTGCGGCCAAGCTCATCGCGCCCGTCCTCGACGACCGCGACCAACTGCCAACGATCCTCGATTTGCACGCTAATCTGGTAACGCAGCCGTCGCCCGTGAAAGAACTCGGCCATGACATGATCCCGATCCGATAAGCCGGATAGAAGCCTCGCGGTGGCGATGTCGGACTGTCAAGGGCGGTCGATCAATATCATCCGAGCCGATCGGGGACGATCGAGGTGGGCGACCGGAATGCAAGGCATTCGAGCCCCGAACCATGAAAACGAAATAGAACACGAATTTTATCGTGTTATCATAGATGGAACTCAAATCTGAATGAAGGGCAATAAGAGACGATGCGATATTTCCAGCTATCGGATGTGGTTCACAGCATCCTTTTGTACCGGAGTGCGATGGCCAGGCGGGTGAGAATTTTGGAGCGGCCGCTTCGGGGCCTCTTGCTGGGTTTGGGCATCCTCGTCTCGGTCGCACCAATTTCCGGCAGAGCGGCCGATGCCCTGTCCGTTCAATTGCAAGACCAATTCGAATGGGCAATAAACAACCGCTCGACCTCGCCCGGGTTCGTTCTGCTGACCGCGATCGATGATCGCACCGGGAAATCGATCACCGGCTGTACAGAGGCGCCGTTCTTGCTTGGCGCCATCACGCGGGAGACGGGCGTGTCCGGTGACGAGGCCCGCCAAATTGCTCTGTCAAATGCCGATCACGTCTTTCATTTTTCAAAACAAGCGGCGCTCGACAATCTATCGATCGATCGCTATCCGGCCTATCAACGCGCTTGTTCGGCGATTCGGAGCGGCAGTAAAGCGCAAATGGCTGATATAACCGGTCAAATAATCATCACGCCCTGGTAGTGCGACATTACCGGAAACTAAAACGGTCCGAACACCAGGACCGAGATCATCAGCACCACGACGCCGATCAGCATCGAAAGCCCGGCGGCGATGGCGGAGGAGGTTTGGGTCGCCTCCTCGGGCAGCAGGCTGCGTTCCCGCTCGCAGCGCTCGATCGCGCGGCGGGTCAAGGTGAAATTGTGGCAGGCTTTCGCGAAGAGATGGGCATCGCGTCGCCGGTCATCGCCATTGTCGAGGAAATTGAGCAGCTTCGGCAGGCTGGCCTCGGCCAGGATGCCGGACAGCTCGCTCTCCAGCCGCGTGCGGGTCGGCCGGTGGCGGAAGCGGTCGATCAGCAGCTTGGCCTGCCGGCCGAAGAGCTGTGTCAACGCCGGTAGGGCCGCCGGCCCGCGATCGTGCTGGAGTTGCGCCAGCAGATAGAGTGCGCCCACCAGCCGCCCGGTCGGATCGGTGCCGCCCACGGCGAACAGCGATGCCTCGTCGATCTGCTTGGTATGATGCGCCAGAAAGGCGGCGACATGCCGGTCGATCGGTTGGATCTGGATCTTCCCTTCGGCCGCGGCCAGTTCGAGCGCCGGCAGCAGATCGGCCAACTGGATCACATAATGTGCCGCGACGAACGGGCTGAGGCAGGGCAGGGCTGGGCTGGTTTCATAGGCCAAGCGCTCAATGCCGAAGCCCGGCCGATGATCCTCCAGGATGCGGCGCAGCCGGTCGAAATCCTGCATCTGCGCTAGAAATTCGGAACGCGCCGTCGATTGGCGTTGGCACCAGAATTGCGGCAGCCGGGCGCGCAGGATTTCGGCCAAGGGCTGCACATCGCCGCCGCTCAACATGGCGGCGGCCAATGCCGAGCCCAGCCCGTCGATCGCAATCGCCTGGGCGCGATAGCGGATCGGCGCCGCCGGATCGAGCGCGATCGCCACGCGCGCGACCAGCCGAATCTCGCGTAACGCACTGCCGCCGCCGTTCGGATCCTCGCCGTCGGCCAGCGCACGACCAACGCCGTCGATCAGCGTCTTGTTGCCGAGCGACCGCTCCAGCCAAACTTGAAGCCCATGACTGCGCGCGGCGTGGACCGCACTGTCACCATGGCGGATAAGCGCGCGAGCCGCGTCGCGCGCGGTAAAACAGGTCTCACCCGCGATGTCGAATGGCCGCGCCGAGCGGTGAGCCGGCGACATTACCTTGGGTGTCAAGCGGCGCCCTTCGAGCCACGCCTCGACATCCTTCAGAGTCCACCGTTCCTCTGGATCGTCGAGCAGCAGCCCGCGCAGCAGCTCCAGCATGGCCGGGCTGAGCCGTGCATCGCCGACCAGCGCGTTGAACGAACCGCGCCGGATCTTTTCGTCGAGCAGCGCCAAGTCGGTGAAGCCGTGGCCGGCCGGCATGCCGTGCGCCAGATGCAGGCACAGCACGCCCAGCGCGTAAAGATCGTCGGCACCGGTGCCGCTGCCGCGCGCCATCGGCTGGGCCGATGCGCTTTCGATCGTTTCATAGGCCGCCGGCTGATGCGCGGCCGGTGGGGCGGTGATGCAGTCGCCCAGCACGGCCAGCCGCCGCGATGCGTCGCGAAAGAAGATGTTGGTCGGGCGAATGCCGCGATGGGTCATGCCCTCCACGCTCAAAGCGCGCAGGCCGGCCAGCAAACCGGTCAGGACGCGCTCGACAATATCCTGTTCCAGCCAGGGCGTTATCGGCTGATCGGGGACTGGGGCGAGCGGGCCGCCGGCCGGACGCTCATAGATGACCGCCAGACAACGCTGCTTGGCCGGTGGCCAATCGACCACGCCATAGTCAACCGGCGTCAGCACATGGGTATGTTTGGCGAGGCGTGCGAGGCCGAGGGCGGCGCCACGGATCGGCTGGTGAAGATCTGGCACCAGCGCGAAAAAGCTCATCCCGACCGAGCGCAGATCCTCGACGGCGTAGGCGGCGGCCGCAGGCGCCCGCAACTCGGACAGCGGCGTGTCGAGAAGAATATCCCAGCGATCCCGCAACCGCACCACGGCAGGCCGCGGCGACACGACGCCGGCTGTCCCTGAAAATGCAATCGCCATCGATTCCCGCCTGACCCCGCCCGATGAGTCGATCCGGTCTTCCGAAAATAACTCAGTCGGCGAAAGGATCCCTTACCAGAATCGTGTCGTCCCGTTCCGGGCTGGTCGAGAGCAGCGCCAGCGGCGCCTCGATCAATTCCTCGATCCGGCGGATGTATTTCACGGCCGAGGCCGGAAGATCGACCCATGAACGCGCGCCGCGCGTGCTCTCCGGCCAGCCGGCGAAGCTTTCATAGATCGGTTCGATCGGCGCGTCGGCGGTGAGGCCCGGCGGCATGCGTTGCCAAACCTCGCCGCGATAGCGATAGCCGGTGCAGACCTTGAGTTCCTCCAGCCCATCCAGCACATCGAGCTTGGTGAGCGCGATGCCGTCGATGCCGGCGACCTTGATCGCCTGGCGGACCAGCACGGCGTCGAACCAGCCGCAGCGCCGCTTGCGCCCGGTCACCGTGCCGAACTCCTGGCCGCGCTCGCCCAGATGCTGACCGGTCGCGTCGAACAGTTCGGTCGGAAATGGGCCGGCACCGACGCGGGTCGAATAGGCTTTGGCGATGCCCAACACATAACCAATGGCACCCGGCCCGACGCCCGAACCGGCGGCAGCCTGGCCGGCGACCGTGTTCGATGAGGTGACATAAGGGTATGTCCCGTGATCGACATCCAGCATCACCGCCTGGGCGCCTTCGAACAGGATGCGCTTGCCGTTGCGCCGGGCCTCGTCGAGGATCGGCCAGACCGAGCAGGCATAAGGCAGGATCTGCGGTGCGATCGCGAGGAGATCGTCGATCAGCCCCTGGCGATCAATCTCGGCCTCGCCCAAGCCGCGCAGCAAGGCGTTGTGATGGTGCAGCAGCAGATCGACCTTGGCGCCGAGCGTGTCCGGTTCGGCCAGATCGCACACACGGATCGCGCGGCGGCCGACCTTGTCCTCATAGGCCGGGCCGATGCCGCGGCCGGTCGTGCCGATCTTCTGATCGCCCCGCGCCGTCTCGCGCGCCCGGTCGAGGGCGCCATGCAGCGGCAGGATCAGTGCGGCATTCTCCGCCAGTTTCAGCGTGTCCGGCGTGATTGCGACGCCCTTTTCGCGAATGCCGGCGATCTCTTTGACCAGATGCCAGGGGTCGACGACCACGCCGCTGCCGATGATCGACAATTTATGCGGCCGCACCACACCAGAGGGCAACAGGCTCAATTTGTACGTCGTCTCGCCGATGACCAAAGTATGGCCGGCATTGTGCCCGCCCTGGAAACGGACCACGATTTCAGCACGGTTGGACAGCCAATCGACGAGCTTGCCCTTACCTTCGTCGCCCCATTGAGCGCCGATAACGGCGACATTGGCCATGCCGGAATTCCTTGCAAACGATTTGAAGGCAATGAAGATGCCATCGCCGTCGCCGCCCGGCAAGCGGACGCCGCGCAGAGCCGTTCTGTTACAAGGCGAGCGGTGCGCCGTCGTGCCAAGTGTGACTACAGAGCAGCCGACGAGCTTCGTCGAGCGGTGCCGAGGCCGGGGCCAACCCATCGAGCGTGACCCAGCCTTCGTTCCGCAGCTGCTGCCCGACCGCACGCGGCGTGCCGTGCGGTAGATAAATTCGGTGCGGCGCCGGTGCATCCGGTACCGCGCGCAGCACGGTATCGGCATAGAGGGTAAAGCCGATCGCCGGTTCCGGTGGTTGCGCCATGCGCTTGGTGTTTAACGGGCTGATCCTGCCGTCCCCCCCGGCGAGATAGCGTCCGCCGCGCCCAAGCTCGCCGCGAATACCGCGGGCGAAAATCGTGAAGCTGACGCCGGTATGATATTCGAAGCCGCGATTTTCCACCGGGTCGATGGTCAGCGACAATTCCGGGTTGGCGATGCGTATCCGCCCGACGATCTCCGCCAGCCAAGCCATTTCGGCCGCCGCCGCACTTGGCAGCACGATTTGCGCCATAAGCTCCATGGCCCGTTCCGCCGGCCCGGCCGCGGCCATCAGC
>JBAVTK010000503.1:0-2086 GCA_049696095.1 Aliidongia sp. | reverse complement strand
CAACCCATAGAGATCGATCACTTGGGCCAACTTCACGGTCGGATCGAGCACGAACTCACCGAGCATCGCCGCTGCGGGGTCTTGTTTCGGTGGCGTCGCAAACAGACGGTCCATGCTCGATTGCAGTTCGGGCGGTACCACTGCCAGCACCATGTCGCCCGGATGCAGCCGGTCCAGCTTGGTCATTTCCATGACCACGCCCTCGCGCAGCACAGACACCAGACGGATGGCACCGGGCAGGCGCAGCATGTCGAAGGCGCGCTCGGTGGCCGGCGAATCGGCCGCGACTCGCCAGACCGATATTTCGCGCGAATTGTCGGCTACCAGGCCCAGATCGAGATGCTGGCCCGGCGTCGGTTCGCCCGGCAATTCCAGATGCAGCCATCGGGCAGCCGGTGCAATGGTCCAGCCTTGCAGTACGAGCGACGCCAGCACGACGATAAAGGCGGCGTTGGAATAAATCTCGGCATGCGGCAGCCCGTTCAGGCTCGGAATCATCGCAAGGAAGATCGGTACGGCGCCGCGCAAACCGACCCAGGCGATAAACAGCCGCTCCTGCACCGTGAAACGGAACGGCGTCAAGCATATCCAGACCGCCAGCGGCCGGGCGACGAACACCAGCACGAGGACGATGCTGAGTGCCGCCGGCACTTGCGGCACGAGTTGATGCGGGACGACCATCAGGCCGAGCATGATGAACAAGATCAACTGCGCCAGCCAGGCCATCCCCTCGTGAAAGCGCGTAATGATCTGACTCGCGCGTAGCCGGCTGGTGCCGCAAATGATTCCGGCCAGATAGACCGCAAGAAAGCCGGAGCCGCCGGCGATCTGGGTGCCGGAGAACAGGCAAAGTGTACCGGCCATGACCAGAATCGGATAAAGCCCGGCTGCGACCGGCAGGCGATTGACCAGGCCGACCAGGAACCAGCCGCCGGCCAGGCCGAGGCCGGTGCCGATTGCCGCCTGGCGCAGCAGAAACAGGCCGATCTCGGCCATCGTCTGCGTGCCATGGTCCGACAGCATCTCGACGAGTGTGATGGTCAGGAACACGGCGACCGGATCATTGAACCCGGCCTCGGTTTCGAGCGTCGCCGCCACCCGGTGGCTGATCTCGCGCCCACGCTGATGCAGCAGCAGAAAGACCGCGGCAGCATCGGTCGAGGAAACGATCGCGCCGATCAAACCCGCCTGAATCCAGCCCAGATTCAGCAGGAAATGAGCCGGCAGAGCGGTAATGCCGGCGGTGAGCGCCACGCCGAGCGTCGCCAGCGACAAAGAAGGGCTGAAGGCGAGCCGGAACACCCGACGCCGCGTGTGCAATCCACCATCGAACAGAATGAGCGCCAGTGCGGTGCTGCCGATCAGATACGCCACCTCCCTGTCGGGGATCTGGAGCCCCGCTCCGTCCAACCCGGCGGCCATGCCGAGGCCGAGAAAGGCCAGGAGCAAGGGCGCGCCGATGCGGCTCGACAGCGTGCCGGCCAGAATGCCGGCAAGCAAAAGCAGAGAGCCGATAAAGACGAGTTGATGCGCCTGCCCCATACCCCCGCTCCCGTGAAATCATCCGGCGGGGATATAACGGCCGAACAGCGGTTTTTTGGTGGCGCGAGGCAATGAAATTTTTCGGAGCTTTACACCGCTATACCGGGTCCAGTACCGCTGCACAGTGACTATGACCGATTGCCCCTCGTCACCAGCGGACCACAATCGAAAATTGCTGCGATCGCCTTGCCGGGAACCGACAACCAAGGTCCGATCCGATGATCTGCGGCTCGATCGGTCGCGGCTGCGCCGCGAGACGGGCACGGAGGCCAGTCCCACTCGCCATAAAGTCGTTTGGTTGCGGTAACTTAGCGCCGCCGGTCAAGAGACCGCGCCCGGCGGATCGTGCGCGGTACTGTCCGGCTCATCATCCGGTTCGGGCAGCCAAGTGGCATAGGGTGAACCGGGCGGTTTGTCGCGGATTTCCTTGACCGCCCAGCGTTCGTGCTGCCACAGGTGCCAATCCGGGTCGAGATAGAGGTCGGTGCAAATGCCGGCGACGAGTGCGCCGACCGGCCGGCTCATGAAATCTGGATCTTCGTCG
>JBAVTK010000502.1:0-1790 GCA_049696095.1 Aliidongia sp. | reverse complement strand
CGGCAGGCGACGGCGCTCCATCCACGTCATGCTCGAAGTTCGGCTACTATCTGTTGCACGTGATTGAGGGTGAACGCAAGCCGACAATCGATCTCCCGAGCCTCCGGAACGACCATATCGATGTCTTCCTTGGGCTCCGGAGGACAAACATAGATCGCGAGCATACGGGCGGGCTCGCGGCGTTCAATCTTATACTTATTGTAAAGTCGCAATTGCGCCCGGACCCACTCACGTTGCGCCTTACCGTAAACGAGCACGATCGCGTCGGAATCCACGATATTGCCCCTTAAGTCGTTGTTCACGGCCGCTGCCTGACCGCCGAACATTCGGATCGCCGCGGAGCATTTGTTCCGAGCGAATTCCTGCTGGAGCTCCCTGGCCAGGTCGAGATCGCTTTGGTCGGCATTGATGAAGATCGACGGATCGGAGGAGGCCAGCGGCGGTGGTGCCTTGGGGGCGTCGGTGACGCGGAAGAGCCGAAGGATCTCAGCCTTGAAACTTTCGAAGGTCATTGCGACGACTCCGGACTCGAACAGCAAGGCCCGGTCTTGGTTGTTGACACTCACCGGGTCAATATCGGGGCGCCGCCACAGCAGTGTCGGCAATCCCGCGGCCCGCGCGGTGTCGTACTGGAACTGAGCGTAGCTCTTCGGCAGGTCAGGCGGACAGCGAGAGCCAACTGGGCCGACCAATTGTACAAACAAGCGCGCCCGCCGGATGTCGCGCCGGAAGGCCTGGGCGAAATCATATCCTCCCTGTGGATATAGCCTTTCGGGAATTACTGGCACGCTGAACTGCTCAAGGTACCGGCGCACCTGCTCCCTATCCTCATCGAGGTCATCGGTCACCTGGGCGAGCAGCACCGCACTCTCCGCTCTGGAGGGTTCGGCCGCCGATGCCTTGAAGGATGCCGAGGCTGACCTCGCGTCCCGCATGAGGCGGAGCTGGCACCGCAGATGTTCGGCAAGGTCCTGAAGCTTCCGGATGTAGCGGTCGTCGGGAGGCTGGCGCGGGGTAATAGGGTAAGGAACTCGCGATTCCGGCTCGTTGGTCCAATAAAATTGCGGGCGATTGAGGGACTCGATCTGCGGCAAGTAGTTTTCGCCCTCGTCGAGTGGGAGAATCTCTAGCGCGAACAGCCTCCCAGGCTCGTTCGCCACCGAGCTGAACGCCTCAAGTTCATCGCGTGTCCAGGGACGTGCGGCGTACGCACGTGAATGCACAGCGACGAAAACTGCCGATTTCCGAGCGCTGTCCAGAAGCTCTTTGAGGTGGTCGTTGCCGCGAAGACTCGAGAGATCAAAATATACAGTCAATTCGTCCGTGCCGCAAAGGCGGCGGCGCAGCTCGACTTCCAGATATTTAACGAA
Source organism: Aliidongia sp. (assembly GCA_049696095.1). Classification (GTDB taxonomy): domain Bacteria; phylum Pseudomonadota; class Alphaproteobacteria; order ATCC43930; family CGMCC-115725; genus JAXDMU01. The sequence continues at coordinate 420 of JBAVTK010000502.1, read as the reverse complement.
GTCCGTGACCCACCGTTCGCCGCGGGGATCTGGCTCGTTGTCAGCATGGGAATAGGAAACGAAAATATCATTCTCAAATCCAGGAACATAGGCCATCGGACCTCAACTCCCAAAACTTCACTCATCATCCACAACAATCGCCTAGGACGGAACAATGATCGTCAAAACCCATGAGTGTCCCTCGGATTTGCTTCTTCCGTCACTCCAAGACAATCGTGGGGAGCCGCGCCCGCGGGGCGATCACCGACACGCTCCATAGTAAACTTTGCCATATCCACAACTTGCGGTCCACTGGTTCCGCGACCAAGCTTTCCGCCCAGGGGTCCAGGGTACTCGGCCGCTATTCGTCAGATCCCCACGTCCACATGACCGTCCTTCGAGAGCACAATGTAATAAATACCTCTGCGTCCGGTCGTTGCG
>JBAVTK010000501.1:0-6904 GCA_049696095.1 Aliidongia sp. | reverse complement strand
CGCCATGTCGATATCGAGAAATGTGCGGCCCATCAGGAAATTCGACGCCTCGGCCGCGACATTCTTGGCAAGCTTCGCCAGACGCTGGGTCGCGATCGCGCCGGCCAGACCGCGCTTGCGGCCGCGGCACATCAAATTGGTCATGGCGCCGAGCGACAACTTGCGCGCCTCGTCCGCGACGTCGCCGGCCGCGCTCGGGGCAAACAACTGAGCCTCATCGACCACGACCAGCACGGGGTACCAGAAATCGCGATCGGCATTGAACAGCCCGCCCAGAAAGGCCGCGGCGTGGCGCATCTGCCGCTCGACCTCAAGACCTTCGAGATTGAGCACGACCGAAACCCGATGTTCGCGCACCCGCAAGGCGGCACGGTGCAAGGCGCCTTCGGTAAAGGTCTCGGCGTCGATCACCAGATGGCCGAACCCGTCGGCCAGCGTGACGAAATCGCCCTCCGGATCGATGATCACCTGCTGCACCGCGGCAGCGCTCTGCTCCAGCAGCCGGCGCAGCAAATGGCTCTTGCCCGACCCGCTATTGCCCTGGATCAGCGCGCGGGTCGCGAGCAACTCCTCAAGATCGATATGGGCCGGCGCACCGGACAGCGTGGTGCCGAGTTCGATATGGACCGTCACGGCAGAGCCGTGCGGTCAATGTTGCGGGCGATGGGCATGGCGCCTGTGTAGCGCCGGGCAGGGATCGGGGCAAGATGGCTGCGTCGGGGCGGGCGAGAAGCGATCTTCCGGGCGGATGGTACTGCTTGACCGCCCGCACCTCGACACGCTAGCCTCAACGCCATGTCGAATTTCGATCGGACCATCGCACGGCTCCTTACCAGCCCGGCGCCATAGCAGCGCCGGGTAAAGCCTGTTCGTATTCCGTTTCTCCCGATCGAAGCCGTCATCATGATATTTTCCCGATCCACGCCTGCATTCCGTTCCGTCGCACCGCAAATCGCCGCGGGGGCACGGTGATGCCGATCGATCCCCGGCCCAAATACCGCCCGTTCGAGCCGATCGCGCTGCCCGATCGCCGCTGGCCGGACCGGACGATCGTCAAGCCGCCGACCTGGTGCAGCGTCGATCTGCGCGACGGCAATCAGGCGCTGATCGAGCCGATGGGGCCGGAGCGCAAGCGGCGGCTCTATGACACCTTGATCCGTCTGGGCTTCAAGGAAATTGAGGTCGGGTTTCCCGCCGCCTCGCAGACCGATTTCGATTTCGTGCGCGAGATCATCGAGGACGGCGCCATCCCGGACGATGTGACGATCCAGGTGCTGACCCAGGCGCGCGAGGAACTGATCGGCCGGACCTTCGAGAGCCTGAGCGGGGCAAAGCGCGCGATCGTGCATCTCTATAATTCGACCTCGACGCTCCAGCGGCGGGTCGTGTTCGGGCTCGACCGCCCGGGCATCATCGACATCGCGACCAGCGGTGCCCGGCTGATCCGGGAGTGCGCCGCGAAAATCGAGCGCGAGACCGAGATCATTTATCAGTACTCGCCCGAAAGCTTCACCGGCACCGAACTCGATTTCGCCCAGGAAATCTGCGAGGCGGTCGCCGCTGTGTATCAGCCGACACCGCAACGCCGGCTGATCATCAATCTGCCCGCCACCGTCGAGATGGCGACGCCCAATATCTATGCCGACCAGATCGAATGGTTCGCGCGCAATATCCGTGACCGCGACAGTCTGATTCTGTCGATCCATCCGCATAATGACCGCGGCACCGGCGTGGCCGCGGCCGAACTCGCCATCATGGCCGGGGCCGAGCGGGTCGAAGGGACGCTGTTCGGCAATGGCGAGCGCACCGGCAATGTCGATATCGTGACGCTGGCGCTCAATCTCTTCTCCCAGGGGGTCGCACCGGGCCTCGACTTGTCCGACATCGACCGAATCGTCAAGGAGGCGGAATATTGCACCGGCCTGCCCGTGCATCCGCGCCATCCCTATGCCGGTGATCTGGTCTTCACCGCCTTTTCCGGCTCGCACCAGGATGCCATCAACAAGGGGCTGAAGGCGCGGCGCACCGCCAATTCCGCGCTTTGGGAAGTCCCCTATCTGCCGATCGATCCAGAGGATATCGGCCGCGGCTACGAGGCGGTGATCCGCATCAACAGCCAGTCGGGCAAGGGCGGCATCGCCTATCTGTTGGAACAGGATTACGGCATCGCCCTGCCGCGCCGGCTCCAGGTCGAATTCAGCCGAATCGTGCAGCAGATCGCCGATCAGGACGGTACGGAAATCACGCCCGAGCGGATCTGGGACTGCTTCAGCGCCGAATATCTGGTCGAAACCGGACCGCTGGCGTTCGTCGATCACCATTCGCTGCCCGACCACACACGCGGCCGGTTGCTCGACGCGACGATCCGGATCGGGGGCGAGATCCGACGGGTCGAGGGCAGCGGTAGCGGACCGATCGATGCTTATGTCGATGCGCTGTGCCGGACCTTGGGCCTCGGCCTCGAAGTGGTTGATTATCACGAGCACGCGCTCGGTCAAGGCGCCGACGCCGCGGCCATCGCCTATGTCGAAATGCGCCTTGACGGCGGCCCGTCCCTCTTCGGCGTCGGGCGCGACAAGAACATCGTCACGGCTTCCCTGAAGGCGGTGACCAAGGCGGCGAACCGGCTGATCTGGAGGACCGGAAGGAGCGCGTAGCCCAGGTCGTGACGCTGGCGGGATTGGCGAAGACGGCGGGGCGCCGGGGCTGCCGCCGGAGTTGGCAGAGATATTGAACGTGTGGCGGCTGGGAAGGTGCGGAAGTGGGAGTTCTGCGGCACAGACTGTTGTCGCTGGAACTGCCAATAGTCGGTGTCCCTACCGCAATCTCGCGCCCCTATTTTGAATAGCTGCCCTCGGAACTCCGCGATCGCGATCCTTCAAAAGATCATAGACCACGCCAAAGACTCAAGCTTCTTCCAGAGAGACACCGAGGCTTGCTGAAACGATGAGGGTGTTTCCTTTGATTGCGCAATTAATTTTCTCGAATTGATATTTCTTCAGGACTCTCCGCATCGCAGAGGAGGTTTGCCAGTATTCTCGCCGATTAAATAACGCTAAAGTGCGAAGCGTCAGATGGAAGAGCAAACCGTTCAGCACGACATAAGTAAGAAATATTCGGCCGCGCCAGTTTTTTCCTGTGAGTTGCTGCCTAACCATAGAAAATCGGTGCAGAGTGAACCAGATTCTACCACCGGGTCGCAAGACACGACGGATTTCGGACAGGGCCGCTTGCATGTCGACTAAGTAGAGACAGACTCGGGAGATGACAATATCAAATTGCTTATCATTGTAAGGTAAATGTTCAGCAGACGCGTGCTGCAGATGCAGAACGTCGCTCCAAGCCCGCCCCAACCTGAGCGCGTCCTGATCGATATCGACGCCGCAGGCCCAGCCATGGCACGCGTCATCTGTTCGGGCACAAGTCACACAGCCGCCGCCCTCACCTGGTATGCGTAGTGGACACGCCGCTATCAGCGTCTGGCCCGCGCCGCAACCAATATCCAAAACCTTTTCTCCGACCCGAATCCTTGGTAGAAAATTCGCAAAATTATTAGAATCCAGGGCAATATTTAACTCGTTTTGGTGGTATTCATCTTTCGATGATCGCGCCTTATTCCTGTCTATGTCGAGCATCATTTTCTCAGCCACCCCTTAACCTGGAATTCTCAATCCTGAGGCGTAGATTGGCGGTTGGACTCCGGGTCAATTCATTTGAATTGCTGGATTAGCCAAAATTCCCGATTCCCGTGTATGCTTCCCCCATATACCGAAAAAGTGTACGCCAAAGCGGTTCAGATTTGAAGTTGCAAATTATAGCGCCACCGCACATTATTGCCCCATATAATTGCAGAACCAAAGCGTTCGAGTATCTGGTGACAGAATGGACCACAATGCCCGCCGCCGAGCAGCGACACGCCGAATTGACGCTTGATGCGTCACTTCGCCCCGATTGGCAAATCGCGCTTGGGATGCGGAACGGTGACCGTACCGGAATGCTGGGTTATTTCCCGCCGATCAGAGCATCGACCGCACGCGTAAACTTTGCCGCGTTCGGCGTGGTCAGGCTGCTGAACCACGTTTTCAGCTCACCATCGCGAGTGATCAGGTATTTGTAGAAATTCCAGCGCGGCCGCGACCAGAAGCCGCCCTGCGCTGCAATCCAGCGGAACAGCGGGTGGGTGTCAACACCCTTGACGTGAACCTTGCCGGTCATCGGAAAATCGACACCGTAATTGATCTGGCAGAACGAGGTGATGTCGTCGCTGCTGCCGGGTTCCTGGCCGCCGAAATCATTACACGGCACGCCCAGCACGACCAGCCCTTCGGCCTTGTGCCGCTGCCACAGCGCCTCGAGCCCGGCATATTGCGGGGTGAAGCCGCATTTCGACGCGGTATTGACGATGATCACCGGCCTTCCGGCGAACTCGGCCAGCGGCATTTTCGTGCCCCGCAGACTTTCGAATTCGAAATCGAATGCCGTTTTCGCCGTCATGTGGCCACTCCTGCAATGGTTCATCGAGAAGATAGCTCACCGATAGCGCGCAATGCCGGCGAATCACAGAAATTTGATGAAGCTCGGCGCATTGCTGCTCTCCGGTTGCCGGCCATACCGGTCATTTCCGTCGTGTGGCACAAGGCGTGTGGCACAAGGAATGATCCGATCTGGGAGATATTGCGTGACCGACTCCGTTGCACCTCTGTTCCGCCCGTTTCATCTGCGTGACCTTACCCTCGCAAACCGGGTTGTGATGGCGCCGATGACCCGCTCGAAATCGCCCGATGGGGTTCCCGGACCGGATGTCGCGGGATATTACCGCCGCCGGGCCGAAGGGGCGACTGGCCTCATCATCACCGAAGGCACCACGATCGCCGATCCGGTTTCGACGATGAATGCCGACATCCCAAACTTCTATGGGCCGTCGCTGGATGGCTGGCGCCATGTCGTCGAGGAGGTCCATGCCGCGGGCGGCAAGATCATGCCGCAGCTTTGGCATGTCGGCATGGCACGCAATCCGGCGGCGGCACCGCATCCAGAATTGCCCAGCGCCGGCCCGTCCGGCCTGACCAAGCCCGGCGTGCAGCACAGCGAGCCGATGACCCGCGAGCATATCGCCCGTGTCGTCGCTGCCTTCGCCCAGGGTGCCGCCGATGCCCAGGCGTTGGGCTTCGACGGAATCGAACTTCACGGCGCCCACGGCTATCTGATCGACCAATTCTTCTGGGAAGGTACCAACCGGCGCGAGGATGAATATGGCGGCGACATGGTCGGCCGCACCCGCTTTGCTGTCGAAATCATCGAGGCGGTCCGCTGCGCCACCGGGCCGGATTTCCCGATCATCCTGCGTTTTTCACAATGGAAGCTGCAGGATTACACCGCCAAACTGGCGCCGACGCCGCAAGCACTCGCCCGGTTCCTGAAGCCGCTCAGCGAGGCCGGGGTCGATATCTTCCATTGCTCGCAGCGCAAATTCTGGGAACCGGAATTCGACGGCTCGACTTTGAACCTGGCCGGCTGGACCCGCGAACTGACCGGCAAGCCGACCATCACGGTCGGCAGCGTCGGGCTGTCGGACGAATTCATCGGCTCGTTCCGCGGCGAGAGTTCCTCGGCCACCGGCGTCGACGAGCTGCTGGAACGGCTTGGGCATGACGAGTTCGATCTGGTCGCTGTCGGCCGCGCGCTGCTGGTCGATCCGTCCTGGACGCGCAAGGTCCGCGATGCGCAATATGACGCATTACTGCCCTTCACGCCGGAGGCGCTGACGACCCTGTCATGAACCGGCAGGCGGGGTCGTTCCGACCGAGGAACCTGATGATCGCTCCCCCCGATGGTTCCTGGCGCCGCGATAGTGCCGCGTCGCTGACCGAGCTGCATCGCAGCATCGCGATCCCGGCACGGGGCTTCGCGCGCAAGCTGCTCGCCTTCGGCGGCCCGGGTTACATGATCTCGGTCGGCTATATGGATCCCGGCAATTGGGCGACCGATCTGGGCGGCGGCTCGGCCTATGGCTACACGCTGCTGTCCGTTGTGGTGCTGTCGAGCCTGATGGCGATTTTGTTGCAGGTGCTGAGCCTCAGGCTCGGCATCGCGACCGGCCGCGATCTGGCCCAGGCCTGCCGCGATGCCTGGCCGCGCCCGGTCTCGCGCGCGCTCTGGCTGTTCGCCGAGATCGGCATCATCGCCTGCGATCTGGCCGAAGTGGTCGGCACGGCAATTGCGCTTCAGCTGCTGTTCGGCCTGCCGCTGCTTTGGGGCGTACTGCTGACCGCGTTCGACACGCTGATCGTGCTGTCGCTCCAGCGCTTCGGTTTCCGGTTGGTCGAGGCGATCGTGATCGGCCTGATCTTGCTCATCATGCTTTGTTTCGTTTTCGAAATATTTATGGCGCAGCCCGATCTCGCCGCCTTGGCCGCCGGCCTGGTACCGCAAGCCTCGATCATTCGGGACGAGGGCGCACTCTTCATCGCCGTCGGCATCATTGGCGCCACCGTAATGCCGCATAATCTCTATCTGCATTCCTCGATCGTCCAGACCAGGCGCTTCGCACTCGACAATGCCGGCCGCGCCGAGGCGATCGGCTTTTCCACGCTCGATACCTGCATCGCCCTCACGCTCGCCTTGCTGGTCAATGGCGCGATCCTGGTGCTGGCCGCCGCGACCTTTCACCATACCGGCCACACCGAGATCGCGGCGATCCAGGACGCTTACGAGCTGATGACGCCGCTGCTCGGCGCGCCGGTTGCGGCAATTGTCTTCGCGCTGGCGCTGCTGTTCTCCGGCCAGAGTTCGACGCTGACCGGCACGCTCGCGGGTCAGGTGGTGATGGAAGGCTTCCTCGATCTGAAATTGCGGCCCTGGCTGCGCCGGCTCGCGACCCGCCTGCTCGCCGTCGCCCCGGCCG
>JBAVTK010000500.1:0-6164 GCA_049696095.1 Aliidongia sp. | reverse complement strand
GATCGAGCCGGACCGGCACGGCGATCTCGGCCGCGGCACTGGGCGTCGGGGCGCGGCGGTCGGCGGCGAAATCGATCAAGGTCGTGTCGGTCTCGTGCCCGACCGCCGAGATCAGCGGGATGGCGCTGGCCGCCGCGGCCCGGACCACGATTTCCTCGTTGAACGCCATTAGATCTTCCAGACTGCCGCCGCCGCGCGCGACGATCAGCAGGTCTGGGCGCGGCACGGTGCCGCCGGGTTCGATTCGGTTGAAGCCGGCGATCGCCGCCGCGATCTGCGCCGCAGCACCCTCGCCCTGTACGGCAACCGGCCAAAGCAGAACGTGCCGGGGAAAGCGGTCGTTCAGCCGATGCAGGATGTCGCGAATCACCGCACCGGTCGGCGAGGTAATTATGCCGATCACGCGCGGCAGATAGGGCAGCTTGCGCTTGCGCGCTTCGTCAAACAGTCCCTCGCCGGCCAGCTTGCGCTTGCGCTCCTCCAACAGCTTCAGGAGCGCGCCTTCGCCGGCCAACTCCATCTGCTCGATCACCAACTGATATTTCGACCGGCCGGGGAAGGTGGTGAGGCGCCCGGTGGCGATCACCTCCATGCCGTCCTGCGGGGCAATGCTGAGCTTTCCGGCCGTGCCGCGCCAGCAGACGGCGTCGATCAGCGCATCCAGGTCTTTCAGTGCCAGATAGACATGGCCGGAGCTGTGGCGCTTGCAGCCGGAGATTTCGCCGCGCACCCGGACATGGCCATAGGCCAGTTCGATGGTACGCTTGAGGGCACCGGAAATCTCGCTGACCGAGTAGACCGGGACGTTGCTGGCGGCGGCGGGCGCTTGGGGGCTTTCTGAGGGCATCGCCTATGATACAAGCGGAACCCGGTGTTTCGGCAAGTGCCGGATGCCGGTGCTAGGGAGAAGAGTGGCATGCGGGTTCTGGTTGTTGGGTCGGGCGGGCGCGAGCACGCGTTGTGCTGGGCGATTGCCGCGTCGCCGCTCTGCGATGCACTGTTCTGCGCGCCGGGCAATGCCGGCATCGCCGCGGTCGCCGAGTGCCGCGCGGTCGCCGCACTGGATTTTGCCGGGCTGCTGGCTTTGGCTCGATCCGAGCGCATCGATTTCGTCGTGGTCGGGCCGGAAGCGCCGCTCGTCGCCGGGCTGGTCGATCATCTGGAGGCGCACGGCATCCGGTGCTTCGGCCCGAACGCCGCGGCCGCCGTGCTCGAAGGATCGAAGGGCTTCACCAAAGATTTGTGCGCCAAATACGGCATCCCGACCGCGGCCTATCTGCGCACCGCCGATGCCGAAGCGGCCAAGGCCGAGATCCGGCGGCGCGGCGCGCCGATCGTCGTCAAGGCCGATGGTCTGGCCGCCGGCAAGGGCGTGGTCGTGGCGCAGAGCGTCGATGAGGCGCTGGCCGCGGTCGATGCCTTGATGCTCGACCGGAAATTCGGCGCCGCGGGCGCGGAACTGGTGATCGAAGAGGCACTGGTTGGCGAAGAGGTCAGCTTCTTCGCGCTGGTCGATGGCGCCCATGCCGTGCCGCTCGCCTCGGCCCAGGATCACAAGGCGGTCGGCGACGGTGATATCGGCGCCAATACCGGCGGGATGGGGGCCTATTCCCCGGCCCCGGCGCTCAGCCCGGCGCTGGAGCGCGCGGTGATGGAGCGCATCATCCGCCCGACGCTCGACGGCATGGCGCGCGAGGGCCGTCCCTTCAAGGGCGTGCTGTTCGCCGGGCTGATGCTGACGGCCGACGGGCCGCAATTGATCGAATACAATACCCGTTTCGGCGATCCGGAATGCGAGGTGCTGCTGCGTCGGCTCAAATCCGATCTGTTGCCGGCGCTGGTCGCGGTGCGCGATGGGGCGCTCGACACGATCTCGCTCAGCTGGGATGCACGCGCGGCCCTGGGCGTGGTGCTCGCCGCCGAGGGCTATCCCGAGGCGCCACGGATCGGCACCGCGATTGCCGGCCTCGACACGGCAATCGCGACAGATCCGGCGATCGAGATTTTCCATGCCGGAACTAAACTAGCGGCTGGTACACTCGTGGCCGATGGCGGCCGGGTGCTGGTGGTGACGGCGTTGGGTGACAGCGTGGCCGAGGCACAGCAACTGGCCTATCGCGCGGTCGATGCGATCGAGTGGCCCGGCGGGTTCTGCCGCCGCGATATCGGCTGGCGTGCCGTCGCCCGCGAATAGGCCGGAGGGTGGCTCCATGAAATTTTCGACGTGGCTGAGCCTGACCCTGCTGTTGGTCGGCACGTCGGCCGCCGCCCAGACGATCGTCACGCGCGGCAGCGGGTTGCTCGCTCCGGCCGCCGTCGCACTCGACGGCCAGGGCAACGCCTTCGTCGCCGATACCGGCAACTCTGCCGTCAAGGAATTGCTCGCGGCCGGCGGTTATGTCACGGCCGAGACGCTGGCCAGCGGCTTCAGCCCACCGCCCGCCATCGCAGTCGATGCGCAGGGCAACATCTTCGCGGTGGATACGATCGATAGCCGGGTCTATGAGATCCCGGCCGCGGGCGGCCCGCCTCGGACTCTCGGCAGCGGCTTCAACGCGCCGGGCGGCATCGCCGTCGATGGCGCCGGCAATGTCTATGTCGCAGATACCGGCAATGACGCGATCGAGGAACTCGTGGCAGCCGGCGGCTTTACCACCATCCGCACGCTCGGCAGCGGTTTCAGCAGTCCAGGCGGCGTTGCGATCGACAGTGCCGGCAATGTCTTCGTCGCCGATACCGGCAATAGTGCGATCAAGGAGATCCTTGCGGCCGGCGGCTTCACCACGATCAATATTCTGGGCCAAGGGTTCAGTTTTCCCGGCGGCGTCGCGGTCGATCGCGCAGGCAATGTCTTCGTCGCCGATACTGGCAATGTCGCGGTCAAGGAGATCCTGGCGGCCGGCAACAATACCGTGATCGATACGCTGGGCGGCAGCTTCGTCTTCGGCATCCCGACCGGTGTCGCACTTGATGGCGCCGGCAATCTCTATGTCGCCGATACCGGCAATGAAGCGGTCGAACAACTCTTGGCGGCCGGCTTCTATGCCAACGCGACGATGATCGGCAGCGGTTTCATCGCCCCGGCCGGTATCGCGCTCGATCCGGCCGGCAATGTCTTCGTGGCCGACACAGCACAGGGCGGGATCCAGGAAATCCTGGCGGCGGGCGGCTTGGTCACGGTCGAGACGATCGGCACCGGCCTCAGCGGTCCCGGCGCCGTCGCGATCGATACCCAGGGCGATGTCTTCATCGCCGACAGCTTCAACAGTGCGGTGAAGATGATTCCGGCCGGCGGCGGCGCGATCAGGACGCTCGGCAGCGGCTTCAATCATCCGGGCGGCATGGCGGTCGATGCGAATGGCAATGTCTTCGTCGCCGACACCGGGAACAATGCGGTCGAAGAGATTCTGGCGGCCGGCGGCTATGTCACGGTCAACCCGTTGGGCAACGGTTTCACCTTCAGCTTTCCGCAATCGGTCGCGCTCGATGCGAGCGGCAATGTCTTTGTCGCCGATGCCGGCAACAATGCGGTCGAGGAGATTCTGGCGGCGGGCGGCTTCGTCACGGTCAACCCGCTGGGCGGCGGCTTCAACCAGCCCGAGGGCGTCGCGGTCGACGGTGCCGGCAATGTCTTCGTGGCCGATGCGGTCAATAATGCCGTGAAGGAGATCCTGGCGGCCGGCGGCTACACCATCGTCAACACGCTGGCCACGACCTTCAATTTCCCCGAAGGCGTCGCGGTCGATGGGAATGGCAATGTCTTCGTCGCCGATACCGGCAATAATGCGATCGAGGAGATTCTGGCCGCGCCGCCGCTTCTCGTTGCTGCGGTCCTGCCGGGCTCGCGCTCGGTCGAGGTCGGCAACCCGGCGACCTTGTTCGCCACGATGATCAATGCCGGTTCGGCCGCACTCGATAATTGCCGGATCGCGCTGCTACCCTCGGCGCCTTCCGGCCTGACGCTGGATTTCCAGACGACCGATCCGGCGACCAACCTGCTGACCGGCACACTCGATACCCCGGTCACGATCGCCGGCAATAACGGCACGCAGAGCTTTCTGCTGGCCTTCCAGGGCACGATGCCGTTCAGCGCACCGGGCCTGCCGCTCGACTTCACCTGTGCGAGCGGCGCGGTTCAGACGCTCGCCGCCCCAATCATCGGCGTCGATACCGTCGATCTCGTGATGTCGGGCACGCCGGTCGCCGATGTCATCGCGATCGCGGCGACCGCGACGGGCGGCGGCATCGTGGCTTTGCCCGTGGGCGGGGCCGGGGCCTTCGCCATCGCCAGCTTCAATGTCGGCGCCGAAGCGAGCCTCACCGTGTCGGTCGATACCGGTGGGGCGACCTTGCCGGTCACGGCCACGATCTGCCAGACCGACCCGGCCACCGGCCAATGCCTGGCCGCCCCGGCCGCGTCGGTCACGCTCGACGATGCCGGCGGCGCTTCGCCGACCTTCTCGGTCTTCCTGCAATCGAGCGGCGCCATCCCGTTTGCCCCGGCGGCTTCGCGGATCTTCGTGCGCTTCACCGATGCCGCAGGCGGGCTGCACGGCTCGACCAGCGTCGCGATCGAGACGATGTAGGAAGCGCTGTCGGGCGTGCGCGCTATCGTGGCATGAACCTGCAATGGATTTGGATGCGGTTATGTCTCGTGTCCTGGATGGGCCTGCCGCGGCAACATTGAACTTCTCGGCCGACCGGCGTATATTCCATGTAGACACATCGACAGGAGGGCCGAGCCATGAAGAGCACCGTCGGACGGTGGGGCAACAGCCTCGCGCTGCGTTTGCCGAAGTCGGTTGCGGATGATGCCGGGTTGCTGGAGGGCGCAAACGTCGAATTCCAGGTCGAGGATGGCCGCTTGATCGTGACGCCGGCCCGCCCAATCTTCCGGATTGAAGAGCTGATGGCCGCCTATGATCCGGCCCTGCACCATCATGAAGAGGTTGAGTGGGGTCATCCCGTTGGCGATGAAACTTGGTGATCGTTCATGGCCTATTATGACGATCCCGAGATTCAGCCGCAGCGCGGGCATTTCATTTGGGCCGATTTCACCCCCCATGCCGGCCACGAACAGGCCGGTAGACGGCCGGCAATTATTCTCTCGCCGAAAATATTCAATATCGGCACAGGCAGGCTGATCGCTTGCCCGATCACAAACCAGATGAGGGGCGGCCCCTTCGAAGTGCCGCTCCCCCTGGGCATGAAGCCGACCGGGGCGGTTCTCGTCGATCAGGTCAGGGCGATCGATTGGCGTGCCCGCAATGCTTCATTTATCGGCATGGCCTCGGCACAATTTCTTGATCAGGTTTCCGCACGGCTTGCGACCATTCTTGGAATGAGATACCCGTGATGCCTGTCCCGTTTTTTGTCGAACTATTAGGTCCAGCCGTAGTTTTGGCCTTTGGTGCCTTCCTGGCGCAACCATTGCAAACCATAATCCCAATGTGAGGCACGAAGGGATGACGTAAGACGTCCCTGGAATTCCCGCGCTTACAACGACGGCGTTCGAATGATGAGGTTCGCAAGGATGAAAACCAGGCTGGACGCCTCTCGGAAGTTCTGATGACGATCGGCAAGGTTGTGGGCCGCCGACGAATTGATAGGCGCGTCTGCATCTCTGACCTTGCGGTAGGATGGGTCGAGCGGCTACCGTCCGGCGGCGCGGGTTGGTATGAGCTAAGTGGAACACGATGCGGAGCGGATGGCTTTTGGCAGGTGGCGTCCTCAGCGGCTTTGGCGCTGTGATACATCTCGGTTGCATTGCGGGTGGCCCATCCTGGTACCGTTTCTTCGGCGCTGGCGAGCGGATGGCGAGGCTCGCCGGGCAAGGGGCGGCCGAGCCAGCTATAATCGCTTCGTTGATTGCCGCGATCGTCGGCACGTGGGCGGCTTACGCACTGTCGGGAGCGGGACTGTTGCCGCGACTGCCTCTACTCAGGCCAGCCCTAGTCCTCATTTCCGCAATTTACTTGCTCAGGGCAGCAGCGCTCCCGGCTATGCTCGTCTATATGGTGCCGGGTCGGAGCCCAGAGTTCCTGATTTGGAGTTCGGCGATCGTTTTGTTCTACGGGATCATTCACGCGGTGGGGACCTGGAAGGCTTGGCCGGAAATGGTTCCGACATCAAAAAGGCAAACAACGACGCGCTGAAGTGAAGCG